>JAUYUA010000009.1 GCA_030694935.1 Lutibacter sp. | reverse complement strand
CTGTGTCTCCCTTTGTTAATAATTTTATTGAAATCTTCAACCTCAATTTTGCTTAGCTTGATTGTGTAGTGTGCCATTTGCCGTTTTTGATGCTAAGATACAAATATTAACCGTCATATCAAAATTAACTTAACACTAGTTGAATTTTACAAACCCCTAACCCTACTTCGGCTCCGCTCTGCAAAGGTCTAGAGTAAAATTTGATAATTATAACTTTTATTAGAGTTGGTTGTCAAAAATATATTATTTAGCCAAAACAGTTTCTGTCTTTTTCATCTGATTCATAAATAGTTTTTTTCTCGCCTATATCATCCTGAGTTTTTGTCGAAGATAGGGTTGGGGTAAAAGAAAAAAAATTAGCAATTAATTATATTTTTATATTTAAATTACAATTTCTTTAATCAATTAGTAATCCTATTGGATGTTTTTTACTTTTTTCATTGATAAAAAAGTAACAAAAAATCTAGTCTACTGATTTTTTTCTGTAAAATTAGTCCAATTTTTTCACCACATCACCCAGACCGCCTTTGCCCCGCTTCCCCAGCCTCGAGGCTCTTTGGGTTGCTCCTTCAGCCAACGCTAAAAAAACAACCTATTTTACAACGAAAAAACTCATATGACGGTTTCTTTTTGATTCGGGGTTATTGATTAATAGTTCTAAATATCTTATGCTTTTATATAATTCTATTTAGTTTATTTTCCTTAACAGTTCCCCCTTCGGGGGTTAGGGGGCATTATTCAAACTTAATGGATTTCGCCGGACTTATTTTTGCGATGATGATGGAAGGGATAATTAGCATAGACAAGCAAAGTAACAATGTTCCAACATTTAGAAGCACAATATATCCAAAATCGATATAGACCGGGACGGTATTTACGTAGTATGTTGAAGGGTTTAAGGTTAAAACACTAAAATATTTTTGAACAAATAACAGTGTGAGCCCAATAAGGTTTCCCCAAAACAAGCCTTTTATAATAAGGTAGGCCGCATTGTACAAAAAGATTTTTCTGATGCTGAAATTGGACCCGCCAAGCGCCTTTAAAATGCCTACCATTTGTGTTCTTTCTAAAATAAGCACCAATAAAGCGGTAATCATATTGATGCCGGCAACCAAAATCATAATGGCGATAATCAAGTACATATTATTGTCGAACAAACTAATCCATTCAAAGATGGAAGGGTATTTTTCAATAACACTTTTGCTGTTTAGTGTAGAAGCTGTTTGCAAATACACCTGATCACTTTTTTGCTGAATCTCATCGAAATTATTCAGCAACACTTCAAATCCGCCTACTTCATCATCATTCCAACGGTTCATTTTTTGAATATGCCGAATATCGGCAATCACAAAATTTTCGTCAAACTCCTGAAAGCCAGAATTGTAAATGCCAACCACGTTCACCACACGAATCCAAGGCGCTTTTGCCGGATCATCTTTTACAAAAAGAATGTTAAATTCATCACCCAAATGTATGTTGAGCCTGTTAGAAATTTCTTCGGAAATGAGCACTTCATTGGAAACTTCCTTAGAAAAATCGGGCAACCTGCCTTTAATAAGGTATTCTTTAAAAAAAGTCCAGTCGTATTCCTGCGCCACACCTTTAAAAATAATGCCTTCAAAATCGGTTTTGGTCCTGATAATACCCGCTTTGGTAGCAAAAACCTGCACATTTTTAACGCCGTCTATGTTGGTGAATTTCGGATAAAAATCTTGTTTTTTTGAAACCGGATTTAAAGTGATCTCCGAATTGTTGTCGTCAAAATTCGTGATTTGTATATGGCCGTTAAAGCCTGATAATTTTTCGCGAATCTTTTGCTGAAGTCCTATGCCGGTGGCTACGGAAACCATCATAATCATCATGCCCATCGCAATTGCTATAATCGCTATTTTTATTATTGGTGATGAAATGCTACTTTTGTATTGCTTTGCGGCAATAATGCGTTTTGCAATAAATAACTCGTAATTCAATTGGTCTATGATTTCTATACGGTTCAAAAATACATATTTCTTATCGGTTTTAACATTGTTTTTTTGTTTGAATTCCTGCTCGGCAAAAAATAGGGCCTTGAACCCCATACCTGAACCAGAAACTATTGCACAAATCCAACAGCAGAAAATTGTGGTTGGCTCAAACAATACAGCGGCCTACTTGCCTTTATTGGCGGGTAAAAATATTGCCGTTGTGGCGAATCAGACCAGCGTTATTTTCAAAAAAAATGGCTCTTTGCATTTGGTTGATTCCCTGCTTTCCCATAAAATAAATATTTCAAAAGTATTTTCTCCGGAGCACGGATTTAGGGGCGATGTTGATGCCGGCGAAACGGTAAATGATGGATTTGATGTAAAAACGGGGTTGCCCATTGTTTCTTTATATGGAAAAAACAAAAAGCCAACAACGGAACAACTTAAAGGAATTGAACTTGTTATTTTTGATATTCAGGATGTTGGGGTGCGATTTTACACCTATATATCTACCCTGCATTATGTAATGGAGGCCTGCGCCGAAAATGGCATTCCGCTCATTGTTTTGGATCGGCCAAATCCGAACGGACATTATATTGACGGCCCAACCTTAAAAATGGAACACAGCAGTTTCTTGGGAATGCATCCTGTTCCGCTGGTTTATGGAATGACCATTGGAGAATATGCCCAAATGATTAACGGGGAACATTGGTTAAAAAATAAAGCATTGTGTAATCTGACGGTAATTCCTTTGAAAAACTATACCCACCAAAGCGAATACCACCTTCCTATTAAACCTTCACCAAACCTGCCAAACGATAAGGCGATTAATTTATATCCGAGTTTGGGATTTTTTGAAGGAACCATCATCAACGAAGGAAGGGGAACTGAAAACCAATTTCAGCAATATGGCGCACCATTTTTTCCGAGAACTGCGTTTAATTACACCCCACAACCCAATGTAGGTGCCAAATCGCCTAAACACCTAGGTAAATTATGTTACGGTGTCGATTTAAAAAATACGGAACGATTAAGCAACGTTAATATTTCATGGATACTTGACGCCTATTCAAAAACGCCCAAAACAGAACAATTTTTTGGTGCATCATTCACCGCCCACGCCGGAACCTCCGAACTTGAAACCCAAATAAAAAACGGAATGCCCGCCGAAAGAATTCGGTCCTCTTGGCAACCCGAAATTGAAGCATTTAAAAAAATCAGGTCAAAATATTTGTTGTACGAATGATATTCAAACAAAATTTTAGCGATTGCCATCAATTATTACGATTTTTCAAAAACTAAAGTCTGTTTTCAAAATTTTCGCAAATTTTAAGGTTTCCTTCTATTTATTGTAAATTATTTTGATTTTATACACCCATAAACAAACCCGCTTCTAACAATCCGATACTTATTTCTTTACACATCTAATTGATTTCCATTACCTTGAAGAATTTCCAAATCGAAGAATGCTAATTTTTGATTGATACATAATCTTTTAATTTCTTATCAAAATCAAATTAATTGGCCTATTGTACAAATTGGGACATTTTACGCTTTTTTACCATTAAAATTGATCTTTAAAAAGGCATTATTTTACTTTTTTTCAAATTTTTTTGATCTATTTTATAAACAAACGGTATGTTTTTATAAATAAATGGTAATTTTTTTAAGGTTATAAACCCTTTGTTTACTGATAAACTGACATATTTTATAAACAAATGGTAAGTTTTTTACAACAAATGGTAAATTTTTTATACAAAAAGTTTATTTATTAAAATATTCTTCCTACATTTGTATCATAAGAAAGCAAAAAACCAAAACCCAAAAAAAATAAATCAACCCCAAAACCCAAAAAAATAAATCAACCCCAAAACCCAAAAAAAAATAAATCAACCCCTAACCCCAAAAAAAAATGAAAACTTATGCCCCAAAATTACTCGCATTAATTCTTTTAACTACCCTATTATTTTCCTGCGCAAAAGAAGACGACGGTGTTTATTTCAATGAAAACAGCGAAGTTGTAAACGCCAAAGTTGTTTATTCAGATATAGAATCTGAAATCGTTAGCCTGGTAAACGCACACAGATCAAGCTTAGGCCTAAACACCTTAAACACTTTAAACATTGTTTCGGGAGTGGCAGACGGCCATACCAATTATATGATTGAAGTTGGTCAAATTAGCCACGACAATTTTGCACAAAGAGCCCAAACCTTAATGTCTGAAGCTGGCGCAAAAACTGTTGGCGAAAATGTAGCTTACGGATTTAACACAGCTGAAGGTGTGGTTAAAGGTTGGTTAAACAGTGATGGGCACAGAAAAGTTATTGAAAATCCAGATTATACACATTTCGGGATTTCTATGGAAAAAAATTCTGACAACAGAAATTACTTTACAAATATTTTCATAAAAAAATAAACAAAAATTATTAGCAATTTCCCACATCAAACGGAAGGCAATTTTTAAACCCCTAAATTAAATAAGATGAAAGCAACACAATTACAACAAATCGAAAGTATCAACTTTTTAAAAGTAGTAAATAACAGCCTCAATAACGCAACTGCTTTAACTAAAAAAGTAAATAGAATATACATCAACACTATGATGCCTGGTTTCAACTACATCAACAAATTAGGTGAAGTTGTGACTCCGCAAAAATGCGTTTTACTTTAATATCAATTAAAAAAATAAATTATAAATCCGCGCTGTCCCCACAACGGTTTTAATCAAGAGTTGTCCCCACAACGGTTTTTTAAAAGTTGTCCCCACAACGGTTTTAATATTGCAAAGAAAAATACAGATTAAGTTCAGTCCAAAAAAAAAAAATATCATTGTCCCCACAACGGTTTAATATTGTAAAGAAAAATACAGATTAAGTTCAGTCAAAAACAAAAAAAATCATTGTCCCCACAACGGTTTAATAATCAAAAGGCATTTAAATATTAAATTCCCTTTTATCAAACGTTTAAAAATTGTTTTGCAAAACAGTTTTATCTATTGGAGATCTTAGGATTATAACTCACCATAGGCAATCGCGCCATATTGCGCTGCTTAAAAAACTGGGAAGCTACTAAAATATCGATTGTAAGGGGTTACAAGCGGTATTACTGGCTTCCCTTTCTTCATTTAATAGCCCCCCTAGCCCCCGAAGAGGGAACTTAAAGGTTTGGTTAAATGTTATACGTTATACGTTAAAAGCTGAAAGGAGAAAGGTGAAAGCAAATAGTTAAATAATTACACACATCAACGATTAAACAGTTCAACAATTTCTACAGCGGCAATTTCTTTTTCAAAGCTTCCACAATGTTGTAGACGGCCGGACAGATTTCCGTATTTTTCATTGATAAATCGGTGAGCTGGATAAATTTTCGTCGGTTGGTATGCGGATATTCATTGCAGGCTTTTGGCCGCACATCGTAAATGATGCACATATTGTCATTTAAATCCAAAAAGGAACAAGGAGCGGTTTTTAACACATAAAAATCGTCTTGATCCCTTTCCAAATACGTCGAAATAAACTGATGCTCTTTCATTTTAACATACTTGGCAATACGCTGAATGTCCTTCTCGGTAAAAATAGGACTGGTGGTTTTGCAGCAATTACCGCAGGTTAAGCAATCCGTTCGTTTAAACTCACTGTTGTGTAATTCCTGCACCACAAAATCCAAATTGTTAGGCGTACGCTTTTTCAATTTTTCAAAATATTTTTTTGTTTCCAGGTGTTTTTCTTTCGCTAAACCCGGCAATTCTTTTAAAAACGCTTCCATTTATTTAATTTATTGGCAAAAATACAATTTAAACTTTTAAAAATTATCGTACTTTTGCTCCTTAACAGATTTCAGCAAAAAAAGATGCAAAACAGTTTAGAAAACGCCATAAAAAAAGGGTTAAAAGAAATTTACGATATCTCTATAGAATCAGTGGAATTTCAGGCAACGAACAAAGACTTTGAAGGTGATGTCACTGTTGTTATTTTTGCATTTTTGCGTTCCATCAAAGGAAATCCTGTTGAAATTGGGACCAAACTGGGCACCTATTTAAAGGAAAACGTACCGGAAGTCAAAGATTTTAATGTGGTGAAAGGCTTTTTAAATCTGGTGATTTCCGATGAATTCTTCCTGAATGCCTTCAATGAAATTTACAAAACGCCAAACTTCGGATTTGTAACACCCAATCCGGCCGAAAAAGCGGTGATGGTGGAATATTCTTCGCCAAATACCAATAAACCATTGCATTTGGGGCATATCAGAAATAATTTATTGGGATATTCTGTGGCTGAAATTGTAAAGGCTTCAGGGAAAAAAGTATATAAAACGCAAATCATCAACGACCGAGGCATCCATATTTGCAAAAGTATGCTGGCCTGGCAACGATTTGGAAATGGCCAAACGCCAGAAAGCACCGGTTTAAAAGGAGACAAATTGGTAGGAAACTACTATGTGGCCTTCGACAAAGCCTATAAAGAAGAGATTGCCCTGTTAATTGCGGCAGGAAAAACCGAAGAAGAAGCAAAAAAACAGGCGCCCATTTTGTTGGAAGCCCAAGAAATGCTGCTTAAATGGGAAGCCGGGGATGAAGCAGTCGTTTCTCTTTGGAAAACAATGAACCAATGGGTTTATGCTGGTTTTGAACAAACTTATGCCACGCTTGGGGTAGATTTCGACAAAAATTATTACGAAAGCACGACCTATTTATTGGGAAAAGATGTGGTTACTATCGGACTTGAAAAAGGTGTTTTTTACAGAAAGGAAGATGGCTCGGTTTGGATCGATTTAACCGCCGACGGACTGGATGAAAAAATCGTATTACGATCGGATGGCACCGCGGTGTATATGACACAAGATATTGGAACCGCCATTGAACGTTTTAAAGATTTTGATTTAAGCGAATTGGTATATACGGTTGGAAATGAGCAAGATTACCATTTTAAAGTATTGTTCCTGATTCTGAAAAAACTGGGTTTTGAATGGGCTGATAATTTATACCATTTGTCGTATGGCATGGTCGATTTGCCTAGCGGAAAAATGAAATCGCGTGAAGGAACCGTGGTGGATGCCGACGATTTAATGGAAGAAATGGTAGATACTGCCAGAAAGATTTCACAGGAATTGGGAAAACTGGAAGGCTATTCACAACCGGAAAAAGAAGCATTGTATAAAATAATCGGTTTGGGTGCCTTGAAATACTATATTTTGAAGGTGGATCCAAAAAAACGTATTTTGTTCGATCCTGAAGAATCTGTCGATTTTAACGGAAACACAGGTCCGTTTATCCAATACACATACGCCCGAATTCAATCCATCATCAGAAAAGCAGATTTTGATTTTTCAGAAGAAATTTCGGCTATTTCCTTGCACGAAAAGGAACGGGAATTGATCAAACAAATTCAGCAGTTTCCTGAAATCATACAAAATGCGTCCAAAAATCACAGTCCGGCCCTGATCGCAAATTACACGTATGATTTGGTAAAAGAATACAATTCGTTATACCAAAGTCTGCCCATTTTAGGAAGCGAAAACGAAAAAGAAAAAATACTGAGAACACAACTTTCAGCAAAAGTGGGCGAAATTATTAAAGCCGCTTTTAAATTATTGGGGATTGAAGTTCCGGAGAGAATGTAAAAGCCCCCTAACCCCCGAAGGGGGGACAGAGCGTAAAGGAAATGTTCAGTGAACATTTTTAGCGAATGGGCCAGCCGGCGCGATGGGCTTTGAAAAGTTAAAAGTTAAATATTAAAAGTTTTAGTAAACGATTAAACAAATAAAACATGAAATACGACATCATCATTTTAGGAAGTGGTCCGGGAGGATACGTTACCGCAATTAGAGCATCACAACTAGGTTTTAAAGTGGCTATTGTAGAAAAGGAAAATTTAGGCGGCATTTGTTTAAACTGGGGTTGTATTCCTACCAAAGCCTTGTTAAAAAGCGCCCAGGTGTATGACTATTTAAAACATGTGGATGAATACGGCTTAAAAGCCGAGGCCATCGACAAAGATTTTGGCGCCGTGATTAAACGCAGCAGAAATGTGGCTGACGGTATGAGCAAAGGCGTTCAGTTTTTGATGAAGAAAAACAAAATTGAGGTTATTGACGGTTTCGGAAAATTGAAAACCGGCAAAAAAATAGACGTGACGGATGCAGAAGGAACAGTGACTGAGTACAGTGCTGACCATATCATTATTGCCACAGGCGCACGTTCCCGTGAACTGCCAAGTTTGCCGCAGGACGGAAAAAAAGTGATAGGATACAGAGAAGCGATGACCTTGCCTGTGCAACCTAAAAAATTGATTGTAGTGGGCTCTGGCGCTATTGGCGTTGAGTTTGCCCATTTTTATAATGCGATGGGAACGGAAGTAACTATTGTAGAGTTTTTGCCAAACTTGGTGCCTTTGGAAGATATCGACGTTTCTAAACAATTTGAACGCTCCTTTAAAAAATCGGGTATTAAAGTGATGACCAGTTCTTCTGTGGAATCTGTAGATACTTCAGGCGATGGCGTTAAAGCTGTGGTGAAGACCAAAAAAGGAGAGGAAATATTGAGAGCCGACATCGTGCTTTCTGCCGTGGGCATTAAATCGAATATAGAAAATATCGGGCTGGAAGAAGTAGGTATCGTAACGGACAGAGATAAAATCATCGTGAATGATTTTTACCAAACCAATATTCCTGGCTATTACGCCATTGGGGATGTTGTTCCGGGTCCTGCCCTAGCGCACGTCGCTTCAGCAGAAGGCATTACCTGCGTTGAAAAAATTGCAGGTTTGCACACCGAAGCCATCGACTACGGAAACATTCCGGGATGTACTTATGCAACGCCTGAAATTGCAAGTGTGGGTATGACAGAGGCTCAGGCCTTGGAAAAAGGTTATGAGCTTAAAATTGGAAAATTCCCGTTTTCTGCCTCCGGAAAAGCGAAAGCTGCAGGAACGCCAGACGGATTCGTAAAAGTGATTTTCGACGCAAAATATGGAGAATGGCTGGGGTGCCATATGATTGGCGCCGGCGTTACCGATATGATTGCTGAAGCGGTTTTAGGAAGAAAATTAGAAACTACAGGACACGAAGTGCTTAAAACCATACATCCGCATCCAACCATGAGTGAAGCTGTGATGGAAGCCGTTGCCGATGCTTATGGCGAAGTGATTCATTTGTAATAACAATGTTATACGTTAAATGTTATACGTTAAATGTTATTTTAAAAAAAGACAATTTTTAATAAATTAAAAATTGTCTTTTTTTATGGTAAAAATTTGCCTGAAACCTGAAACTTGAAACTTGAAATATTAAACCAACAAAAAACAACTAATTTTGCCTTCATTTAAATTTTCTTATATTTGTGGCTATCGTCATTTAAAAAGAAATATCTCTTACTATGAAAACTATTAAAATTTTGTTGTTTTTTGTTTTGGCCATTTCATTTTCTTGTAAAGAAGAAAAACCAAAACCTGTATTACAGGAAAACACCCAGACCGCTTCCGTGAAGCATTATATTTGCGCCAATAAATGCGAAAACAGCGGCAGCGATGTTCAAGGCGCTTGTCCGGTTTGTAAAAATCCATATTTGCACAATGACGCTTTTCACAGCCAGGATTTATTGAAAAACGGACCTTTAAATGTCCCTACAAATATTCAGGCGCCGGCAGCCAACACGCCAGCAGCACCGTCTCCTGCGCAAAATGCCAAAGGAATTTATCATTACAGTTGCACCAAAGGTTGCTATGGAGGATCTGGTACCGCTTCTAATTGCACAAATTGCGGAGAACCTTTAGCGCACAATCAAGTATATCACAACTAGAAAACAATTAATATGGCATTTTCCTTTTTAAATCTTTTAAAACCAAATAAAAACACCATCAGTATTGCCGAAATAATTTCTGAAATTGATTTCAAAGGCGGAACAAAATATGCGGAAAACAGCAATAATACGGTGTATTTGGATATTGAAGAGTTGGGCGGATTTCCTTTTATCAAAACCATTATCATTGGTGAATTTTCCACCAAAATAAAACGGACAGGTTGCACGCTTTCTTTTATTTTTGAAAATGATTCTTTGGTTTTGAGTTCAGACAATAATGATGTTGAATCCAATCAAATTAAAAATACACCGGCCTATTATACGGAAATAGATTTTGAATTAACCGAAGAAGAATCGGCTAAAATAAGCAGTGAACAAGTGTTGGAAATTCAATATACCTTTAAGGACAAAATGCTAGCATTCACTCCAATTCCTACTCAAATTCAATAACCGTAAACTCAAATTTCAGCGGATCTGTATTTGCTAGTAATGTGGGAATAAGGTCTGCTCCCATTAATTTATAAAATGCAGAAAAATTTTGATTGCGTTCCTGCAGACTTTGGTTGGGAAACAACTCATTTTGCACTTCTTTAATGCGGTCAACCAGGCCAGAAAGTTTGCGTTTTTGCGCTTTCAACAATCGTTTTTCCAGATTATCAAGTCCGTTTAGTTGCTTTTTTTCCTGTGCATTTACGGCGCCTAAAAAGGTACTGTCGGTTTTTTTGGCAAGCTCCTTTAAAGCAAAAAATTGTTGCTGCAAGGTATTTTTTTGTTCAGAAAAATCTATTTTTATTTCAGAATGTTCCTTAATGACATTGGCAATTAAGATTTCTTGTTTGGAAAAAACTTCAGTGACCGAAATGTTTAATTTATCCAATTTATGCAACTGTTTTTTAGTGGCCAGCAATACTGAATTTCGCAAAACCAAAATTGGAAAAGGCACATTTACAGCGTTGAAATAATTTTTTAGCTGAAACCAATACGCCAATTCTCCACCTCCGCCAATATATGCCAAGTTTGGCAACACTATTTCCTGGTAAAGCGGACGCATTATTACATTTGGGCTAAAACGTTCGGGATGTTCTTCAACTTCCTTCATCATTTCTTGTTCAGAAAAAGTGAGATTCGTATTGTTAATTGTAAAATGATTTTTTTCAAAAATAATGCGTTCCCTTAGCGCATCTTTCAAGTAAAATAAGTTAATTTCTCTCGGATTTACCTGAATTTTATATTCGGCTGACAAAAGCTGATCCGTTTTGGAAACAATATTGAAAGATGTGTTTTGAAGCAATTCCTGTTTCACAAAAGGCGCAAACTGTTTTTTTAATTTTACATCATCTCCATCAACAATCACCAATCCATAAACTCCAAAAAGTTCATTCACCAAAAAGCGGGTAGCTTCTGCCAGATTATCGTTATTTAAATACGCATTTTTAAACAATTCCCTTAAGGCATCGGCATTTTTGGAAGTTCCCAAAATGGAAGAAAATTCATTAAAAACAGCATCAAATCCGCTTGTTTTTAATCGGCCCACAGCGCCGCCACTTTCCGTGCTCCAGCTTATTTTAGTGTTATCGACATTAAAATATTGTATCTCCTCAAAATCGTGGTCTTCCGTTGCCATCCAATACACGGGCACAAAATTTTGTTGCGGAAACTCCTTTTTCAACCTGTCGGCCAAATTTATGGCGGTCACAATTTTATACAAAAAATATAAGGGTCCGGTAAAAATATTCAATTGATGTCCGGTAGTCACCGTAAACGTATTTTCATTTAAAAGCAACTCCAAATTTTGAGCTGCTTCATCTAAAATAATAGTATTTATATATTGTTGTTTCAACGCATCGCTCAATAATTGTCTCGATGGTGCAGAAAACGCTGTTTTTTTTGATTCAATCTGATTTTTAAAGCCTTCAAGGTCCGGAAAATTGCCATAAAATTCGGATAATTCAGGCTTTTTGTCTAAATAATCACAAATTAGCTGCGAAAAATATCCGGTAGCTGAAAAAGGAATGTGATGCACGCTCATGAACCTTTATTATTTTTTCTGAAACAATGTGTATACATATTCTCTTGTATTTCCTGAAGGTTGCGTGTAGGTATAATTGAATGATTTCAGCAATTCAAAATCGTTTCCCAATCGTTCTTGCAGCATTTCTTCATTGTAATTAAAAACGTCCAATCCGCTGCATTTTTTAGCGCCCTCTAAATTAAACTCAGCCAAAATTACGAATCCTTTTGGTTTTAAAACGCTTTTCAGCAAATCAAAATAGGTTTTTTGATTCTTTTCTTTCGTAAAAAAATGCAACACCGCCCTGTCATGCCACAAATCAATGTTTTTTAATTTCAATAATTCATCAGAATTGGTTAAATCGTCCACAATAAATTTAATATGTGCGTTTTTAGACACCAATAAGTTGTTTTTCAATTCGGCTAAAGCCACTGGAGAAATATCATTCACCACCAAATTTTCATAACCTTTCGCCAACAATTCCGATATTAAAGTGGTTGCGCCGGCGCCGGCATTAAAAATTAAGGCATCTTTTGGCAGGCTGCAGGCTTCTATCAATTCTATGGAAGGAGTAGGATTTTCCTCATACCAGCCTAAATTTGCGATGGGCGATTTCTGGTAGGCCGCATTCCAATGTTTTTTGAAATCGACCTTTTCATTTTCGTCAGGATTTTCGTTCATTTTACTGGAAATTTATTTTTATAAAAGTAAACAATTCAAATCGTTTGTTGAAATTAATAAAGAAACTGTTTTTTTTTTAAACGGATGGCTTTCTTATTTCACTGATAAATATGGGGTTACATTATTATATTTGTCATTTTTTTGTATATTTAAATGATAGAGAAAATAATTACCAAATTAGGGTGAAGGCAATAAAATAGTATTATTTTCTAATTGCTACCGAAACGACAATGTATTTTATACTTAAAGTTTTATGACCTAACAGCAACATAAAAAAATAACCCGATGAAAAAAATGCTTGTTACCACAGATCTTTCTAAGAATGCAAAAGCAGGTTTGCGTTTCGCAATTCAGTTGGCCACACAGAGCCCAGTTGCTTTAACGTTTTTTTATTCTTATCATCTTATGAAACCTACTTCTTGGAGCGATGCTGCTTTCGCAGCTTATAAAAAAAGTGAGGCAGTAAAGAACCAAAAAAGACTTAACCAATATGTAAATTCGATTTATAAAAATAAAGAACAAGTTCCTAAAAACATTAAATATGTTGTTAAGGAAGCCATCATGGCCGACAGCGCCATTCGGGAATATGCCTTAAACAGTAACTTCGATTATATTTGCATAAGCAAACGGGGTGCTGGGTATTTTAAAAAAATATTGGGAACAACCACCTCCAGCCTTATTAATTTTTCAACTGTTCCGGTAATCGTAGTTCCAAACAATTACAGAACGAAAAGCATTAAAAACCTGCTATATTTTTCGGATCTGGACGATCTTGATAAAGAATTGAAAAAAGTAGTGGCGTTTGCAAATCCTTTAGGCGCAAAGGTTAAATTGCTGCACTTTAATTTTTCTTCTAAAATATCATACAAAAAATCTGAAATGGAGGAAACTGTAAATAAATACCCAAAAAGCAGTATTGATTTACGCTTTATAGATTGCGACAGCACAGATAGTTTGATTTCAAAAATTAATGAATCTGCGGCATTATTGAAACCTTCCTTGTTAATAATGTTCACCAGACAAAACAGAAGCTTTATTGAGAAAATTTTTTATGGCAGCAAATCCGAATCTTATGCATTCAGCGCAAAAATCCCTTTGTTGGTTTTTAATAAAACAGCTTAAATAAAGCAATAATGCCTAAAATTGAATTTAATATTTACCTATCTTTAAAACGATTTAACAACCATAGTCATAATGAGTGGTTGAATTAATCATTGACCAGATTTTATGTTGTTATATAAATAGGAATCGTAAATAATTAAATTAAAATAATGAAAAAATATTGGATCATTATCATCAATGCAGTACTGTTATTTGGCGTCATTTATTTGAAATTTTTCAATTCCGTAACGTCTGAAATAATAACAGATTATTATCAATTGCAATCAGTATTGGCATTCGTGATTTTTTACATTGCCATTAACTTTTTTTCAAATGCCGCCAAATATTTCTATTCCAAAAAAAATAATATCCCGGTAAACAAAAAAAACAATGTCCATTTTGGCATAGAAAACATCGCCAATTTTACTATCGGCGCTGGCCTGTTCATTATGTTCTTAAGCATTTTTGGCATAAACCCGTCTGAGTTAATCACTTCGTTAACCATTGTTGCCGCGGCTTTTGCAATATTGACAAAGGAATATATCGTAGATTTTTTAAGCGGTGTCTATTTAAGTTTTTCAAACACTTTCGAAATAAATGATTTTGTTAAAATTGATAACCAAAAAGGGAAAATAGTTGAAATTGGCATGCTGAAGGTTAAAATTCTTAATGATGATGATGACATCGTCATTATTCCGAATTCTAAAGTTTATTACAGTGAAATTATTAACTATACGAAAAGAGACGTAAGATTGATGACTGTTGATTTTCAAATAGCGCTTAAATATATTGACAGCATTGAACAACTTGAAAAAGAGATTATTCTGTCGCTTGAAAGTTTCAGCGCGTATATAGAACCAAAATCTTATAATTTAAAAGTGGTTGAAATGAAAATGGATTATCTGGAAGTCAAATTTCAATACACGCTCATTCTTGTTGATATGGATTTGCAACGAAAAATCAGAAAGAAAACCATTCGCGAAGTGTTTAATTTTATTTCAAGCAAAAAGTGATTAGATGCTAAAAAAATGGGACAGGTTTCCCTGTCCCATAAAACTTAATCAAACAACTCGTTAAGCCAGTGCTTTTTCCTGTACTTATTATGATAAGCCTGATTATTTTGCTGATCATAATAAGATGGCGGTTGTTGTTGTTGTTGTTGTTGTTGAGAAGGGCCAGCACTAAATTCTTGCTGGTTTTCAGCTGCATTTGATTTTTCAATCAGTTTATCAAGCTCTCCACGATCAAGCCAAATTCCACGACATTGTGGACAATAATCTATTTCTATACCTTGTCTTTCAGACATTACTAAAGGAATTTTACAACTTGGACAATTCATAATAAGTAAATTTTAAAATTATTTAACTGTTTATTTGTTCATTTTTAGGGAAAAGAAGGGAAAACACCACCGATATAATTAGGATGCCCAAAATTGTTGCAAGAGAATAAACAATCGGGACTTTATAAAAATCGACCACCAACATTTTCATGCCAACAAAAACAAGAATTGCCGACAACCCATATTTAAGATAGTGAAAATATTGTGTAATTCCGGCCAACGCAAAATACAATGCCCGCAACCCTAAAATAGCGAAAACATTGGATGTAAAAATAATAAAAGTGTCGTTTGTAATGGCCAAAATTGCCGGAATTGAATCAACGGCAAAAATTAAATCGGTAAATTCAACCAAAAGCAACACTACAAAAAGTGGCGTGGCAAATGTTTTGCCGTCCATTTTCACAAAAAACTTATCTCCTTTTTCTTCTGTGGTCACCGGCATAAATTTTTTGAACAAACGCACCAAAGGATTTTTTTCCGGCTCAATGATTTCATCTTTATGAAAAAGCATTTTTATTCCCGTAAACACCAAAAATCCTCCAAAAATATAGATGATCCAATGAAATTTGGTAATTAAGGCCACGCCGGCAAATATGAAAATTGCCCTCATAATCAATGCGCCCAAAATACCCCAGAATAAAATTTTATGCTGGTATTTTGGATTCACATTGAAATAGGTAAAAATCATGATAAAAACAAAAAGATTGTCCACGCTCAATGATTTTTCAATAACATAACCAGTTAAAAACTCAAGCGCTTTAACCTCGCCCATAAAAACATAAATACCGTAATTAAACAGCATCGCCATGAAAATCCAAATTGCGGTCCAAATAAGCGCTTCCTTAATTTTTACTTCATGTGATTTACGGTGAAATACCCCTAAATCCAATGCCAGCATTATAAGCACGAACGCCAAAAAACCAATCCATATATAAATATCTACAACCATATTTAAATTTTAAATGATAACAAAATTATATTTTTTCTGAATATAAAGTACTAAAAATCAGCAAACTTCAAATTCATGAAACCTTTTAAACGATAAAAAAATACTCAAGCAAAATAAACAAACTTTGTAAAAGCATCACTGTGACGACGGCTTTTAAGTCAGTGTTTTGATTAAAGGAATAAGATTTTATGATTGTGCAATCCCAATTAAAAACCATTGCTTTTTTGAAATATAATCTGTTGTGAATCATCATTAGTTTGTACCTGTCCAAATTTTGTTAATAATTTCCGTTACAAGTTCCACTATGCCATGAACCCCATTTTCACTTATATAATTGACTATTTTTACAAGTAAAGGAAATAGCAGCACAATTAATCCTATTATAATAATCAGCAAAATTGAAACTCCTATTATAAGGATAGTTTTTAGCTTTCTGTTGTTTAAAATCTTTTTTAATATATTTAGTCCCATTTCACTCCTATTGGGTCTAAAATCAGAATTTACTTGATAATCATAATCATTGCGATACTTTCTCTTAGGTTTATTATAATGGTCAAATCCCATAATCTAAAGTCTTAAAATTAATAAAAAGGTAAATTGCGTAAACCAAACAAGATTCACTTTGATTCACAAATTCTTAATTTGGGGACATAATTGATCTCGAATTTGTAAAAAATTAAATTTAAGAGTAATTTTTGGGTGGTTGCCAAATAATAAAAGAGACCTGCAGAATTAAAAAGGAGTTTTTGAAATTATAATTTTCAAAATTAAGTGTCACTAAAATGTTGTTCTCAATATGATGCTTAATTTGATCTTCTTCAAAAGAATCCATATCAAAAACAAAAAAGCTTTCTTCAGAATTATCTTCGGATGAAAGCACTATTTTATCAGAATGACCACTGTATTCAGCATGTAAATTATACCCAATTCCGATAAGAATTGTTGCGATAAAGAACAACTGCAACACCCTATTTAATTTTCTTTTCATTTGCCGGCGAAGTTATCAATTATAAAACCTAATAAATAAAAATAAGTGTTAAATAATTACAAATAATTAAGCTGGCAAAATACCCTGAAAAGGTTGAAATAAAAAATATAAACTTGAAACCTAACAATTTTATTCAAAATTGCAGGTAAATGGCTTTTCAATGTGATGGATGCTGCATAATTTTCCTTGTACCTCCCTAAAATGGCGATGGGCGATTTCTGGTAGGCCGCATTCCAATGTTTTTCGTGGTCGAATCTTGTTTTTTATTCGTTGCCATAATTTTCGTCAATTATATTGCTGATTTAATTTTTATAAAAGTAAACTATTAAGCTTGTTTGTTGAAATATCCTTAAAAATCTAACAATATTTTAACGAATAAAATTTTAATTGGATTTGTTATAGTAAATTGAATTTATTTTACTAAAATTGTTCTTATAAAATATTAATTATTAATCATTCCGCATTAAATCAACAATTATGACTTCTAAAATTTTAAAATTCTCCTGCTTCCTTTTGCTTTTTTTAATTTATTTTGAAGGTTATTCACAAGAAACAAAAAAGTTGATTGCCATTGATGACCTGATGAAATTAAAATCGGTCAGCAATTCTCAAATTAGTCCGGACGGAAAATGGGTTGCCTACACCACCTCAGAAGCCAACCTAAAAAAAGACAAAGCCGAGACGCAACTTTGGATGATTCCTGCGCAAGGAGGAGAAGCCATCCCAATGACTTCCAAAGAATTTTACGGCGCAAGCCAGCCACGCTGGAGTCCAGACAACAAATATTTGTCATTTATTGCAAAACAGCCCGAAGAAAAAGCACAGGTTTGGCTACTTAACAGAAATGGCGGAGATGCACAACAATTAACAAAAATAAAACAAGGGGTTTCCGGATACGAATGGGCGCCTGACGGCAAAAGACTATTATTGAGCATAAAAGACCCAAAACCCGAAGAGTTAACGCCAGATAAAGAAGATGATAAAAAAGTTAAACCTGCAGTTATAGATCGCTTGCAATTTAAAAGGGATAATGCTGGCTATCTTGACCGTTACAGAACCCATCTTTATATTTTTACACCAGGAGACTCTGTTCCGGTCCAAATAACTTCAGGCGATTTTGATGAAAAAAGTCCGGCTTGGAGTCCCGATGGAAAATCCATTGCCTTTGTAAGCAACAGAACTGACAATGCTGATGGTAATTCCAACACAGACATTTGGATTGTTGCGACGGACAATTTAGACAAAGGAAAAACATTAAAACAATTGACCACAAACCCAAATGCAGATGAATCCCCAGCTTGGAGTCCGGATGGAAAACTGATTGCATACACAACAATTATTGATGCAAAAGCTATGTGGTACGCCACGCAAAAATTAGCCGTTTTACCAACTGCAGGAGGTGCTTATACGTTACTTGCAAACGAACTTGACAGAAACATCAATAAACCAAAATTTTCACAAGACGGTAAGTTAATTTATTTTCTGATTGAGGAAAATGGTACAAGCATTATTGGCGCAATAGACCCTTCTGGAGAGAAATTGGAAAGTGTTATCAAAGGAGAATTCAGCATTTCTGATTATTCATTAGAAAGTACAATGATTGCACCCTTGTTGGCAAAAAGCAATCAACCATCTGAGATTTATTTATTCAAAAATAATGACCTTAAAAAATTAACAGCTGTTAACGATGAAATATTAAATAAAGTACAGAAACCAAGTGTTGAGAAAATTCATTTTAAAAGTGAGGACGGCACCAACATTGAAGGTTTTGTGGTAAAACCTTTAGGGTTTAACCCAAAAACAAAATACCCGGTGATTTTATGGCTTCACGGAGGGCCGGTTAGCCAATATGAGTTTGATTTTAATGAATCACCTCAATTGTTTGCGGCAAATGGCTATGTAACCCTTCTTATAAACCCAAGAGGTTCTTCCGGTTATGGACAACCATTTTCTGAGGCTTTATTTGCCGATTGGGGAAACAAAGATTACCAAGATGTGATGGCCGGCGTAGATTATGTGATTGCCCAAGGTTATGCAGATCCAAACCGTTTAGGTGTTGGCGGCTGGTCATATGGAGGTATTTTAACAAACTATGTGATCACAAAAACAAACCGATTTAAGGGTGCTGTTTCAGGCGCTAGTGAGTCACTTTACCGAGCAAATTATGGTCACGACCATTATCAATTAACCTGGGAACTTGAATTGGGGCTTCCTTGGGAGAATGCTGAATTATGGGAAAAACTATCTCCGTTTAATAATGTTGCAAATATTACCACACCCACTTTGTGGATGGGCGGCAGCAATGACTGGAATGTACCCATTCTTAATTCCGAACAAATGTATCAGGCTATGAAACGTTTGGGCAGAGAAACATTATTGGTTGTTTATCCGGAAGAATCCCACGGTCTGGAACGACCTTCATTTATAAAAGACAGGTATGAAAGATATCTAAAATGGTTTGACAGCCATGTAAAATAGTGCGTTTATGATTTTTTAAAACTTCTTAAAGTCAGAAATTGCTGAAGGTTTGGTATTCATTTATAGGGTGTGCTGTTTTCTTTTAAAGAAAATAACACACCCCCTTTCTTTATTTAAAATTTTAAAAATAATTATGTATTATTTTTATTAGTATGTTTTTTTTTGTACTATTGTCAATATTATCACTTAATAATTAGTGAGTTATTACTCTATTTGAATTTTCCTTATGGAAAAATAAATAAAGCATAAATTTAAACTCAAGATTCACAAACATTAATCAAACTATAATTTAAAAACATGTGTATGAAAATTAAAACTTACTTTTTCTTAGGATTATTTTTTGTTTCATCCTTATTAATGGCGCAGGAAAAGAGAATTTCCGGGGTTGTTAAGGGTGAAGACGGATTGCCTTTAATGGGCGTAAACATTTTTATTGAAAATACCAATAAAGGAACTCAAACAGATTTTGACGGAAACTATACCATCATGGCGAGTCCTCAAGATGTGTTAGTCTATTCTTTTGTGGGCTTTAAAAACATCAAAAGAACTGTGGGCCAGGAAACAACCATTAATGTGGAATTGATTTCAGATACCACGCTGGAAGAAGTTGTGGTTGTAGGTTTCGGTAAACAATCCAAACGGAAAGTTACCGATAACATTGCTTCGGTTTCTTCAAGCGACATTAATCAAATTCCTATTGCCAGTATGCAGGGAGCACTTACCGGAAAAGCTGCCGGCGTGCAAATTACCCAAATAAACGGGAAGGTTGAAGGTGGTGTAAAAATGAGAATTAGAGGGGTTTCCAGTATCTCTTCATCGCAAGAACCTTTGTATGTAATTGACGGAATGCCATTGATCAATGATGATGAAAGTGTTTCTGAAGCACCAATTAACCCTTTAATTTCATTGAACCCTAACGATATTGAATCTATCCAAATTTTAAAAGACGCCTCTTCTGCCGCCATATATGGTGCTCGAGGAACAAACGGGGTTGTTTTGATTACAACTAAACAAGGAAAGTCAGGCAAAACAAGGGTTTCTTTGAATACCTCTACAGGTTGGAGTGAAGCCACCAACAAAGTTAAATGGTTAAATGCTGAGCAGTATGTAGAACTTTTTACGGAAGCTTCCGCAAATAGTTATGGAGCTGAAGACACGTGGTTAACAGAAGCAGGCGGTTATTTTGACTGGATGTCTAACGGAAAGGATTGGAGAACAGGCGAAGTGGATACCAATTGGCAAGATTACGCCTTAGTAAAGGGTTCTGTCCAAGACCATAATTTTTCAATTTCAGGAGGAAACGAAAAAACGTTATCCTTTATTTCCGGCGGCTATAACAATACCGAAGGAATTGTTCGTGGAAACAGTTTAGACCGTTATTCTTTTCGAGGCAATTTAGACCATAAAATTTCAGATAAATTTAGGGTTGGACTCAATACGGGTTTAAGTAAAACAAAAATTTCAAGAATAGGAACAGACAATTCTTTCTCTACACCATTGCAAGCCATCGCGCAATCTCCGCTTACCCCCGCCTATTTGGATGATGGCATTACACCCAATAATGAAACCAGTATTTATTATAACTTTTTGATGGAAGAATTTAATGGCAATTGGGACGTTAATATTTTCAGGGTTTTGCTCAATTCTTATTTGGAGTATCAACTGCTTCCTGAATTAAGTTTCAAGACAGAATTTGGATATGACAATAACAACCAGACTGAAGAATATTTTGCGGGAAGCTTAACCCAATCAGCTTCCACCAACGGATACGCCGATGCAAATGCTATTCAATCAGATAAATACAATATCAGCAATTATTTTACATATATTCAAACTTTTAACGAAGATTACGATTTTGAATTTGTTGGCGGTATGAGTTTTGAGGAAAGTTCCCGAAAAAGACAATATGTTGCGGGAACAGGTTTTCCTTCAGACGATTTGCAAACAGTTGAAAGCGCATCTGAAATAACTGCGGGAACTTCAAGCAGAACCAAATACAATTTCCTTTCTTATTTTGGAAGGGCAACATTCTCCATCATGGATAAATATCTGATAAAAGGCAGTTTGCGTTATGATGGTTCTTCCAGATTTGGAGCAGCCAACAGATATGGTGTTTTCCCTGCCGCTTCTGTGGGCTGGATAATTTCAGAAGAAGATTTTATCAAAGATTCTGAAACAATTTCCTTATTAAAATTGAGAGGAAGTTATGGGGTAACCGGAAACGCCGGCATTGGCAACTTTGCAAGCTTAGGTCTTTTTGGCGGAACAGCCTATAACCAGAAATCTGGATTGTCACCGGTTCAACTAGGAAATCCTGATTTAAAATGGGAAAAAACAAACCAAATTGATATTGGTTTAGATTTTGGTATTTTAAACAATCGCATCAGCGGTGAAGTTGATTATTATGTCAAAAAAACAAACGACCTTTTATTGAATGAGCCCATTCCTGGCACATCAGGCTATACTTCCATTACTCGTAATGTTGGATCACTTGTCAATAAAGGATTTGAATTTGTGTTAAATACAGATAACTTCAGCTCTGAAAATTTAACTTGGAAAACATCTTTAAATCTTTCAACTTTGGAAAATGAAGTTACGGATTTGCCAAGCGGCGATATTGTGGCAGGCAGAAATATTGTGAGAGAAGGCGAAACCATTTCCTCTTTTTACCTAGTGGAATATGCGGGCGTGGATCCTGCCAATGGTAATGCTTTATTTTATAAAAACACCCTAAATACAGATGGCAGTTTAGATAAAACCACCACCAGTAATTACAATGAAGCCCAAAGAATAATTTCTGGAAGTCCATACCCAACATTAATGGCAGGCCTTACCAACACACTGTCTTTTTACAACTTTGATTTTTCCTTTACGCTTCAAGGAGAATGGGGATCTTCACTTTATAATGAAGGCGGAAAATTCCAATCGGGTAATGCGAGATACGAAGACAACCAAACCGTCGACCAGTTAGACAGATGGCAAAATCCTGGTGACATCACCAATGTGCCACAAGCCAGAATGTACAGCACAAACGGACAACAGGCTTCAACACGTTATTTGGAAAAATCGGATTTTATCCGGTTAAGAAACTTATCATTTGGCTATACATTTCCAAGAGATCTTACGCAAAAATTCTCTGTGGATCGCCTAAGATTGTATTTTACCGGTATAAACTTATTGACCTTTACAGATTACAGCGGTTATGACCCTGAATCTTCCTATGACAATCTTGGAAATTCGAATATTGAAAAGGGGATAACATTTTACTCTTCCCCTCCAGCAAAAACATTTACAATTGGATTAAATATTGACCTATAAAGAAAGCATTATGAAAAAATCTAACTATATATCAATTATAATGTCACTGCTTACCATATCGTTTATGGCATGTGATGACAATTTAAACATTGAACCGGAACAAAACCTATCGCCTGAGGTAGCCACAGAAAGTCCGGCAAACGTCAAGAAAATTTTGAACAATATTTATGCCGTGGCAAGAGACAATTCAAGCTACGGTGGCGGAATCGCATTGGCATCAGAGTTAATTGGAAATGCCGGTGGCATCTCTTGGAATGGCACTTACGTTCAACCGGCAGAATATAACGAAAAAGCTATTTTATCTGATAATAGTTTTGTTGAAGGTATATGGATAAATGCCTATGACATAAGTAATGAAGCCAATATTGTTTTATCAAGTTTAAGTGTGTTCACTGATACTTCTGAGAAAGACCTTGTTGAGGGCGAAGCCAAATTTCTAAGGGGATTGGCCTATTTTGATTTGGCAAGATTGTATTCAAAAACTTATGTGCCCGGATCACAAAACAGCCAGCCTGCAGTACCAATTGTATTAACAGCGGTATTAAATTCTTCCGTTATAGAATATCCTTCAAGAAATATTTTGGAAGAAGTTTATAGTCAAGTAATCTCAGATTTAACGGATGCATACAATTTGCTGCCTTCTTCAAATGATATTTATGCCACAAAATACAGTGCAGCCGCTTTATTGGCAAGGGTCTATTTGGAAAAGGGCGATTATGATAATGCGCGTGCTATGGCAAATGATGTTATTAACAACAGCGGCGCTGAATTAACCGCTACTTTTGATGGTGCGTTTAACAATGAAGAAAATTCTGTTGAAGACCTTTTTGCATGGCAAGTTACTAGCCAAGATGCCAGTTCAAATGATTTTAATGTATTTTGGGCGGGTTCTGAATTTGGTGGACGTAATGGAAACCCTGACGTTTCCATAAAAGAACAACATTTTGCTATTTATAATGACCCAAATGATGATCGTGCACTTTATTTTTATGTAACCGCAAGAGGAACAGCAACAACCAAGTGGCAAAACCAATTTGGAAATATTTCATTCTTGCGTTTGGCGGAAATGTATTTGGTGCGTGCTGAAAGCAATTTCAGAAAAGGAACTTCAATTGGGGCTACGTCACTTAATGATATCAATTTGTTAAGAGCCAGAGCCAATGCAAACTTATACAATTCCATAAATTTAACAACCATTTTAATGGAACGAAAAAGAGAGTTGGCTTTTGAAGGATTTGCTTTATTTGACGCAAAACGACTTGGTGAAAATGTGGGAAGTATTCCCTATAGCGCTAACCGATTGGTACTGCCTATTCCACTTAGGGAAATGGATGTAAATCCAAATTTAACCCAAAATGAGGGCTATTAATTTTATTTTAATTAATTAATAAACAAAGGAGCTATGTGTTTTACTTAGCTCCTTTGTAAATTTATATCGGTAATCATCAGATATAAAAGCAGCCTGATATTATTTTTAAAAGCCTTAAATAATTTTTGTATCATTGTTTTTTTATTGGTTTCAGAATTCAACAGAAAACAGCATCCTAAAAATATTGTCATCATTTACCTTAAATATACCAGCGTCTAAAATTTATCATTTATGAAAAAAAACAGCATTTTTACCATTTTATTCACCGCATTTACCTTTTCCGCAATCATCTCCCAAACCCTCAAATCACCTGCCGAATTTTTGGGCTATGAATTGGGATCTCAATTCACAAGACATCATAAAGTGGTGGATTATTTCACCTATGTCAGTGAAAATTCAAAAAGTATGCAGCTTGAAAAATATGGAGAAACTTATGAGCAACGGCCTTTGTATGTTTCCTATATTTCTTCGGAAGAAAACATCAAAAATCTGGAAACGATACGTGAAGACAATTTAAAGCGAACAGGGATTTTAAAGGGAAACCCAAGCACGGAAATTGCGATAATATGGCTGAGCTATAACGTTCACGGCAACGAAACATCAAGTTCTGAAGCCGCTATGCAAACATTGTACGAATTGGTCACAAAAAAACAAGATTGGCTTAAAAATACCTTGGTCATTATAGATCCTTGTTTAAATCCAGATGGACGCGATCGCTATGTAAATTGGTATAATGAAAATAAAAGCACACCCTTCAATCCAAATCCGGAAACTACGGAACACCAAGATCCTTGGCCGGGAGGAAGAGCAAATCATTATTTGTTTGATTTAAACCGGGATTGGGCTTGGGCAACACAAATTGAAACCCAACAGCGGTTAAAAATCTACAATAAATGGTTGCCGCAAGTACACGTGGATTTTCACGAACAAGGCATCAACAGTCCGTATTATTTTGCGCCAGCCGCAGAACCGTTTCACGAAATTATCACTCCTTGGCAACGCGATTTTCAAACACAAATAGGAAAAAACAATGCCCATTATTTTGATAAAAACGGCTGGGCTTATTTTACCAAAGAGCGATTTGATTTGTTATATCCAAGTTATGGCGACACTTATCCAACTTATATGGGTGCGATTGGTATGACCTATGAACAGGCAGGAGGCGGAAGAGGCGGATTGGGCGTCACTCTTGAAAATGAAACCATTCTTACGTTAAATGACAGGGTGGAGCATCACTTTACCAGCGGAATTTCCACCGTAGAAATTACTTCAAAAAATGCCCCAAAACTGATTGCTGAATTTGAAAAGTTTTTCGACAATACAAGCCTAAAATACAAAAGCTACATTTTAAGGGGTGATTCAGAAAAAATAGTAAAACTTAAAGCATTATTTGACACCCATGACATTAAAAGTTTTGCTTCAGAAGGAAAAAAGGTGACAGCTTATGATTATGATTCCAAAACCAGAAAATTAATTCAAACCCTAAAAACCGACTTGATTGTTTCAGTCCTTCAACCAAAAGGAAAAATGGTGACTGCCCTTTTAGAACCAGAATCAAAATTATCGGATTCCGTAACCTACGACATTACGGCGTGGAGTTTGCCATTTGCTTACGGATTGCAAGGGTTTGCTTCAGAGACGGAAATTTTGTTCAAAGAAAACAACCAGCTTCAAACAACTATTTTTAGCAATACTGTAAACAAAGAAGCCTATGCGTATATCAGTAAATACAGTGAAATTTCCGATGTGCAATTGTTGGGAGATTTATTGGAGGCCGGTTTTAACGTTCGTTTTAGCAATGCAGCGTTTACCATTGAAGGAAGCAAATATGCCAAAGGCTCCATAATTGTGATGAGGGGCGAAAACAAAAAAATCCAAAATTTTGATGAAACTCTTGTCAAAATCGCCAACAATTTGAATAAAAAAGTGACTGCCGTAAATTCGGGGATGGTAGATTCCGGCTTTGATTTTGGTTCCGGAAATATGGCTCTAATCCTCAATAAAAAAGTGGCAGTTTTATCAGGTGAAGGCACTTCTACTTTAAATTTTGGGGAAATTTGGCATTTTTTCGAAACGGAACTAAAATATCCGCTTCATGTGCTTAATACCAGAAACTTCAACCAATTAAATTTGTCTCAATATGATGTGTTAATTTTACCGGAAGACTATAAAGCAGATAAAGAAACTTTGGCGCTGCTTTCATCCTATATCACCAATAAAGGAACCTTAATTGCGATTGGAAATTCAGTTTCAAATTTCGCCGACAAGGAAGGTTTTTCATTGAAAAATAAAGAAAAAAAGGACAGTTTATCTGTTAAAGTTAACACCAACCCATACGATCAATGGGAACGTGATGATTTGAAAAAAACCATTACAGGAAGTATTTTTAAAAGTAAGGTTGATCATACGCACCCGCTCGCTTTTGGATACTCAGATTCTTACTACAGCTTAAAATTAAGCGGCACTTCCTATAAATTGCTGGAAGATGGTGTTAATGTTGCTTATTTTCCTGAAAACACAAAAAATTATTCCGGATTTGCAGGATCGGAAGCATTAAAAAATGTACCGAATTCTTTATTGTTTGGGATAGAACACAAAGGAAAAGGAAAACTCATTTATATGGTGGACAATCCGTTATTCCGGTCATTTTGGCAAAACGGGAAACTGTTTTTTGCCAATGCGGTTTTTTTAAATTAGCAAAAAAGGTGAGCAAATGCTCGCCTTTTTTGTTGTAAATACCTGCAAAAAAGAAGCTTGCTTAAATTTTTAATTTTAGTTTTTGCGGATTCCAAAGCTTTTAAAAATCGTAATTGCATTTTTCGTTTTTACCTGAAATGATGTTGCTATTCATTAAACATATAATAAACAATTTTTCAAAAATGTCTAGATATAGGAAATTGGCTAACCTATTTGACCAAACATTCCTATCATATTTTTTAGTTAAAAACGCAATTGCGCTTTCATATATTCCTCTTTTTTTGTAAATTTAGATGAGTTTTAAGAATATTTATTAATTGCAATTTTTAGATTGGGCAATCATAAACACATTTAATTCCTTGGGATTAGCAATTTGTATTTATAAAGCTGTTTTAATTTAGAAGTTTTAGGCAATAACATTAACCTAAAAAAATAATATAATGATGAAAAAAATTCTTGTTACAACAGACTTTTCAATTAGGGCTAAAAAAGGCCTGCGTTTTGCAATTCAATTGGCGTCACAGCAGGATGTTGAACTGACGTTTTTTTATTCTTATCACCTGATGAAACCTACAAAATGGAGCGATGCTGATTTTGCGTCTTATAAGAAAATTGAAGCAGCAAAAAATCTAAAAAAGCTTCACCAATATGTAGATTCCATTTATAAAAATAAAGGAATTATTCCCAAAAATATTAAATATGCTGTTAAAGAAGGCATCTTTGCGGACAGTAACATTAGAGAATATGCTTTAAACAATCATTTTGATTTTATTTGTGTCAGTACGCGAGGTGCAGGGTATCTGAAAAAAATATTGGGTACTACAACCTCCAGCCTCATTAATTTTTCAGCGGTTCCAATCATTGCAATCCCGCACAATTACAGAACAAGCCGCATTCATAAACTTCTTTATCTTTCAGACTTTACCAATGTTGATAATGAATTGGAAAAAGTGGTGGATTTCGCGAAGCCACTTGGAGCAAAGATTATATTACTGCATTTTAATTCTCCTTCAGAAATATTGGACAAAAAATCTAAAATAGCGGAAGCTGTTAAAAAATACGAAAAAGGGTCTGTTGATTATTACTGTAAAGATTTAAAGAAAACAGACCGTTTAATTGCAAAAATCAATGAATATACAACATTATATAAACCTTCCTTATTAGTTATGTTCACAAAACAAGATAGAGGCTTTATTGAAAAAATATTTTATGGCAGCCAATCTGAAAACTATGCATTCAATGCCAAAGTGCCTTTGTTAGTTTTTAACAAAATGGAGTAAATAATTGCAACAATTGTTTTCTTTGTTGGGTATTATCACTGCAATCTATATTTCTAATCCTTGTCTTTCAGACATTACTAAAGGAATTTTACAACTTGGACAATTCACGCTGCGTAAATTTTAAAACTAATGAATTGTTATTTGTTCATTTTTTGGAAAAATAAGAGAAAGCACCACTGATATAATCAGTATGCCTAAAATTGTTGAAAGGGAAAAAACAATCGGAACTTTATAAAAATCAACGATTAACATTTTAACACCCACAAAAACAAGAATCGCTGACAAGCCATATTTAAGAAAGTGAAAATATTGCGTAATTCCGGCCAAAGCAAAATACAATGCCCGCAAACCCAAAATAGCAAAGACATTGGATGTGAAAATAATAAAGGTATCATTTGTAATGGCCAAAACTGCAGGAATTGAATCAACGGCAAAAATTAAGTCCGTAAATTCAATCAAAAGTAATACTACAAAAAGTGGTGTGGCAAATGTTTTTCCATTAATTTTCACAAAAAACTTATCTCCTTTTTCTTCTGTGGTCACCGGCATAAATTTTTTGAACAAACGCACCAAAGGATTTTTTTCCGGCTCAATGATTTCATCTTTATGAAAAAGCATTTTGATTCCCGTAAATACTAAAAATCCTCCAAAAATATATATGATCCAATGAAATTTGGTGATTAAAGCCACTCCGGCAAATATAAAAATTGCCCTCATTATGAGCGCTCCCAAAATTCCCCAGAATAAAATTTTATGCTGGTATTTTGGATTAACATTAAAATAGGTAAAAATCATGATAAATACAAACAGATTGTCCACACTCAACGATTTTTCTATAACATAACCCGTCAAAAACTCAAGGGCTTTTACTTCTCCCATATAAACATAAATACCGTAATTAAACAGCATTGCTATGGAAACCCAAATTGCGGTCCAAATAAGTGCTTCTTTTATTTTAACTTCGTGAGAATTGCGGTGAAATATCCCTAAATCCAACGCCAGCATCAAAAACACAAACAATAAAAAACCAATCCATACGTAAATATCTACAACCATATTCCTATTTTAATAATAAATAATTTGAATAATAAAATTACTATTTTTTTTGAATTAAAAGCCCAATTAAACATCGTTAAACCTCATTTAAAGGAATCCAAACTATGGCTTTTTAAAAATTTAAGCCTAATTTTTGGGTGGTTGCCAAATACTAAAAGAAGCCTTTAGCCTTAAAAAAAGTTATTGAAATTGTAATTCCCAAGATTAAGTTTAGCTAAAACAGCGTTCTTAATATTGTGTACAATTTGATCTTCTTCAATAAAATCCTTATCAGCAATAAAAATGCTTTCTTCTAAATTATCTTCTGCCTAAATAACTATTTTGTCATTATGATAGCTGCATTCAGCATACAAATCACAGCCAATTCCAATAAGAATTGTTATCATAAAGAACAACCCGAAGCCGCTAATTACCCATTTTTTCATTTTCGGACAAAATTATCATTTATAATACTTATAAAATATAAAATGGTGCTAAATAAACATAAATAATCACCTCAATGGAATGTTAAAAAATAAAAACTGAATATCCCTGATTGGGGTTGTCAGATCCCTATTAATTTTCCATTTAAACATATTGATTATTCATTGTGAACTTGTAAAAAAGGTTCTCCGTACAAATCAAACTCGGTGGCAGAAGTGATTTTTATGAGTGCAAATTTGCCTACTTGGACGTAATTTTCTGTGGCATCAATCAGCACTTCATTGTCAACGTCGGGTGAATCAAATTCTGTTCTTCCGATAAAATAATTACCGTCTTTCCTGTCGATGATGCATTTAAATACCTGACCCACTTTCTCTTGATTCAATTCAAAAGAAATCTGGCTTTGCAAATCCATAATGTCGCTCACCCTTTTTTGTTTCACTTTTTCGGGAACATTGTCTTTTAAACTGGCTGCGTGCGTATTTTCTTCATGGGAATAGGCAAAAACACCCAAACGCTCGAATCGCATATCGGCTACCCACTTTTTTAATTCCTGAAATATCGCTTCCGTTTCTCCGGGATAACCAACTATTAACGTGGTTCTTATCGCCATATTGGGAACTGATTTTCTGAACTCCGCAATTAAATTGGTCGTTTTTTCGTGGGAAGTTCCCCTTCGCATCGACTTTAAAATGTCGTCGTTGATATGTTGTAACGGAATGTCTAAATAATTACAGACTTTCGGCTCATTTTTTATGACTTCCAACACATCCAAAGGAAAGCCCGTAGGAAAAGCATAATGCAAACGAATCCATTCTATGCCTTCTATTTTTGCCAGTTCGGTCAACAAATCGGCCAAAGCCCTTTTTTTGTAGATATCCAGTCCGTAATACGTTAAATCCTGCGCAATCAAAATCAGTTCTTTGATTCCTTTTTTGGCAAGTTTTGTGGCTTCAATCACCAAATTTTCAATTGGCGTGGAAACGTGCTTTCCGCGCATTAAAGGAATGGCGCAAAACGAACACGGCCTGTCGCAGCCTTCCGCAATTTTTAAATAGGCGTAATGTATTGGTGTGGTCGTTAATCGTTCGCCGATAAGTTCATGTTTGTAATCGGCATCCAACACTTTTAACAGATTTGGCAAATCGTGTGTGCCAAAATATTCGTCCACATTGGGAATTTCCTTCTGTAAATCGGGTTTGTAACGCTCGCTTAAACAGCCCGTTACATAAACCCGGTCAACTTCACCCAATTCTTTTTTGTTGACATAGTGCAAAATCGTGTTGATTGATTCTTCTTTGGCATCGCCAATAAATCCGCAGGTATTGATTACCACAATGTTTCCGTCATCATTTTCATCTTCGTGAACCACATTTTTATTGTTTGCGACCAATTGCCCCATCAACACTTCACTGTCGTAAACATTCTTGGAGCACCCAAGGGTAACCACGTTAATTTTATTTTCTTTCTTTGATTTTGTTCGCACAGATTTTTAATTTTGAGTATTCGTTTTTAGCAGTAAGATTTTTATATAACTAATTCCCATTTATTTTCTAATTTTAAACACTAGAATGAAATTATTTATTTTGCAAAAGTAATCAAACCTTTTTAATTAATTTTAATCTTAGTTTAAAGCAATTTTTAATATATATGATGAAGCAACTTATTCTTTCTCTGCTTGTTTTTAGTTTTCTTTGCGCATGTTCAAAAAGCGATGCTATTAATGAACCCGAAACTTCTTTATATTTTCCGCCTTTAACCGGAAACACTTGGGAAACTACTTCCGCAGAAGCTTTAAATTGGAACCAAAGTCAGATACCAACTTTATTGGATTATTTGGAGACAAAAAACACAAAAGGATTCATCATGCTGCATAACGGCAAAATTGTAATGGAACACTATTTTAATGGGCATTCCGCAACAACTCCTTGGTATTGGGCAAGCGCCGGAAAAACGTTAACAACCGTAATGACTGGAATTGCTGAAGAAAACGGACTCCTCAACAGCAACAACAAAGTTTCAGATTATCTCGGTGTTGGTTGGACAAGTGCGCCAATCGCTAAAGAAAACTTGATTACCTGCAAACATTTATTGACGATGACTTCCGGTTTAGATGACAGTTTAGGCGATGATGTGGCACCCGCCAATCTAAAATACAAAGCAGATGCCGGAACGCGATGGGCTTATCACAATGTATATGTCAAACTTCAGGATGTCATCACAGCTGCGTCACAACAAACTTTTTCAAATTATTTTGATATCCGTTTGAAAAATAAAATTGGCATGACCGGAACCTGGATTCAATCCGGTGACCTCAGTGTTTTTTGGAGCACCACCAGAAGTATGGCACGTTTTGGCTTATTGGCTTATAACAAAGGAACCTGGAATACCACTAAAATTGTAAATAAAGCTTTTTTTGACAACTCCATTACTACCTCACAAAATATAAATAAAGCTTATGGCTATTTGTGGTGGTTGAATGGCAAAGACAGTTATCATTTACCGCAAACACAACTCGAATTTCAAGGAAAACTGATTCCTTCTGCGCCAGATGATTTGTATTGTGCTTTAGGAAAAAACGATCAAAAGATTTACGTTGTTCCCAGCAAAAAATTGGTCATTGTCAGAATGGGCGAAAGCGCAGAAGGCACAAATTTCGCATTATCTGGATTTGATGAAACACTTTGGAAAAAAATTAATTTACTAATTAATTAATTAACCCAATAGATGAAAACTAAGGTATTTTAAATTGCTTAATTATAGTTCTTCGGCAAGATCCTTGCTTTTGATATTTGTTCATACGCATAAGCCCATTGCAGCAAAGATTGTTCCTGAAACGGTTTTGCGATAAACGTTAAGCCTCTCGGTTTTCCGTCGGCTTGATAACCCATCGGCACCGTTAATGCAGGATATTTTGCCACGGCCGCAAAACCTGCATGAAAATTATTGATGGACAAAATTCCGTCCAAATTGTGTGTTTTCATTGGTGACTCAAAAAACAATTTCCCGTTTGTGCTTAAAGTGTCTTTTATATGTTCCAAATCTTTCGCGCTTCCCTTATCTGCAACAATGCCTTTAAACAATGCTTGTCCGTAAGGCGCTCTTCTTAAACTGTCTTTTCTGTTAAATTCCATCACATCCTCAACCGATTTTACGGCAATAGACGTGTTGGCATATTTATGTAAATACTCCGGTAAATCTTTTTTCATGTCTAAATTCAGCAAGCGAATAAAACCGGGTAAATTAATCTGCTGTTGTTCAATTTCGATAATTTCGGCACCGGCATTTTTAAGTTTTGAAAGTGCTTCCAAATATAATGAATCTTCCATAAGCGATTTAAAAGCCCCAAAGCGTTTGCCTTTTAAAGATGAATTTTTAAAGTTGGAAAAAGATTTCTGCTCCGATTTAACTGAAGCGCTATCTTCTTTGTCAAACCCAATCAAGGCATCAAGCATAATGGCATTGTCCACAACATTTTTAGTGATGGGTCCGGCCGTGTCCAAGGTGCTTGAAATAGGGATGATTCCTGTTCTGCTTAACAAACCAACCGTTGGTTTTAATCCGACCACTGAGTTTTGGCTTGAAGGAGACAAAATAGATCCCGAAGTTTCACTGCCAACCGCAGCCACACAAAAATTAGCCGCTACCGCTACCCCACTTCCCGAACTTGAGCCACCGGTATCAAATATTCTTCTGCCGTACGGATTTAATGTTTGTCCGCCCACAGCGCTATAGCCGCTCGGACAATCACCACAGAAAAAATAGGCCCATTCGCTTAAATTTGCTTTTCCTAAAATTAAGGCACCCTTGTTTTGTAATTGTTTGACGATAAAAGCATTGTTGGCCATATTTTTTTGCAATGCCACAGCGCCTGCGGTTGTTGGCATTCCCGCTGCATTGATATTGTCCTTCAACAAAATTGGCATTCCAAAAACTGAGAATTCGTTTGACGGTTTTGGCTGCTTGTCTTTTTGTCTGGCTTCCTTAACAACATTTGGATTTAATGTAATCACCGAGTTTAAAGATAATTTATTTTCCCTGTCAAATTTTCTGATGCGGTATAGGTAAAACAAGACCAGTTTTTCATAACTCAATTTTCCTTCGGCAATATGTTTTTGAAGGGTTGGTATATTTTGCTCTAAAATTAAAGGTTTTAAATCCGTATAATTTGCTTCTGAAAAATCTTTTAAATCTTTGTTGAAGGGTGCCCAAAACGCATCATTATCAATATATTTCGAGTCCAACACCTTAAATTCTCTAAAATCATTTACAGAAACAGAGTCCTCTACTGCTAATTTTTGACTTTCACTCGGTAAATTTTTACAGGATAGCGCTAAAATCAGGAATGCGAAAAAAAGATAATTCTTCATACCAATTATTTTAAAGTTTGTTTGTTTTTTACTTAAAAAAAGAATCTACAAATTCAATTTTGTTAAAGACTTGTAAATCGTCGATTCCCTCGCCAACGCCAATATATTTCACCGGAATTTTAAACTGGTCAGAAATGCCAATCACCACGCCGCCTTTGGCCGTGCCATCTAATTTTGTGACTGCCAGTGAAGTTACTTCTGTTGCTTTGGTAAATTGTTTGGCCTGTTCAAAAGCATTTTGGCCTGTGGAGCCATCGAGCACCAATAAAACTTCGTGTGGCGCATCTGGCACCACTTTTTCCATAACCCGTTTTATTTTGGTCAGCTCGTTCATTAAGTTGATTTTATTGTGCAATCGGCCCGCAGTGTCAATAATCACCACATCGGCATTTTGTGCCACGGCAGATTTTAACGTGTCAAAAGCCACGGAAGCAGGATCGCTTCCCATTTCCTGACGAACCATTGCAACATTTACCCTGTCGGCCCAAATCTGCAATTGGTCTATTGCGGCGGCACGAAATGTATCCGCAGCGCCAAGCACCACTTTTTTGCCGCTTTTTGTAAATTGTGACGCCAATTTGCCAATGGTGGTTGTTTTTCCAACGCCATTAACGCCAACCACCATAATTACATAAGGTTTTTTATCTATAGGCGTTGTAAAATCTGTTTCATTTCCCGCGTTGGTTTCGGCCAATAAACCCGCAATTTCTTCCCTAAGGATTGAGTTCAGTTCATCAGTTCCTAAATAGGTGTCTTTTAAAACCCTTGCTTCAATACGATCAATAATTTTAAGCGTGGTCACTACGCCAACATCCGAAGAAATTAACACCTCTTCCAAATTGTCCAGCACCTGGTCATCAACCTTCGATTTTCCGGCAATTGCTTTAGACAGTTTGGAAAAGAAAGTAGTTTTGGTCTTTTCCAGACCTTTGTCTAAGGTTTCTTTCTTCTCTTTGGAAAAAAATTTTTTGAATAAACTCATTTTTTAAAAATTACTGTTGTAAATATAAAAAAAAAACTACTCTCAAAAGATTGAAAGTAGCCCTATTCGTTAATCTATAAACAAATTGTTATTTTTTGTCCAAGAAGTCTTTTACCATTAAAGGATCCATAATAGCTTCAACAAAAGTGTAAGCTCCGGTTTTAGGAGACTTTACCATTTTTATAGCTTTTGATAATCTTTTTGATCCTGTTTGTAACGATGCTACTGATTTCTTTGCCATGGTCTTATATTATTTAATTTCTTTATGAACGGTCACTTTTTTCAAGATAGGATTGAATTTTTTGATTTCCATCCTGTCTGGTGTGTTCTTTTTGTTCTTTGTGGTGATATACCTTGAAGTTCCTGGCATTCCAGTACCTTTATGTTCAGTACACTCTAAAATTACCTGAATTCTATTTCCTTTTGTCTTTGCCATTTCCTAGTGATTATTTTTTGTAAAAACCTTTTTCTCTTGCATCTTTTAAGACTGCAGTCAGTCCTAATTTGTTGATATTTTTTAAAGTAGATGTGGCTATCTTTAAAACAATCCACTTGTCTTCTTCAGCAATATAAAAACGCTTTTTAATTAAATTAGCGTCAAATTTTCTTTTAGTTCTATTCAATGCGTGTGAAACATTGTTTCCTACCATTGCTTTTTTTCCAGTAAGTTCGCAAACTCTTGACATATTTTTGTGACTTTTTAGTGTGTTCTCAAAACGAGATGCAAAATTAAATCTTTAAACTCGAATACACAAACTTATTTTGCTAGTTTTTTAAAATTTCTTTCCTCAGCAATTCCAATGCTTTATTTGAAGCACGGCCAATCACTTTTTCACGTGGTTTTCCAAAGAAAAATTCTTCTGAAAAAATGGTGGTTGGCGTGGCGATAGCGATAAAAACCGTTCCAACCGTTTTATCAGTGTCATCGGCAGTTGGCCCAGCGTTTCCTGTGGTTGCTATGGCGTAATCGGTATGGTATTTTTGTTGAATTCCCTTCGCCATAGCCTCAGCGACCTGCGCACTCACCACGGTGTTTTCGGCAATGAGTTTTTCAGCCACAAGCAGCTCATTTATCTTGATTATTTTGCTGTAAGCTACGATTCCTCCCACAAAATAGTTGGATGCACCGGGAACCGAAGTGATTATTTTAGCGATATTTCCGCCTGTGCAACTTTCAGCCACCGCCAATGTCTGCTTTTTTTCCGTTAACAATTGTCCAATAACCGATTCAATCGTTTCATTTTCGTCGAAACCAACAATGATATCGGGAATCAATTTCGCCAATTTTTCCATTTCACTTATAATGCCTTTATCAAGCATTTCATAAGTTGCCCCTTTTGCGCTTAAACGTAAACGGACGCTTCCAAATGATGGTAAATAAGCTAACTTTATGAATGCTGGTAAATTATTTTCCCAATCTTCAATTTTTTCTGCAAGCATGCTTTCACCCATTCCGTAGGTGATGATTGTTTTATGAAGAATAAAAGGTAAGTTGTAAGTTGCTTGCAATTTGGGCAACACGCTTTGCGCCATGAGGCCAATCATTTCAAAAGGAACTCCAGGTAGCGAAACAACCACTTTGTTATTTTTGTAAAACCACATTCCCGGCGCGGTTCCATATTCGTTTTTTAAAGCAGTGCAGGTTGATGGCACCAAAGCCTGATGTCTGTTTACTTCGGTGAACGGATAATTGATCTTTGCAAACATTTGTTCAATATGCGAAACAATTTCGTCATTTAAAACCAAGGTATCTTGAAAATATTCGGCCAAGGTCAATTTGGTGATGTCGTCTTTTGTAGGACCCAAACCTCCGGTAATAATCACGATATCAGCATTTGACTGCGCTTCTTTAATGGCTTTTAAAATGTGCTGCCGATCATCTTGAACGGAAGTGATTTGATACACGGAAACGCCTATTTTATTCAATGCTTCTGCAATCCATTTTGAATTTGTGTCTAAAATTTGGCCAATTAAAATTTCATCGCCAATGGTAATTATCTCTGCTTGCATTTCTTTTACTATATTTGCGATAAATATAGCAATTAACACGCAACCTTTTAAGAAAATTTGCATCTTGAATGCATATACTAACAACTAGAAAAACCAACTACAGCTATGATTACCCCTGATCAATTAACAGACAATGAACTTCTGGAGCAAATAGAAAATTGTTCTTTAAGTCCGGAATTATTTACCCACGATGTTATGTTGCGACTGGCTTGGATCTTAATCCAAAAACACGGGCTGGATGTCGCTATCGTGAAAAACAGCCATATTAAGGAAAAATATTTTAAAACAGCTTTAAACAGCGATAAGTTTAACAAAACTTTGAGCAGGGCTTATGTGGAAATTTTGCATTATTTTATGACAAAATCAAATACCAAAAATTTTGAGAAATTATTGCGTGAATTTCCACGCTTAAAATTCGACTTTCAAAAATTGGTAAAAACACATTACGGCTACAATATTTTAAAAGAGCACCGTCAAGAAGAGCCAAAAGATTTTAGGCCTATTATATTTTCGTTTTAGGAAATCATTTCATTTTATTACCAATAGTCATCAATGCAAAATTCGGTATCTTTGAAAAAAGATTTTCCGCATGCTGTCCATTAATTACATTGCCAAATCGTTTCTATTGCTTTTTATTGTGACCATGATTTCTTGTGGTTCAAAAAATAAAATTTCTTCGGATGCCCAATTATTGCGTATTCCTTATTTATCAACAGTTGACCAATCCGATCGCAATTATTTTGTGTACCTTCCAAAAGGATATGATCAAAAACAGGATAAAAAATGGCCTGTACTTGTGTTTTTACATGGAAATGGTGAACGCGGAAATGGCCAAAATGAGTTGGATTACGTGTTAATTCACGGTCCGCTTTATGAAGCATGGATTCAAAAAAGGGATTTGCCCTTTGTGATGGTTATTCCGCAATTGCACATGTTTGGGCGTGACACTTTGGGATTGGGATATATCGACAATAGGGTTACTGATTGGATTCCGAAAAGACTGGAAAACGGTGTGCCGGAAAGGCCTAAAAATTATATTATTGAGGAACAGATGCTAGGTTCCGCTTCAGATACAATTCCATCAAAAACAAACTATTTTAACGGAGGCTGGAATGCGGTTGAAACCGATGTATTGGCTATGATAGACAAAACCTTGCAAGTCTACAACACCGATGAAAATCGCGTTTACCTCAGCGGAATCAGTTATGGCGGATTTGGAACCTGGTACATTGCGAGCAAAAATCCGAAACGATTTGCGGCCATCAACCCGATTGTCGCTTACGGGCATCCAGAGCTCATGGATTCTATCGCCAAATATAAAATTCCGGTATGGACATTTTCAGGCGGAAGGGATCAGGTGATTCCCTCAAAATATTTTTATGAAGGATTGAATAAATTGGAAGCGTTGGGCCATTACAATATCCGATTCACCAATCATGAAGATATGGGACACGATGGTGCTTGGAGACGCATTTATGCCGGAGACGATATTTACAATTGGCTGTTGGAAAATCACAATTAAAGTAGGAGACAAAGTTAAATAAAATATTCATTTAACTTTGTCGTCCTCTCA
>JAUYUA010000008.1 GCA_030694935.1 Lutibacter sp. | reverse complement strand
GAGTCCGCTCCGAAAAGCTGCTTCTGATAAAAATCAGCATTTTTAATTATTTTAGGGGAACTGATTTTCAGCAACTTCTCCCTTTAGGGTAGGGGTAAAAAGTTGTTGAAAATTGAATATTGGAGTTATCGGAGTGGACTCAACTTTTAATATTTAACTTTTAATATTTAACTTTTAACTTATAACTTTTAACATATAACCTTTAAAGAGTCCCTTTTGTACTTGGCAAAATCATTTTTTCCGGATCTCTTTTCACTGCCACTTTTATGGCTTTGGCAAATGCCTTAAAAATAGCTTCTATTTTGTGATGCTCGTTGGTTCCTTCGGCTTTGATGTTGATATTGGCTTTTGCGCCATCAGAAAAAGATTTAAAAAAATGATAAAACATTTCCGTTGGCATTTTTCCCACCATTTCTCTTTTGAATTCTGTTTCCCAAACCAGCCAGTTTCTTCCTCCGAAATCAATCGCCACCTGCGCCAGACAATCGTCCATTGGCAAACAAAATCCGTAACGTTCAATGCCCAATTTGTTTCCAAGCGCTTTCGCAAAAACTTCGCCAAGCGCGATAGCGGTGTCTTCAATGGTGTGGTGTTCATCGACTTCCAAATCGCCTTTAACGGTAATTTCCAAATCCATTTGTCCGTGACGCGCAATTTGGTCCAGCATATGGTCGAAAAAAGCAATTCCGGTATTGATGCTGCTTTTCCCGGTCCCGTCCAGGTTTAAATTGATATAAATATCCGTTTCATTTGTTTTTCTTTCTATTGAAGCCGAACGTTCTGCAAGTTTCAGAAATTCATATATTGTTTTCCAATCCGTTGTCTGCAACACGATAAAAGCATCCAGTTCTTCTCTTTTTGAAGAAATTTCAGTGCTTCCCAAAGCTTCATCGGCGTTGATAAAAATCGCTTTTGCGCCCAAATTTTTGGCCAATTCCACATCGGTGATCCGATCACCTATCACAAATGAATTTTCCAGATCATAATCAGGATTGTTGAGGTATTTTGTCACCAAACCTGTTGCAGGCTTGCGCGTCGGCGCATTTTCGTGCGGAAAAGTTTTGTCAATCAACACTTCCTTAAAAACAACGCCTTCATTTTCAAAAGCTTTCATGACTAAATGATGCACCGGCCAAAAATTAACTTCCGGATGCGAATCGGTTCCTAAACCATCTTGGTTGGTGACCATCACCAATTCAAAATCCAGTTCCGAAGCAATTTTTCCCAAATATTGAAAGACTTTCGGGTAAAATTCCAATTTCTCAAAACTGTCTAACTGATAGTCGCTTGGTTCCAAAACCATCGTTCCGTCTCGGTCTATAAACAATACTTTTTGCTTCATTTTATAATGCTTTTAATGCTTCAATTAATTTTTTATTTTCTGATGCGGTCCCAACGGTCAAACGCAAACAATTTTCGCATAAAGGCTGGGTTGTCCGGTTTCTGATGACTATGCCTTTGGCAATCAATTCATTGTAACGTTTATTGGCATCATCCACTTTGACCAAAATGAAGTTGGCTTCGGTGGGATAAATCTTTTCCACAAATTTTACCTCATGCAATACTTCAAGCAACGCTTCTCTTTCCGTTATAATTGATTCAATTTCAACTTGAATGCTGTCTTTGTCTTTCAATCTTTCCAATGCCCTTTTTTGGGTCAATGCATTCACGTTGTAAGGCGGTTTAATCTTGTTTAAAACCGCAATAATTTCTGCGGAAGCATAACAAATCCCCAACCGAATTCCTGCCAAACCATAAGCTTTGGACAAAGTTTGCGTAATCACCAAGTTTGGATATTCATCAAATTCGTTGATCCAACTGTCTTTTTTGGAAAAATCGATATATGCTTCATCAATCACCACCAATCCTTTAAAATTTTGCATTAAATACACTACGCTTTCATCAGAAAGTGAATTTCCGGTCGGATTGTTGGGCGAACACAAAAATATAATTTTCGTATTTGCGTCAACAGCCTCTAAGATTTTTTCAATTTGCGGCTGAAAATCTTCCGTAAGCAACACTTCCCTGTTTTCAACGGCATTGATATTAGCCAAAACACCGTACATTCCATAGGTTGGCGGAAGCGTAATCACATTGTCCGTTTTTGGTTCGCAAAAAGCCCTGAAAATTAAATCCAGCACTTCATCGCTGCCGTTTCCCAATAAAATTTGTTTTTCAGCAACGCCTTTTAATTTTGCCAACGCCTTTTTTACGGAGATTTGCTGCGGATCGGGATAGCGGTTTACGCCATTTTCAAACGGATTCTCATTGGCATCCAAGAAAATCATATCAGCTGTGTCGAAATCTTCAAATTCATCGCGGGCAGAAGAATAAGGTTTCATTTGCTTCACGTTTTCCCGGACCAAATTATTTATATTGTAACTATTTTTCATTCTCAATCGCTTTTAAACGCAAAGTAACGGCATTTTTGTGCGCATCCAAACCTTCTGCTTCCGCCATCAGCTCGATGGTTTTTCCAATATTTACAATCCCTTTTTCTGAAATTTTCTGAAAAGTCATCGATTTTAGAAAAGAATCGAGATTTACGCCCGAGTATGCTTTTGAATAACCGTTCGTCGGCAAGGTATGGTTGGTGCCTGAAGCATAATCCCCGGCACTTTCCGGCGTGTAATTTCCTATGAAAACCGAACCTGCGTTTTCAATGTTATCGATATAAAAATCGTTGTTGTTGCTGCAAATTATAAAGTGTTCCGGACCGTATTCGTTGATGATTTCCATTGCCATTTCTTTGGATTCCACAAAAATTAACTTCGAATTTTCTATCGATTTTGAAGCTATTTTTTTACGCGATAACAAAGGCAGCTGGCTTTCAATTTCCTTTTCAACTTCATTCAGCATTTCCATGGAAGTCGACACCAAAATCACCTGGCTGTCGGTTCCGTGTTCTGCCTGGCTCAACAAATCGGAAGCCACAAAGCTCGCCTTGGCTGAATCATCGGCAACAATTAACAATTCACTCGGACCAGCAGGCATATCTATCGCCACACCGTATTTGGTTGCCAATTGTTTAGCAACCGTCACATACTGATTCCCTGGACCGAATATTTTATAAACTTTCGGAATGGTTTCCGTTCCGAATGTGAGTCCGGCAATCGCCTGAATTCCGCCCACTTTTAAAATTTTGGTGATGCCGCAAAGTTGCGCCGTATAAAGAATGGCCGGATTGATTTCTCCTTTTTTATTGGGCGGAGAACACAAAACAACCTCTTTACAACCCGCAATCTGCGCCGGAATGCCCAACATCAACACCGAAGAAAACAACGGTGCGGTGCCGCCAGGAATGTACAATCCAACTTTCTGGATCGGTCTTTTTTCCTGCCAGCATTCCACGCCTTCAACAGTTTCCACAAAAATTTTGGCCGTTTTTTGCGCCAAATGAAATTTTTCAATGGCTGATTTTGCTTGCTGAATGGCCGCTTTTAATTCATTAGATATCACTTTTTCCGCTGCAGAAATTTCTTTTTCGGAAACACACAAATCATCCAATGAAACACCGTCAAAAATGGCGGTATATCTTTTTATGCCATCGTCGCCGTTTCTTTTTACATCGTCAAAAATAGAAGTCACCGTATTTTCAACAGCTTCAATGGTTTGTGTTGGTCTTTTTAAAATTGCGAGCCATTCCTTTTTTGGCGGATTTATTATTTTTTTCATCGTTTTTAAAATTGTGTTACTGTTTTTCCTATCCCCAACCCTTTCCTAAGGAAAGGGAGTTTGATTGGACTTAAAATCTTAATCGTAATAAATAATTAAAGAACTTTTAAAATTCCCCCTTCGGGGGCTAGGGGGCTTTCGGGGGCTAGGGGGCCTAGATAACCATTTTCTCAATCGGAACCACCAGCAAACCTTCTGCTCCCAAAAGTTTTAACTCATCAATCACTTCCCAAAATCTGTCTTTTTCTATCACGGTATGAATGGAGCTCCATCCTACTTCCGCCAAAGGCAAAACGGTCGGACTCCGCATTCCCGGTAATATTTTAATGATTTCTGGAATCTTATCATTGGGTGCGTTCATTAAAATATAACGCGATTTTCTTGCTTTTAACACCGCTTCAATCCGAAATTGAAGTTTGTTCAAAATCACCTGGCTTTCTGCTGAAATTGTTGGCGAAACAGCCAAAACGGCTTCGCTGTTCAGCATCACTTCAACTTCCTTTAAATTGTTTTTAAACAAAGTGCTTCCGCTCGAAACGATATCGCAAATAGCATCGGCCAAACCAATGCTTGGCGCAATTTCCACCGATCCGCTAATAACGTGAATATCAGGCGTTAAATTAAATTTACTAAAGTATTCCTTTACGGTATTTGGGTAAGAAGTGGCGATGCGCAGGCCATCCAAATCGTTGATGTTTTTGTAGTTTACGCCTTTCGGAACCGCCAAAGAAACGCGGCATTTTGAAAACCCGAGCCGCTCTATCACTTTAATTCCGTTGCCTTTTTCAATCAGCACATTGGCGCCAATAATCGCAATATCAACCACGCCGTCTTTTAAATACTGAGGAATATCCCCGTTTCTCAAATACAACACTTCCAAAGGAAAATTACTTGCCGAGGCTTTTAGCTGGTCTTTTCCGTTATCGATGGAAATGCCACAATCTTTTAAAAGTTGAAGAGAATCTTCGTTTAACCTGCCTGCTTTCTGAACTGCGATTTTTAATTTACTCATTTTATTTTTTTGTTATTTGGTTCGAGTAAATCAATGGATCCTAAAGAAAAAACCCGCTTGATCAACTCAAACGGGTTTTAAATATATGTTTAATTTTTACACAATACATTTTCAACTCACTTGAGTGCGATTATGAAAATGATGATGATGGTTTTGTGAAAAATTCATTGTTCTTTTATATTGATGTGGCAAATATAGAAAAATGTTTCATACACAAACCGCTATTTTCGAAAATATTTACAAAATCATACGTTTTGTTAAATAATTAACATTCTAATCGTTTAATCGTTTAGCCGTTGATGTGTTTAATCGTTTTTTCTGTCAATTGTTCATCATCGGCAAATTGACTAATTATACCAACTCTAAAACTATTTTCTAATCAAAATCAACAGTTAAAAAAATAAACGTATCAACAATTTTCTCTGGGCGTTCCCTGCCGGCAGGCAGGTCGTGCTTTACGTTCCAATCTTTTTAGCGGTGAAAAACCACTAAAAAGTATTTCCACTTCAATCACTAACGCAAATTGAATTACGTCCCGATAGCTATCGGGATTACGATTTGGGATTTTTTGATTTATGCTTATTGATTTTTCAGTCAGGTTTCATTTGGAAAATTAAACATTGAACTTGAACTTGAACTTTTAACTTTTAACTATTAACTTTTAAAAATTCCCCCTTCGGGGGTTAGGGGGCGTTATTATTTTAATTAAATTTGCGCATCCTAACACACTAAAAAAATCAATTTATGATTCAATTCTTTGGAAACAAAAGCAGTAAAATATATGCTGTACAAACGTCAAAAGAACTTATCCAAACCAACATTAAAAAATTAAACTGGCTTTTTGGCAACCAGGAAAAATTAGCTGAGGCATCTTTGGATGCTTTTTTTATTGGTCCGCGCGCCGCGATGGTGACGCCTTGGAGCACAAATGCCGTTGAAATTACCCAAAATATGGGAATAGATGGCATTGTGCGAATAGAGGAATTTAACGCCACCATAGAAGATGCGCCCTATGATCCTATGATTTTTCAGAAATATCCCCAATTAAATCAGGATATTTTCACCATCCACATTGAGCCGGCCGCTATTTTAGAGATTGGAGACATTGCCGCTTATAACCACCAGGAAGGTTTGTCGTTAAACGAAGAAGAAATTGATTATTTGAATGAAATGAGCAAGCGAATCGGACGAAAATTGACCGATTCTGAGGTGTTCGGGTTTTCGCAAGTGAATTCAGAACATTGCCGACATAAAATTTTCAATGGCACTTTTGTGATTGACGGCCAAGAAATGCCTTCATCACTCTTTAAACTCATCAGAAAAACTTCTGAAACAAATCCCAACGGAATTGTTTCTGCCTATAAAGACAATGTGGCTTTTGTGGAAGGCCCGATGGTGGAGCAATTTGCGCCAAAAACACCGGACAAGCCCGATTTTTACCAAAAAACAAATTTTAAATCGGTTATTTCTTTAAAAGCCGAAACGCATAATTTTCCAACAACCGTTGAGCCTTTTAACGGCGCCGCAACAGGTTCAGGTGGAGAAATCAGGGACCGTTTGGCCGGCGGAAAAGGCTCGTTGCCCTTAGCAGGAACCGCAGTTTATATGACTTCCTATTCGAGGTTACCCTTCGACTCCGCTCAGGGCACTTTAGCTCAAATAAGCAACCGCGATCAGGGTAAACCTTGGGAAAATGGCATGGAAGCACGAAAATGGCTGTACCAAACGCCTTTGGATATTTTAATAAAAGCATCAAATGGCGCATCCGATTTCGGAAATAAATTCGGACAGCCTTTAATTACGGGTTCTGTGCTGACTTTTGAACACCAGGAAAATTCGCGCAAATTGGGTTATGATAAAGTGATTATGCAAGCCGGCGGCATTGGTTATGGAAAAGCGGATCAGGCTTTAAAAGATAAACCAACTGCAGGCGATAAAATTATCATTTTAGGCGGTGACAATTACCGAATCGGGATGGGCGGCGCAGCGGTTTCATCGGCTGATACCGGTGAATTTACCAGCGGCATCGAACTAAATGCGGTACAACGCTCCAATCCCGAAATGCAAAAAAGAGCCGCAAACGCCATTCGCGGCATGGTAGAAAGCGACAGCAATCCAATCATTTCCATACACGATCACGGGGCGGGCGGACATTTAAATTGCTTGTCCGAATTGGTGGAAGAAACCGGCGGATTGATCGATTTGGATAAATTGCCCATCGGCGATCCAACACTTTCTGCCAAAGAAATTATAGGAAACGAGTCGCAAGAACGTATGGGATTGATTATCAGCAAAGTAAATGCGGATATTTTAAAACGCGTGGCCGAAAGAGAACGCGCTCCTTACTATGAAGTTGGAGAAGTCACCAACAACGACCGATTCACTTTTGAATCTAAATCCACCGGAAAAAAACCAATGGATCTGGCCCTGACCGATATGTTCGGCAGTTCGCCAAAGACCATTATGAACGATAATACTGTCGATATAAATTACAGTGAAATAACTTACAATCAGGAAGATATACATAATTACTTAAATAAAATATTACAACTGGAAGCGGTGGCCTGCAAAGACTGGCTGACCAATAAAGTGGACCGTTGTGTTGGCGGAAAAGTGGCCAAACAACAATGCGTCGGCCCGTTGCAACTGCCCTTAAACAACTGCGGTGTGATGGCATTGGATTACAACGGAAAAGAAGGTATTGCAACTTCCATTGGCCATGCGCCAATTTCTGCGCTTATTGATCCGGTTGCCGGAAGCAAAAATGCGATTGCAGAAGCGTTGACCAACATTGTTTGGGCGCCGTTACAAAACAATCTGGCCTCCATTTCCCTATCTGCAAACTGGATGTGGCCTTGCAAAAATGAAGGGGAAGACGCACGTTTGTACAAAGCCGTGAAAGCGGTATCAGATTTTGCGATTGATTTGGGCATCAATGTTCCAACAGGAAAAGACTCTTTGTCCATGAAACAAAAATACCCAAATGACGAAGTGATTTCTCCGGGAACGGTGGTAATTACTGCGGCCGGACATTGCAATGATATTTCAAAAGTAGTTGAACCTTTAATTAAGGAAACGCTAAATAACAAACTGTATTACATTAATTTATCCAATGACACTTATAAACTAGGAGGCTCATCATTTGGCCAGATTCATCATAAAATTGGAAAAGAAACGCCGACCATCAAAGATGCCGCTAAATTCAAAATCGCATTTAACACCCTTCAAAAATTAATCAAAGAAAATCTACTTTTAGCCGGGCACGATATTTCTTCGGGAGGAATGATCACCACCTTGCTTGAAATGTGTTTCTCGCAGCAAACATTGGGATTGAAAATTGACCTTACCGCTATTTCTGAAACCGATACCGTAAAATTGCTTTTTGCCGAAAACAGCGGCATCATTTTCCAAAGTGCCGATGAAACTGTGCCTGCAATTTTAGCCGAAAACAACATTGAATTTTTCGAGATCGGTTTTGCCGCTAAAAGTGATTGTCTAACCATCATCAATTTTGATGAAACATTTACCTTCAACATTGCCGAACTGCGCGATGTTTGGTATGACACGTCTTGTTTGCTGGATCAAAAACAATGTGCCAACAACAAAGCGCTGGATCGTTATGAAAATTATAAAAATCAGCCTTTGCAATACGTATTTCCAAGCCATTTTACCGGTGCTTCGGCCCTGCCTGCCGGCAGGCAAGGTACGCTCAGCAGCCTAAAGCGGCCAAAAGCAGCTGTTATTCGTGAAAAAGGAAGCAATTCTGAACGTGAAATGGCGAATGCGATGTATTTGGCAGGTTTTGATGTTAAAGATGTGCATATGACCGATTTAATCAGCGGACGCGAAACCTTGGAAGACATTCAGTTTATTGGTGCTGTTGGCGGATTCTCCAACTCTGATGTTTTGGGTTCCGCAAAAGGCTGGGCGGGTGCCTTTTTGTACAACGAAAAAGCGAAAAACGCCTTGGACAATTTCTTCAAAAGAGAAGATACCTTATCCGTCGGAATTTGCAATGGCTGCCAGCTTTTTATGGAACTGGAAGTCATTAATCCCGAGCATGAAGTTCACGGAAAATTATTGCACAATGATTCCCACAAACACGAAAGCGGATTTACATCAGTAACCATCCAGGAAAACAACTCGGTGATGCTTTCAACTTTGGCAGGAAGCACTTTGGGGGTTTGGATTTCACACGGCGAAGGAAAATTTAACTTGCCTATGGAAGAAAATGCATACAATATTGTGGCCAAATACGGTTATGATGCGTATCCGGCCAATCCAAACGGCTCCGATTACAATGTTGCGATGATGAGTTCAAAAGACGGCAGGCATTTGGTGATGATGCCGCATATTGAACGTTCCCTTTTTCAATGGAATTGGGCGTATTATCCTGAAGGCAGAAACGACGAGGCTTCACCTTGGGCAGAAGCTTTTGTGAACGCCAGAAAATGGTTAACCAAATAATAAAAATGAAGCTGTCTTAAAATAAAAAGACAGCGCATAAATAAATTCAGTATAAACGCTTTAAGGATTTATTAAACAGAACATCCTAAAGAGACCGTTATTTAAAACGATCTCTTTTTCCAAAATTTCACAGGAACCTAGACAATGAAAACACCGAAAAAATACCAGTTTATAATTGAATTAGGAAGAGCGCTGCATACCTACGGAATTCCTTCCTATAAAATTCAAACCTATTTACCAAAAGTTGCAAAAACCCAGGGAATAAGTGGAACCTTTATGGATTTACCTACCTGGATAAATTATGTTTTTTATGAAGATGAAGGCGAACATACCTATATTTATTTAGAGTGCCTTCCTCCTGGAGTCCTAAACTTGGGGGCATTATCACGCGTTGAGGAAGTTACGAATAAAATTATAGCAAATGAGATTAGTCATTCTGAGGTGGAAGATGAATTGCAATTAATCAACAATGAAACAAAAAAATTAAATCATATAGTTCAAACCCTCTCCTACTCAATTGCCGCTGGCGCATTTAGTTTAATGATTGGCACCAACTGGATTTCTTTTATTTTTGCGTTGCTGTTAGGGGCATTGGTTTATTTAATCGTGTATTTATCGAATAAATCAAGCTATTTAGAGACTGTTTTAGAATCCTTAATTTCTTTTGTGGTTACCATTCTCGCCTGTCTGTTATATTTGATTTTTCCCGAATTTAATGTTGGCATCACCATACTGTCGGCCATTATAATTTTTATTCCCGGCTTGGCAATTACAAATGCTTTAGAAGAAATTACTGCAAAAAATCTGGTCTCAGGTGTTGCTAAATTATTCGATTCAATTATTTCTTTATTTAAACAATTTTTCGGTGTTTTACTTGGTTTGGCGGTCATGTCATCCGTGATCGACTTTAAGCTTTTAACTCATATTTCTGACCTGCCTCGCTGGATTATGTTTTGTGGAATTCCGCTGTTTTCAATTAGCCTTTTTGCTATTTTTCAGGTTCGTAAAAAAGATATGTTTTTAGGAGTGCTTACTGCCGTTTTCGTTTTTTTTGTTACAGTAATGTTTTCAGCATCAGGTGTTTTGTTGAGCACTTTTATTGGTACGGTAGCTGCTGTTGCAATAAGTAGTTTATTTAGCCGATATACCAAATCCCCAAAAACAGTTTATCTGACCCAAGGCCTCGTGATGCTTGTTCCCGGCAGTAAATCTTTTATGGGCCTAAGCAACTCATTTTTAAACTCATCAATAATAACTGCTGATAATTTATATGAACAAGTGGCTTTTATTTTAATGGGAATCATTGGCGGATTGTTATTTGCCGGCGTTTTTAGAAACCAGGAAGGAACTAAATAAGCAGAAAAATTTGGTGATGATGGCCTCATATTGGCCGTTCCATTTTAAATAGCAATTATCCAATAATGAATTTCATTTTTTGTGAAATCCATTTTTTTTTCTACTTTGCGTTAACAATCCTAATTTATGGCAGAAATTTGTACGCGATTATTTGATTTTGCATACCACCAATTGGCAACCAATCCGAAGGAAAAGTGTTTTAACACCAAAGTTGGAGATAGGTGGATTTCAACTTCCACCCAAAGTTATATCGATCAGGCAAATTGCATCAGCAGGGCTTTGCTGCGACTGGGCGTAAAACCCAACGATAAAATTGCGGTGGTAACTGCCACAAACAGGGTTGAATGGAGCATTTTAGACGTAGCCGTTTTGCAAATCGGCGCTGTGAACGTGCCCTTATACCCTACCATTTCTTCGAGCGATTATCAATATATCATCAACCATTCCGATGCTGTTTTGTGTTTTGTTTCCGATTCAGCTTTGGCGCATAAAGTTTCAAAAATAAAAGACCAAACCCAATTAAGGGATCTTTATTCTTTTGAAACTGTTGAAGGAATTTCAAGTTGGCAGTCTTTATTAAAATTGGGTGAAGACGATAGCAACCAACTGGAAGTTGACTTGCTAAAAACACAAGTTCCAAACACTAATTTGGCGACCATCATTTACACTTCAGGCACCACCGGCACCCCAAAAGGCGTGATGCTTTCCCATAAAAATATTGTTGAAAATGCTTTTTCCAGCGCCAAAGCTTTGGATTTTACACCAGGCAATTATATGGTTTTGAGCTACTTGCCTGTTTGCCACATTTTTGAACGTTTTGCCTTGTATTATTATCAGTATATGGGATTTGAAGTTTATTTTGCGGAATCCATCGATAAATTGGGCGACAATTTAAGAGAGGTAAAACCGCATTTTATTCCCGTTGTGCCGCGATTGCTGGAAAAAATTTACGATAAAATTGTGGACAAGGGAAGCAATTTAAAAGGGATCAAAAGAATGCTTTTCTTTTGGTCACTTGAATTGGGCAAAAAATACGAACCTTATCAAAAAAATGGCTGGTGGTATCATTTTCAGCTAAATATTGCCAATCAATTGGTTTTTAGCAAATGGCGTGAAGCTTTGGGCGGAAACATTAAATTTCTGGTATCTGGAAGCGCACCGCTCCAGCCAAATTTAATCAGGGTTTTTAACGCTGCCGGAATTCCAGTTATAGAAGGCTACGGAATGACCGAATCTTCTCCCGGAATTTCCATCAACGATTTCAGAAATAAAGGATTTAAAATTGGAACAGTAGGCAGAATCCTTGATGATATGGAAGTGAAAATTGCCGAGGACGGCGAAATATTGGTAAAAGGCTCCAATGTGATGATGGGTTACTATAAAAATCCGGAATTAACCAATGAAACCATCGTAAATGGGTATTTGCATACAGGAGATATTGGCGAATTGGACGCGTACGGATTTTTAAAAATTACCGATCGCAAAAAAGAAATGTTTAAAACATCTGGCGGCAAATACATTGCGCCATCGGCCATTGAAGGATTGTTGAAAGAATCACGTTTTATAGAGCAGGCAATGGTGATTGGAGAAGGAGAAAAAATGCCGGCCGTAATAATTCAGCCCCATTTTGAATTTCTGTTGGCCTGG
>JAUYUA010000006.1 GCA_030694935.1 Lutibacter sp. | reverse complement strand
GAGTCCGCTCCGAAAAGCTGCTTCTGATAAAAATCAGCATTTTTAATTATTTTAGGGGAACTGATTTTCAGCAACTTCTCCCTTTAGGGTAGGGGTAAAAAGTTGTTGAAAATTGAATATTGGAGTTATCGGAGTGGACTCTTCCTTAAAGTTAAAAAATAATATTGATAAAAAAAGAATATTTTAGCTAACAATCTGATATGTATACGCTTACGGCCAAACCGCCTTCTGAAGTTTCTTTGTATTTTGAATTCATGTCTTTTGCGGTTTCCCATTTATAAAAATTAGGTTAATTGTAGCGGATACAATGACAAATTTGGGGTGTTCTATTTTAATTATGACAACTTGACATAATTTTTGCAATGGCATAATCATTGAATACCGTAATTCAGAGTTTAAAAAAACAAAAAATTTAATAGCATATAGTCATGGGAAAAATTATAGGAATAGATTTAGGAACAACCAATTCATGTGTATCCGTAATGGAAGGAAATGAGCCAGTGGTAATTCCTAATGCAGAAGGAAAAAGAACAACGCCTTCTATTGTAGCATTTATTGAAGGTGGAGAAAGAAAAGTGGGTGATCCTGCAAAACGTCAGGCTGTTACAAATCCTTTAAAAACAGTTTATTCAATTAAGCGTTTTATGGGGAACAAATATTCTGAATCTAAAATGGAAGCAGAGCGCGTACCTTATAAAGTGGTAAAAGGCGATAATGATACGCCTCGTGTTGATATCGACGGAAGATTGTATACGCCACAAGAAATATCGGCCATGATTCTTCAAAAAATGAAGAAAACTGCTGAAGATTATTTAGGAACAGAAGTAACGGAAGCTGTTGTGACAGTACCTGCTTATTTTAACGATGCACAACGCCAGGCCACTAAAGAAGCCGGGGAAATTGCCGGATTAAAAGTGAGCCGTATTATCAACGAGCCTACTGCTGCGGCATTGGCTTATGGTTTGGACAAAAAAGGAATTGATCAAAAAATTGTTGTTTTCGACTTTGGTGGAGGAACGCATGATGTTTCGATATTAGAATTGGGTGATGGTGTTTTTGAAGTATTGTCAACCGATGGTGACACCCATTTAGGTGGTGATGATGTTGACCAAAAAATTATTGACTGGTTAGCAGCAGAATTCAATGCTGAAGAAGGCATTGATTTGCGTAAAGATCCAATGGCTTTGCAACGTTTAAAAGAAGCGTCTGAAAAAGCGAAAATTGAATTGTCGTCAGCTGCAACAACTGAAATAAACTTGCCTTATGTTACCGCTACTGCAAGTGGCCCAAAACATTTGGTTCGCAGTTTAACCAGAGCAAAATTTGAGCAATTGATTGATGATTTAATCAAAAGAACGATTGAGCCTTGTAGAACTGCCCTTAAAGGTGCAGGTTTAACCACCGGTGATATCAACGAAATTATTTTGGTGGGCGGTTCAACCCGTATTCCTGCTGTTGTGGAAGCTGTAGAAAAATTCTTCGGAAAATCACCGTCAAAAGGGGTGAATCCTGATGAGGTTGTTGCTATTGGCGCAGCCATTCAAGGTGGTGTTTTATCGGGTGATGTGAAAGATGTATTGTTGTTAGACGTTACGCCGCTATCATTGGGTATTGAAACAATGGGAAATGTAATGACCAAGTTAATTGAAGCCAACACTACCATTCCAACCAAAAAATCGCAAGTGTTTTCAACGGCAGCTGATAATCAGCCATCCGTAGAAATTCACGTGTTGCAAGGCGAACGCGCAATGGCAGCCGATAACAAAACAATTGGACGTTTCCATTTGGACGGAATTCCGCCAGCACAAAGAGGAACACCTCAAATTGAAGTAACTTTTGATATAGATGCCAACGGAATTATTCACGTAACAGCCGGCGATAAAGCAACAGGAAAAACAAGAGATATCAGAATTGAAGCTTCTTCAGGATTGACAGAAGAAGAAATCAAAAAAATGAAAGCTGATGCTGAAGCAAATGCTGATTCTGATAAAAAAGCAAAGGAAACTGCCGAAAAAATCAATGCAGCAGATTCTATGATTTTCCAAACAGAAAAACAATTAAAAGAATTTGGGGAAAAACTGTCGGCTGATAAAAAAGAACCAATCGAAGCTGCACTTGTCGAATTGAAGAAAGCTCATGAAACAAAAGATATTGCACAAATTGACGCTGCGATGGAAAAAATTAATGAAGCTTGGAAAGTAGCCAGCGAAGAAATGTACAAAGCAGAACAAGATACACAAGGCGCTCCAACAGGTGATACCGGAAATGGGCAAGCAAAAAATGAAAAAGACCATGTGGAAGATGTTGACTTTGAAGAAGTGAAAGAAGAATAATCTTTTTGAAATAAGATGTAAAAGCCTCCAATTTTGGAGGCTTTTTTTGTTCTAATATTTTATTATAATGATGAATGCATTAATGATCAAGCGCTTCCTTTAATGTAGGAAACTTAAATTTAAAGCCTGTCGCCATAATTTTATTTGAAGAAACCCTGCTTCCTTCCAACAAAATAATGGCCATTTTTCCTAAAATCAACTTCATCACAAAAGCTGGAATATTTGGCAGCCATAATGGCTTATTAAGCCTTTTGGCAATAATTTTGGTGAGTGTTTTATTAGTAATGTGTTCAGGCGCAACGGCATTGTAAATTCCCCTGATTTCACTATTTTCAATGGCTTCAAGATACATATTGCATAAATCATCAACATGAATCCAAGGCATATACTGTTCTCCGCTTCCAATTGGGGCGCCAAAACCAAGTTTTATGGGTTTGCTTAATTTTTCTAAAGCGCCGCCTTCTTTGGCAAGCACAACACCGGTTCTAAAAATAACGGTGCGTATATTGATGGCATCAAATTGCAAAGATGCTTTTTCCCAAACTTTACATATTTCACTGATAAAATCTTCACCCCCAGCATCATTTTCTTCATAAATCTTTTCTGAAGTTGTGGCGCCGTAGTAGCCAATTCCCGATGCTGCAATAAATCCTTTTAAATTTGGGTTGAGTTCCTTCACTTTTTCAAATAAAAGATTGGCGGTTTTAACCCGGCTGTTGATTAAATCTTTTTTTCTTTGCGGTGTCCAGCGTTTGTCCGCAATGCCTTCACCTGCCAAATGAATAATATAATCTGCTTCAACAATGGCTTTGGCGTCTATGTAAAGCGTCTCAGTATTCCAATAATAATTGTTGGGTTTTGTATGCTGGTTTCTGCTTAAAACGCCGACATTATAACCTTTTTTTCTAAGTAATTCGCAAAGTTTTTTTCCTATTAATCCGGTTCCGCCGGTCACTAAAATTGAGTCCATAAAAAATTCGGTTATTTTGTATAATATTATACAAAATAACCGAATTCTGAAACAAAGAACAAAAAAAACTAATTTTGAAATATGGCTTCTTGCACTTTATAAGGAACAATATTGTTCATTCCCATAGTGATGGCTTCCACATTTAAAGGAATTAAATTATGGTAGCGTTCAGAGATTGATTTTTTCAAACCTTCAATCACGTTTTCTAATTTTACAACGGGTTTTACTTTTAAATAACCGCCTAAAATAATCATATTAAAAATTTTCTTATTTCCCATTTCTGAAGCCAATTTAGTGCCATCAATCTGGAAAATATTGATATCGGTTCTTGATGGATGTGCGGTAATTCCGTTTGGATCGTAAATTAAAACGCCTCCCGGTTTTACGGATTCCTCAAATTTATCCATCGATTGCTGGTTTAAAATGATGGCGGTGTCCACAATTTTTAAGTATGGCGAACTAATTCTTTCATCACTTAAAATTACGGTAACATTGGCAGTTCCTCCACGCATTTCCGGTCCGTAAGAAGGCATCCAGCTCACTTCCTGATTTTGCATAATGGCAGAATAGGCCAATATTTTCCCCATTGATAGCACTCCTTGTCCGCCAAAACCTGCGATAATAATTTCTTCTGTCATTGTGTTATTTTTTTAAGATCCCGTCAACTTTTATATCGCCAAGCGGAAAGTAAGGAAACATATTTTCTTCCATCCAAATATTTGACTCATTTGGCGCCATTTTCCAACCTGAGTTGCAGTTTGACACGATTTCAATAAAGGAAAGCCCTTTTCCCAAACGGGTGTTTTCAAATGCTTTTTGAATTGCTTTTTTTGCTTTACGTGCGTGTTTGTGCGTATGGACTGCATGACGCGTTACGTAATAAACACCGGGAAGATTGGCAATTAACTCTGTTATTTTCAATGGTGAGCCCATCGTTTCAATGTCTCTTCCGTAAGGTGATGTGGAAGATTTCATTCCTGCCAAAGTTGTTGGTGCCATTTGTCCGCCGGTCATTCCGTAAATTCCATTATTCACAAAAATAATGACAATATTTTCGCCTCTGTTGCAAGCATGAAGGGTTTCTGCAGTTCCAATGGCGGCCAAATCGCCGTCACCTTGGTAGGTGAACACATATTTTTCAGGCCAAAGTCTGGAAATGGCTGTTGCCACTGCCGGTGCGCGACCGTGGGCAGCTTGTGTCATATCGATATTCATAAAATCATAAGCCAATACAGAGCAGCCAACC
>JAUYUA010000001.1 GCA_030694935.1 Lutibacter sp. | reverse complement strand
TGTACATCAATGCCACAGCCTCGTTCAATAACTTGTTCAAATACTACTTCATTTTTTGTGTCCATTTTATTTAAGTTTAATTATCCAACAAAGATAATCATTCCCCTGTGTGTCTAAAATGTAGTCATGGATGTTTCATCTGGCATTACATTTAAAAAAATGCTGGAAAAATCTCTTGAATCTTGGTTTTTGGTAATTTCACTGATTAAATACCAGTCAATAAAACTGTCAACATCAATGTATTTTGCATAGCCAACGTTGGGATCTGTAAACTGGTTGCTTTTTAAAACATTCTCAAATTCATTTAAAAGATTTTTTACATAATTGTATTCATTGCTGTCAATTAATAGTTCAGGTTCTTTGATGTTGATTAAAAAATCGTTGGTTCTAAAGTAAACATCTCCTGGATCTAACCTGTCCAATTGGTCAATTTCCAACAAATAACCGGTACTTCCCAAAACAACGCGGTTGCTGCCTGCTTCAACTTTTTGTGAAATATTATAAGTTCCGTTGTATTGATTGTTAACATACACTTCCGTAAAAACACTTTTTGGCGTCCATTCAAGCTTGCTTAAATAACCCATTTCAAATGCAATTGTATTTCTTAACATCGTTTTATCGGAATATTCAGCCAAAAAAATCCACTTTTTGTCTTTTGGCATTCCCAACATTTCAGTTTTACTGTCGAACTTCAGCTGATATGGTTTTTTTGGATGCAGCCACCAAGTCGAATTTCCCCTGCCGCGTATTGCCATTGGCGCATTAATAAGATCAGTATAATTTCGGCCGCCATCAACAGTTAGCGTTCCTGGAATTTCATCGTCTTTTGAAGTGATTGCAACACCATTTGTATTGATATAAACAATAGGCAATCCCGTAAATTTTGTGACATCAACTTCATATTGCGCCTCACGGCCATCAGTCGTTTTTACGGTATAGGTTACCAAATTGGTAAAATTGTTGGCTGAAGTTCCGCTAATTTGATTGACATTATTGACAACAACAGCCGATCCGTTGTTGTTAAAGGTTGCAATAAGATTTTTGATGTCAACATTGAATGGAATTCTTCCTTTAATATTTTGTCCGACAATGTCTAAATTGATATCGTACAGTAGATTTGGGTTGTTTGCTTTTAGAAAGGAAAATTGCCCAATTTCAGTTCCTTCTATAATTGGGTCAACATTTTCAGCCTCTTTACTGCAGGAAATAAATAAAATACTGATAAAAAAGAAGATATGGTAGATGGTATTTTTCACAATTTGTGTTTTTAAAATGAGGTTTGAATTAGGTATAAAGATATTGCTTAATCGGCTGTTTTTTTAATTATTCCTGATAATAAAATCCTTTTTTCAGTAAATTTTGCGGATTACCACCAACCTGAATTTCAAATTCGCCATCCTCAATAATCCATTTGTTATGAACCCCAATATTGGCCAAATCTTTTGAATGCAGCACAAAGTTCAACGTTTTTGTTTCACCGGGATTGAGCTCAATTTTTTCAAATCGCACCAATTTTTTCGAGTCTGGAGATAGTGTAGCCACCAAATCTTTAAGGAAAACTTCCACAACTTCTTTTCCTTTTTTGTTTCCAGTATTTTTGATGTTGACAGAAATTTTTAATTCTTCTGAAGCTTTGATATTCTCGGAACTTATTATCAAATTTGAATACTCAAAAGTGGTGTACGACAATCCGAAACCAAATTCAAACTGCGGATAAAAACCGTCATATCCCCAGTTAATGTCTCTGATATCTGGTCTTTTGTAATAATACGGCAAAATGTTTCCTGAATATTTCGGATAGGTGTAAGGGAGTTTTCCGCTCGGATTCACCTTCCCGAAAATCACATCTGAAACCGCGCGACCGCCTTCATCTCCGGGTAAATATGCCATAACAATGGCTTCAACCAACGGTTCAATTTCCCTGATAATTCTTGGTCGTCCTTGCACCATCACTAAAATGATGGGTTTTTTTAAGACTGAAAGCTTTTTGATCAAATCTTGCTGAATTTGAGGCAAATCCAATTCATTAATGTCGGAAGGTTTTTCTGAAGCCGGAATTTCTCCAACGCAAACCAAAATATAATCAACGTTTTTAGCCATCTCTACAGCTTTGTCTGAATTGATGTCTTCCAAATAATCGGTTCCTTCCACAAATTTAACATTGGCTTCGCCCACTTGTTTTTTTACGGCGTCTAAAATGGTTAATTTGCTTGGATCGTTATAAATGGTGTCTCTTCCCAAAAATGACCGCGACCAGGCACCGTTCAAAATATTGATGGAATTCGCCGAATATCCCGTTACCAACACTTTTTTAGTTGATGGAAGCGGTAAAATATTGTTGTTATTTTTTAGCAATGTTATGGCTTCGCTCGCTGCTTTATAATTGGCGTTTATATGTTCCTGGCTGGCAAATTTGGTGTATCCTTTCGGATTGTTATAGGGAACTTTAAATAAATTCAGTTCATATTTTAACCGCAAGATTCTTGTTACGGCATCGTTTATTCTGCTTAACGGAATTTCTCCTTTTTCCGCCAAATCAACAATAATCTCAACAATATCGGCATCATAGGGATTCATAATCATATCCAACCCGGCATTTACGGCCATTTTTGTTGCTTCGCGCTTGTCTTTTGCCGATAGATGTGCAGTGATTAAAAATTCAACATCACTAAAATCGGAAATCACAACACCTTTAAATCCGAGTTCTCCTTTTAAAATATCATTGATATAATAACTGTTGATGTGACAAGGAATACCATTTACGGCATTGGAACTGATCATTACGCCTTTTGCGCCATTTTGTATGGCTTTTTCAAAAGGCGGCAAAAAATATTGTCGCAAACTGTTTTCAGGAATCAATGCATTTGCGCGGTCTTTTCCGTTTTTTCCTGCGCCATATCCTATGAAATGTTTTAAGCAAACCGCGGTGCTGGTGGAATCCTGCAAACCTTTTTCTTGCGAACCTTGCAAATACGCCAAAGTCATTTCTGAAATTAAATAAGGATCTTCACCAAAACTTTCACCAATTCTTCCCCAAAGCGGATTCAAAGCCACATCGGCATTCGGATTGAAATTCCAGGGAAGGGAAGCGGCTCTCGATTCATAAGAAGTGATTTCAGCCGATATTTTAGTGAGTTCGGTGTTCCAAGTGGCCGCCATCGCTATTTGATGCGGAAACATCACAGATCCATTCACATAATTGGCTCCGTGAATATTGTCGATTCCATACAAAACCGGAATTCCCAAGCGGGTTTTTTGCATAGCGGAATCCTGAATTTTTTTAAGGATTTCATACCAGCCTTCTTTTTCTGCCGGATAACCGGGCGTATTATGAATGGAACCAACAGCATAGTCAATAATCAACTGTTTAAATTTTTCTGAATTATAAACCGTACTTTCACGGGAATCCCAATAATCGCCTGTCAAAACCGCCGGCAAACCAATATTCAACATTTGTCCCGCTTTTTCTTTTAGCGTCATTAATGCCAATATGGAATCCACTTTTTGGTCAATGGAGGATGTTTGGGTTGTATTGGTTAGTTTATTTTGGCTTTTACAGCCAACAATTATTAAAGAAATAACAAGTAAAATGGATAAAAAAAGCTGTTTCATTGGTGGATGTTTATTTATTTTGACACGGATTATTTTAATCAACTATAAAATTTAAGGCTTTTACATATCCTTTGTTGGGAAAATTATTTTTGTAAAGGCTATTTTCTAAATAGTCATTCAGCGCTTTTTGAATTTTTAAAATATCAGGTCTGTTTTCTCTCATTTTAGCAAAAGAAGAACGATCGCTGTCGGCATATTTAGTGATTAAATGATAATCTTCAGGTTCCTTAAAATTCATAATGCCGGCAAGATTATTCATTTTTTTATAGGGCCAAAAAGCCCAGCTAATTTCGTGTTTGTCCAGCAAAATTCTAAAATCGTTTACCCATTCATCGGTATTTTCGCCAGTTTCTCCAATATAAATCGGCACTTGATGTTTGTCCCTAAAATCGAGATATTGCTGTATGGCTCCTTGATTTACTTCAAACCAATATTTATGAAATTCATACACCACATTATCATCAATAATTTCTTCGAACACGTCAAAATTTCCGCTCCAGTTTGAGCCATTCAGAAAAATGGTATGTGCTTTATCAACTTTTCTAATTTCTGTGACAATGCGTTTATAAAGCAAAAACAACTGATGGTTTAAATAGGGAAGTTCATCATTAAAATAATGCGCAATGGGTTCATTTACAATATCGTAACCAATAATTAAAGGTTCGTTTTTATATTTTTCAGCAATTTTCACCCAAATTTCTGTCATTAAATCCTGAGACGATTTGCTTTTAAAAAGAAACGGATACCCATAACTGTCGTCTATATTGTCACCTGTTTGTCCTCCCGGAGCACCGTGCATATCCAATAAAACATACATTTTTTCTTGTCGGCACCAATCTATCAATCGATCAAAATATTTAAAACCGGCATTTCTTTCTCCCATATACAAATCGTCGGTAAACATTTTATAATGAAAAGGCAAGCGAATATGGTTGCTGCCAATACTTTTTAAATATTTAATATCGTCTTGTGTGATGTAATTGTTCAAAAACCCTTGCCAAAAAACCTGTAAACTGTCTGGCCCAACTAATTCATACAGCATTTCATCAATTTTGCGGGGAGAATTTACCTGATTCATTTTGAACATATAGCCTTCAGGAACCAGCCAGTGACCCAAATTTGTTCCTTTTAAAATGAGGGAATCGCCGTTTACGTCAACCAATTGTGTTCCTTTTGTTTTGATAAAACTCAAAGTATTGGTTGTTGTTTTATCTGATTTATTTTCTATGACTTTACAAGAACTGACTAAAGATATAATCGCTATGGCAATAGCTAAATTTTTATATTTTTTCATGCTGGTTGGAATTTTTATGGGATGGTTTTTATTGAAAATACATTTCTTTTAAGTTGACCAAAATTTGAGAGATTTCTCCAGTTCTTTCAAAAATTTGATTGCTTATTGCTGAGCTCAAATTCAATCCATCAATTTCCACTGATTTATCATCGGAATAGATAACTTTAATTGCTTTTTTATCCGCTAATTTATAAACAACGGGAACTTGGCAATAAGTAAAGAAAAGTGAATTTTTTTCAAGCATCAATTCTTTTTCCTGAAGGTTCACATCAGTAAAATGAACTGTTTTTCCTTCTTTAAGAAACTCTTCTTTTTTCAACAAATCAGGCTGAAATTTAAGGATGCCATTTTTTACGAAAGCACCCAATTCGCCCATTCTTGCCAAAACATCTTCCTTAACCTGGCCAGTCATTCCAGGCTGTTGCGCGCCTTTTCCTGCTGGTGTGTGCGAATACGGATCGGTGGGAAATGCACCATACACTTCAGGTGATTTGTGAACACCAATGCCGTCGGTTATTTCGTGGTAATGATTTTCCAATCCCGCAATAATTTCATTTTCAGCGCCAGAATTAATCGCATTTACGCAAGTTTCCTGAACGGCCAATGCCAGTTTTGAAACCATATGCCAATAAATGGAACCAAGTCCTTCATAACCGAAAAATGTGCCTGAACGACCTGTAAATGATTTGTGATTGAAAATATCTTCAAATGTTGTCAAAAGCAATTCCCAGTCTTTTTCAACGAGTTTTTGATAAGCCTTAGGCAATGTTTCCAAGGCAGTTTTAAGGCTGTTGGCATTGTTAAAATTCCCGTTGAAATGGCAATTTCCCAACACATCTTTTTCAATGATTTGTGAATTTCCGTTTTTCAGCAATTCTTTCGCTAAATCCGATTTTTCTATGGCTGATGAAGGAATATTATTTTTGTCAACAAATCTTTTAAGCTGTTTGTTCGGATATAAAACATAACTGTTTTGATCTGCCCGGTACAAAGCGCTTTTTCTTAAACTGTTCAGCAAAGCTAAAGATTCTGCCGGTGAAAGATGTCCCGAACTTAGCACAGAAACTTGTCCTTCCAGCATCTCCGGCAAATAGGAAATGGAAATTTCCTGCGTATTTTCAATGGTCATTAAATTATACGCGTGGTACAAATTATCTGCACGTTTATTGGCATGGATGGTGTGGTCTATAAATTTTTTGGTCAACACAAAAAACTGCGACAATTCCTTTTTGCTCAGGACCGATTTATGGCTCGAAAATCCTTTTTCATAAATCGCTGTTCTGAAATGGCTTCCGGCCAATCCAAGTCCGTCCACAACACCTTTACGATCTGCATCTGAAATTTTTCCCGATAACAGGTGTTGATTTTTATCAAATGTGGCGACAATTTCTTTAAAAAATACGGCCAATTCATTTGAAATTGAAAAGTTTTCAACCGAAGCATTTTCAACAATTTCTTCAAAGAAATTTAAAAATCGTTTCAAATAATACAAAGTAACCATAGAAACGCCGTTGCCCACCAAGGCGTTGTTTGCGTCGTTCCATTCGGGTCTTTGCGTGTTGAGCCAAATACCGGCTTCCGGAATAAAATTGGAAAGCTTGGCCAACACCGTTGCCAGCAATTTCTCTGTCAAACCGACTTTGTAAATTTCTTGGGTTTGAGATAGGAGTAAAGCGCCATCGGCACCCAATATTGCTTTTTGTTCATTGATTTTCTGATCCAATTGATGGTCAAAATCGATGGTGTCTTTTGGGTTTTTCAGAATTTCTGAATAATTTTTTATTTTGTACGGAACATTCGCATACACAAACAATTCCTGATTAAAATAATCAGCCAATTTGTTCGGATAGTGGTTTTCGGCAAATTCTAAAAATTTCAACAAATAGATAATTTGATGGTCGCCCCAATAACCAATAAACGACCAAGGATCATCTGGTTCAATCACTTCCCAATCGAAACCGTCTTTGGTAACGCGGTACGGATTGTAACCGTCAAAAGTGGTGGCATTCAAAAATTTGTGAATCATACTTTCAATAAATTCAGGGTAGGAGTGTGCCAGTGCTTCCCAATTCTGGAAAATATCACGCCAGTTTCCTTGATAATCCAAAATTTTTGAGCCGTCTATTTCACTGCGGGTATTGATGGAAAATTTATTCCAAGGCCTGCTCGGATCGCCGTGCCTTCTGCTGAATTTCAGGGGCATATATTCAAAACAAAGCCGTTTAAAATTGGAGTCTTTATTTTGTTGCGCAACTTCTTTCAGATTTTTCAATGAAAAAATTTCCAGTAATAGCGCCAATTCTTTTTCATGATTCCTGAACACATTTTTGTTTGCTTTTTCAAGGTATTTTGTGAAATCGTCCTTGTCTATTTGATAGTTTTCATCAAAAATACCGCCACGCATAATGTTAAAAAGTGTGTTTGCATAATGGCGGGTTGTTCGGAGTTCATCGTTGGTAACCTGCAATCCGTCGGAATTTCCCGTTAATTGAATCAGGTTTTTTGTGCCCAATGCAATATCTGCCAAAACTTCTTGCTCCAAGTTTTTAGGCGATTTTAATTTTTCTGAAATATTTACAATGGCTGCCGGACCCTGATTCACGTTGGCGACAATCATCCAATTTTTTTTGGCGTCTGCTTCCAGTTTAAGTTCAGCACAAACAAAATAGGCGCCTTTTTCGGCTCTTATATCAATTTCTTGTTTAACGGGCATTCCATTTCTGAAATTATTGAGTTGCAATGAAGACAATAAATAGGTCGGATTTTCAAAACCCACAGACCAGGCAATGGTTGCTTTTAGGGCTTCGCTAGGCTCTGCTTTGTCAACAATAATGGCGCTTAAGGCATAAATTCCCAAACCTATTTCCGCTTCAAGCTCGCTTTTTTTGTAGGCGTCAACCAAATTACTTTTGCTGTTTTGCAAGTCTGCCGAAAGTCCGAATGGCAAAATATTTTGAATCCCGTCCAAAACGGTTATCTCAATAGTTTCTATAGAATTGTTTATTAAAGTAGATTTTTTTACAAATCCGAAACTATTGCTGTTATCCCATTCATATTGAAAAGTGAGCCCCAAATCGTGATTCACCTCCTGAAAAATAATTTTATTGCCGTAATTATTTTTGTAAAGGTTCCTGCTAATGGCATAAACGCCTTCATAACTGTCGGAAAACGGTTCCCATAATAATTTTTTGTCCTCTTTATGAATTTGAAATATGGTTTTACTTCCCGTAATATCTACAGATTCTGTAATTTTATCATCGGTATAATAGGGGAAAAGCGCTGTGTCGCAATCCTTTCTGCCAGCCGTTAATCCGCCATTGCTCGAAATGAACATCCAATGATTTGAATCGCTCACCATACTCATAAAAAAAGGGCGCATTTTGCGGCTGTTCGAAATTTTATAAAAGCTTTCGCCCTCAATATTCACAATGTTTCCATCCACTTTATTGTTATTGGTGAACAATTTAGTGTTGCCTATATATGATTGGTTAGGGTCCATATTTTTTGTGCTAATTTTAATTTAATAAAAAACCTCCGTTAAAATTTGAAATAAATTTAAGGAGGTTTTTTTTGCTATTTTTTATTTTTTAGAATATATTTTTTTGGTAAATAAGTATTTTGGGCGTTCCCCGCCAGCCTGCCTGCCGGCAGGCAGGCTGGCGGGTCGGGCTTTTCGCTTCAATCTGTCATTGCGAGGAACGAAGTAATTTTTTGAACTTATTCTTTCACTCCCTCGCAATACCAGGATTTACGCTTCAATCCCTAACGCAGTTTCAATTAATAAATAAAATTTTGTTGGCGCTCTTTGCGGTTAAAAAATATTTATTTATAAGTTAATTTTATGAATCTTTTTTATCTATCAATACTTTCTATAATGAATAATTTATAATTCAAAACATTATTGTCCGGTTAAATTTTTCAAAAACAATCAGGTCGCCCCGATGGGGCTTTCAACCTGACGTTTTACAATATTCTACAAACATTTCGCTCCTACGGAGCTGTTTTTAGTCCCATCGGGACGACCTGATTGTAGAAAATAGATTTTCATTAAAAACAAGCCCCCATCGGGGCGACCTGATTGTTAAGTCCCATTTATATTGAGATTTATTAAATGTAATGGATTTTTATAGGACAACATTGAATTCAAAATTAAAAATTTTGAATTTTTATTACTTCACCATAAATGGAATATTTGCTGTTGCCGCGTGTAGGTGGCCATCATCGGCATAAACAAACAAACGATAGTTTCCTGCAGCCGGTGCTTTAAAAACCAGTTCGCCGGCTTTTTGGCTTACGATAACAATGGCAACACTTTTCGGGCGTTCTTCATGGTCTCCTCCGTCAGCCAAAACGGTGCTTTCAGGTAAAATTTCCCAAGAATAGTTTATGGGGTCATTTTCAATATCTGAAATTTTTAGGGATGCCGTATACTGTTTTCCGGTTTCCATCATCACGTTTTCATAGGCTGTTTTGCCGTTAATGGTGTAAGATGTTATTTGAGGAGTTCTGTTTTCGGGCCATTTGCCGTTCCAAATAAAATGCATCACATCCACAGATTCCGTTTCTTTTCCGTCTTCCAAATAAACACCATACCAAGTTGGCGTGCGTTCTTGCTTGTTGCCCCAAAGAAAAACGTAAGAGCCAATGCACTGCAATGAATCAGCTTCAATACCGCCTTTGTATCTTTTTAAATAGTTTGCAGCTTTTAGCGTGCTGTTTTCCTCAATTGGCGCTTTCCAGGCGGTTGTGGGAACTTCCCAATGTCCGGTGGCTCCCCATTCTGTCACCATATAGGCACCTTCCCAGCCAAACTCCCTGATTAACTTAGGTAAATTGGGTAAGTTACCATACATTTGAACAGACAGAATATCAATATCGGAACATCTTTCTTTGATTAAAGCAATTTCTTTTTCAGAAATTCCTGCCAACATGGTTGTGGTTAAATGATTTGGATCAACTTCATGAATCATTTTAGAAATGTCATTCACGGCATCCCAAACTTTCGGATTTGAATAATGCAAATTCAATTCATTTCCAATTCCCCAAATTAACAATGCCGGATGGTCTTTTAGAGCCATAACTTCACCTTTAATGCGTTCCAATTGTTTTTTTACGGCAATGGAATCGTTATAGTCAAATCCGTGGCGTTCTCTTTCCACTTCAATGCCCATCGTCACCATTAACCCATTTTTTTGTGCTTCGTCCAATATTTCTTTGCCGCTTTTTTGTCCGTTTTCGGTTCTCCAGGTTCTGAAAGAATTTCCGTTGTGTTTGGCAACTGAAGCAATATCACCGAATTCCAAGCCGGCACCTTTAATGTAAAATGGTTTTCCGTCAACAAAAAGTTGAAACTTTCCATCGGTGTTGGTCAAAGTTACTTTTGCCGGTGTATCCTGAGGCAATTCAGTGGTTGCTTTTTGCGGCGCTTCTGCACACGCAAACAAACAAAATAAACATACGATTAGAGTAGGGATAATTTTCATTTTATTTTTATGGTTATGATCTTATTAATAATTCTTCAACTTCTTCCAAAGTTTTTCCTTTTGTTTCTATCACATATTTATATACAAATAGCACAGATAATACCGCCATACCCGCATAAATTGCGAAAGTTACTGTTGGTCCCAAATTTGTGAGTTCCCAAGGGAAAAATTGGGTTACGGTATAGCTTACCAGCGAATTGAAAAATCCAACAACGGAAATGGCAATCCCTTTTACGTTTTGCGGGAAAATTTCAGACAACATCGTCCACATTACCGGACCTAATGAAATAGCAAATGCCGCTACATATAACAAAATGGCTATCAATACCAAATTGGCGTTGATGCTGATAAAGTTTTTAACTTCGTTTTGCTTAAATTCTAGCAATTGCGTTTCACTTAATAGTGGCGCAACACCGGCAAACAATTCGCTTTGTGAAGAAAATGTTGAGCCGTTTAAAGGTGTTAAAGACGATTTTATGTCGGAATTTCCAATTTTCGCAATGGTTATTTCATTAAAGCTGTAAGTGGCATTGTTAAAGGCTAAAGTTGCCATAGTCAAGGCAATTGCCATGGCCGAAGTTCCGATAATTAGCAAAGGTTTTCTTCCTAATTTATCAATAAACCAAATAGCCACAAAGGTAAACACCAAATTGGTAAGTCCAACAACTATCGCTTGTAAAAAAGAAGCATCTGTACTTCCGCCTGCTTGTTCAAAAATGGTTGGTGCGTAATAAAATATGGCATTTATTCCAGTAATTTGTTGAAAAAAGGCCAATCCGAAGGCAATAATCACAATTACACTCATTCTTTTGCTAAAGAAATCGGCATAAGTGCCTTTGGCTTCTTTTTTGGCAATCCCTCTTTGAATTTCTCCAATAGTGGTATCTGCAAATTCTTCACCGCCAATTTTTACCAATATTTTTTTAGCAAGCACAACTTCATTTAAACGTTGGATTAACCATCTCGGACTTCTAGGCACCAAGAAAAGGGCGAAAAAGTAAATAAGTGCAGGAATTGCTTCCACACCCAACATCCATCTCCAGCTTTCGCCCGGTAAATCCTTCAAAAAATAATTTGAAAAATAAGCGACAGAAATACCCAATACAATGTTCAACTGGTTTAACGAAACCAAACTTCCCCTTAATTTAGGTGGCGCAATTTCTGCGATGTAAATAGGTGCAATTAAGATAGCGCCTCCAATACCAACGCCTCCAATAATTCTGGCGATGACAAATGAAATGTAATCTGTTGCCATTGCAGACCATAATGCGGATATTGTAAACAGCATTGCGGTTACAATCAATATTTTTTTTCTTCCGAATTTGTCACTTAATGGCCCGGCCGAGATATTTCCTGCCATCGCTCCAAAAATAACACAGCCCACTGCGAATCCAAGTTCCCAATCGGACATTTCAAAATACGTTCTGATTCCGTTAACAGCCCCTGAAATAACAGCACTGTCGAATCCCAGAAGAAATCCGCCCATAGCGACTATGAGGCTGATGGAAATGGTATATGATTTTTTCATTTTTTATAAGTTATTGGTTGGTTTGGTTATTTGTTCCCTTCGTTTTGCTTTGGCTATGCTCAGCATCCGCGCTCAGGTAGATTAAATTATAATACAATTGTTTGAATGGAGTGGGCTGGAGATTTTAAATCAGCCGTTTTTAAATTCAAGGTTACACTATACGATATTTCAGTGTCTCCTTGGTTCATTACCACAACAATGATACTTCCGTCAACATTTTTAAATGCGGTCGTTAACAAATTGTTTGCACTCGATACGCTTGAAATTCTTTTGGCTCCCGGACGAATAAATTTTGAAAAATGCCCAATATAGTAATAAGAATTTGTGAACATCAGTTCATTTGTTTTTGTGTCGCCAATCACTGGAGCAAAACATAAATTACCCACATGGTTTGGACCGCCGGTTTCATCCAACAAAATATTCCAGTCTGTCCAGGCAACCGTGCCATTGTTAAAATCGTTGATCATCGATTTTCCATATCGTTCAGCCAATTTTGGATCTTCAGACACAATTCGGGCTAAGTCAAATTTTTCATTGGTGCCTTCCGTAAAAATTAAATTTTTGTCGGGATATGCCTCGTTTACCGCTTTTACATTGTTAAACATTGGAACGCCGTCTTTCCAGTCTTCATACCAATGGAAACCAATTCCCCAAACATATTTTGAAGCTTCAGGATCATTTAAAATCACACTGGCTCGCTCAAACATTAAATCGCGATTGTGATCCCAAACTATAATTTTTTTATCGCCCAAGCCTTCTTTTTCCAGAGTTGGCCCTAAATAATTTTTCAAGAAATCGCGTTCTTCTTCGGCAGTATAAATACAAGATTCCCAAGTTTGGGTGGCCATCGGTTCATTTTGAATGGTCAATCCCCAAATTGGAATTCCTTCCTTTTCATAGGCTTTGATGAATTTTGCGTAATAATTTGCCCAAGGCTGGTAGAATTCGGCTTTTAATTTTCCGCCTTGTAACATATTGTTGTTTGTTTTCATAAAAGCTGGCGGACTCCAAGGACTTGCGTACATGGTTAATTTTCCTCCGGCAGCGGCAATGGCCAATTTTGTGAATGGCAATCTAAATTGCTTGTCGTGATCAATGCTGAAAGTTTTTAAGGCAGCATCTCCTTCTTCAATATAAGTATAACTCGCACTTGAAAAATCGCAGCTGTGAATAATGGTTCTGGCCAAAGTGTAGCCAATTCCTTTGTCAACGCTGAAATAAGCTTCCATAAGACGGTCCTGATTTTCTTTAGATAACTTGTAAAAAGTTTCTGCGGAAGCATCCGTTAAAGCTGCGCCAATACCCATAAACGTTTGAAATTCTTTGCTTGGATCAACTAAAATAGCGGATTCTGTTTCTAAAGGTTGTTTAAATTCGTTGAATTCCAATGAATCGGTAAGCGTAAGTTTCAAATTTGTGCTGTGCGCAGATGTATAAACCATTGCAGTATTATTTTTGGCTGCAATAGGTTCATCAGCTTTTGTAATGACTTTTTCTTTTGGTGTACATCCTATAAATGCAATGAGCAAAAGGAAGATTGTTGTTATTTTATTCATCTGTTTATATTATTTAGTGATTATTTTTTTACCAAACATAGGTTCCGGCAGCACCGCCATCTAAGGAGGTTGTGATCCATTTTCCATGGTATTTAATATTAAACAATTCCGCTGAATTGCCATCATTTAAAACAATTAAAACCTTTTTTCCTGCGGGAGTTTTAAAAGCGACATTGTGTAAATTTCCAGTGACATTACTGCCAATTCTTACAGAACCCGTTGGCACAAATTTAGATGCGTGGCCAACAATATAGTATCCCACATTTTTGGCGTAGGAAGTGCTGCTATTTATGGTTATAGCTCCTTTACAAGTGGTGCATCCGCCCGGTGTATGAGGACCAAAAGAAGCATCATTCGCTATATTCCATTCAAGCGCAGTTTTGCTCCAATTTCTCATAGACCCAATAACCACATTCTTTAAATGCCATTTTAAATCACCGCTGAAATCACCGTTGCTTGGCGTATACTGCTCCGTAAAATATAAATCTTTGTCGGGATGTGCATTTTTTACAGTTGATAAAGCGCTGATATCGCCAGCATATAAATGAAATGCTGAGCCTGCAATATATTGTTTGGCGGCTGGATCATTTAAAATGGAAATTGGATAATCAGGTTTGTCGCAATTGTGGTCGTAAATAATGATTTTTGTGTTGATATTTGCCGATTGAAACGCAGGGCCAAGATGGTTTTTAATAAAATCGGCCTGCTGTGGGGCGAGCATTAACAAACTTGGATTGTTTCCCGGATGCAAAGGTTCATTTTGTATGGTTATGGCATCAACAGTAATGCCTTCAGCTTTCATTTTTTGGATATATTTGACAAAATATTGTGCATAAACGCCATAATATTTTGGTTGTAAACTGCCGCCAATGCTGCTGTTGTTATCTTTCATCCAAACCGACGGAGACCAAGGGCTTCCCATTATTTTGATAGCTGGATTGATACTTAAAATTTCTTTCAACAGCGGAATTAAATTTACCATATCCGGAGCCAAACTAAATTGTGTCAAGTTCATGTCGGTTTGTCCAGCAGGCAAATCGTTGTAAGAAAAAACGGAGGCATCCAAATCTGATGCGCCTATGCTGATTCTTAAATAATTAATGGAAATCGCATTTTCATTTACACCAAATAATTCTTGCAACAAAGCTTGTTTTTTATCGGCATTTAACGAATTGATGACTTGGGCGCTTCCGCCGGTAAGCGAAAATCCAAATCCGTCAACAGTTTGAAAAGTTTGAGAATCGTCAACTTCAATGTTTGGGTAATTGTTATAGGAATCTCTAAATGCCAAAATACCTGTTTGTTTTTGAAGTTTCACGGATTGATCAGCTTTTGTGAGCCAAAAATCTACTTCATTGGTTACTGCCGGCGGCTCAGGCAATGGATTATTGTCTTCATTATTTTGTTTGCTGCAATTGTTTAAGGCAATAAAAGCAAAAATTAAAATTAGAGATTTCATCATCGTAAATATTTTATTTTTCATTATTGATAAGTTAATTTAACATAAACAGGCAAATGGTCCGAAGGATATTTCAAATCTTTTGAATCGCTTAAAATTGCATATTTACTAACTTTTAAATCACTGTCTTTAGAGATAAAAATATAATCAATCAATATGGTTACAGGTTCATGGTGGTTAAATCCATTAAAAGTTCCTGTTGGCCCAAAAGGTTTTTCTTCAGAAATATCTCTGCTGTCATTCATGTGATTTTTTAGTGAAATGATTCGATCTTCATGGGGTTCAGAATTAAAATCACCCATAAATATCACGTCGTAATTTTTAGTGTTTACTTCCGCAATTTTTGAAAGTATCAATTCAATGCCTTTAGTTCTGGCTGCATCACCCTTATGGTCCAAATGCGTATTGAAAACCCAAATATTTTTTTTTGTTTTTTTATCTTTAAGCAGGGCATAGGTGCAAACTCTGTTAAATGCCGCATCCCAGCCTTTTGAAATGATGTTTGGGGTTTCAGAAAGCCAAAATGTGTTCGTTTCTTTGAGCAGAAATCGGTCTTTTTTGTAATAAATATTGGAGGATTCCCCTTTTCCTTTTCCTTCCCGTCCAATACCAACCTGATCGTATTTAGGGAGCATTGTTGAGATATCAACAACTTGATTTGGTTTTGCTTCCTGGATTCCAAAAATATCAGGTTCATAAAATTGAATTTGTGAGGTAAGTAATTCTTTCCTCAGCGGCCAGGCATTTTCACCGTCAACCGCAACGTCCAACCGAATGTTATAGGTCATAACATTCAAAGTCTGCGCATTTATAAACACACTTATCAGCATAAAAAACAGTAAAAAAACAGATTTTTTCATGTTAATTTTTAGGTTCAACAGTTTGGTACATTCTCACATAATCTATTTCCATTTCAGCCGGGAAAATAGTGTCATCAACGTCACCGCCCCAATTGCCGCCAATGGCAAGATTTAAGATTAAATAGTAAGGTTTTTCAAAAGGCCAGCCTTCATTGGCGGTCACTTTTCCGTTTTCACCTTTAATGGCTTCATAAAACAGCTTGTTGTCTATAAAAAATTTAATGCTGTTAGTGGTCCACTCAATTCCGTATAAATGAAAGTCGTTAAAAACATCGGGCAACCTTTCAAAATGAGTATATTGATTTTTTTTCCAAAAATTGTATAATTCAGTATGCAGCGAAACGTGCACCATGTTTGGATCTTTTCCTACGTGTTCCATAATGTCAATTTCTCCGCATAAAGGCCATTCTTCTTCTTTTGTGCGAATGGTTTCGGGAAGCATCCAAATGGCAGGCCAAGTTCCTTTTCCTTCTGGCAGTTTTGCCTTCACTTCAATTTTTCCGTATTGGATTAAAAATCGGTCGTAAGTTGTTAATCGGGCAGAAGTGTATTGCATATTTTCATGACCTTTTTTTAGGGCTGCGATATGAAGTTTGCCGTCTTTTACGTAGGAGTTTTCAAATGATTTCTCCAGATAAATTTGTTTCTCGTTGTTTCCCCAACCGTGACCGCCAATATCATAATTCCATTTTGTGGAATCGGGCAAGCCGGAATAGTCAAATTCATCAGCCCAAACTAATTGATAATCATTATTAGGCGTTTTAATTTGTTCGATTTTTTTCGATAAAACCTTTGAATCACTGGCGGTAGCTTCAGAATTTATGGTCGTTTTTTTTGAACCGCAGGACGAAAAAATCAAAAAGATTGATAAAAAAGATACAAGATGATGTGTTTTTAAAATATTCATTATTCAAATTAATTTTTCATGATAGCTTCAAATTAAATTGAAACACGTGATCAGGAATTAAAAAAATTATTATTGGTAAACCCTTACATAATCAATTTCCATGCTTGATTCTGTGAAATTGGAATCTATCGCACCGCCAAATGTTCCGCCCATCGCCACATTAAAAATCAGGAATTGATTGGAATCAAAAGGCCAAGTACTGCTATTTTTAATGGCAGGATTGTAGGTGTAATGAACCACGCCATCAACAGAAAAAACCATACTTTGACTTGTCCATTCGACTGCATAAACGTGAAATGCCGTTGATACATCGGCCAAAGTTTGTGATCCGGTATTTGAAGTGTTGCCATAACTGGAAGGTGTATGCATAGCGCTTGAGACAATTCCTTGTCTGTTTCCTGCATGTTCCATGATATCAACTTCTCCACAAGCTGGCCAGCCTACGGTTGAAATATTTGAGCCCAACATCCATATTGCGGGCCAGGTGCCTCCACCTTGTGGAAGTTTTGCCCTTACTTCAACTTTGCCCTGTTTAAAATCGAATTTACCTTGTGTTTTCATCCGTGCTGAAGTGTATGCAGCACCTTGGTAACTTTCCTTTTTTGCCGTAATTTTTAAGATGCCATTGGCAATCACAACATTGTCTGTTCTGTTGGTATAATATTGTGATTCATTATTTCCCCATCCTCCTGCACCTAAATCATAAGTCCATTTATTTGTGTTTGGACTTCCGGGAGTATCAAATTCATCAGAGAAAATAAGACCTGAATTTACCTTTATGGTGATTGTGATACTTTTTGAAATAAACTTATCGGCCTTATAAGCCGAAACAAATACATTATAATTGGTAATACCTGCACCAGTATAGGTATAAGGTATTGATTTAGCAGATGTTTCAATAATATCGCCATTACCAAAATTAATTTTATAAGAAGTGGCATTGTCGGCCGAAAAGTTAAAAATAACTGTGCCGCTGCCGTCTCCATTTGGATTGTTGGTGTTTGCGCCAACAAGATTTGCAGTGATCGTAAGATTAGAAGGGGTACTTGTGTCAATTGGATCACTATCATCGCCTCCACAAGCAATTAACAGTGTTGAAATTAATAAAATAGGAAGAATAAACTTGCGCAATTTGAAAAGAATAAGCATATTGTTTTTTTAATGATATGTTTAAAATACCCAGAGCGAAATCCGCTCTGGGTTTTTAAAAACTTTAGTTAATTTTTTATGGTGCTGGTTTTAATTTTAAATACCAAGAATTTCCAGTTTCAGTTCCTTGAGCTCTTAAATACATATAACTTGATGTAATAGCCAATATTTCATATTCGTCTTGTGTAGCTCCATATCCAATAAAGGTATTATGATCATCTAATTTTATACTTGTTTGTGTTGAAGGATTGCTTAAAGGAATTCCAGTACTTGCAGGTATAAAATTAAAATTAGAAGTGCCTCCTGTATATTCCGAATAACAACCTTCAGCACCACTTGCAGGTATTCCTGGAAGAAATGTTAAAGCACCAGTTTTAGTAAAAGCACCATCAGGAGCATCAACATTTAAGGTAAATGTTCCATTGGCATTTTTTGTGAATTTAAATTTGGCAGTATAAAAGCAGTTACAGCAAGCTACCTTTTCATTAATACCTGCTTCCCACCAAATAGGCGTAAAAGAAGCCCAAGGCGCAACACCTAAATGGCCGGTTACATCTTTATCAACAATCCAAGTTTTAGAACCGTTATTTGTCAATGCAGTCACAATTAATGGGTCAGGAACAAAATCACTTCTTACAGAAATGTCTTTTGTTAAATTAGAAGATACTCCTCCTTTACCAAAAGCCACAACAGTAATTCTGAAAGTATTTATACCAGGATTGGTAAATTTTTTAGTAGTAACTCCACCTGGTAATACAACCAAATTTACATTCCCATAGTCATCCAATTTATTATATCCTATGTGATAGGTAAAAGCATTATCTGCAGTTACAGAAATTTTTACCAAGCCAGAACCATCCCCATCAGGAAAGGCAGAACTTTGACCAACAATTTCTGTATTTATTACAATATTGGTAGGAGTGGTTAAGTCCCCAAATTCGTAAGTTTCTTTTTCGCAACCTACAAAAAATGTTATTGTAAGTATAAGACTAATTATATATTTTATGTTTTTCATTTTTTTAAATTTTATAATTACTTAACAAGTTTGAATGACCAATATCCTGAACCATAAAATAGCACTAATGACATCGTATTTCCTCCATCAGAAAATGCAACATTATAGGTAATTGAACCTGGTGCATTTGCAGGATTAGATAATTCTCCACCATTAAACGGTTTTGGAAGTCCTAAATAAGCGCCTGTACCTGTAACAGTAACAGTACCTGCTGTTTCATTATAAGAATACGTTGCTATTGCTGATCCGTTGTGAGGAGCTACAGGAGTTCCACAGCCCTCAACACCTTGCCAACCTTCAATCCAAGTACTTCCATCTTGTACATTGCTAAATGATCCATTTGCAGCAAAAACATATTTATCATCAAAAAGACACGCTCTTGTTGTTACATCTCCAGCACTATTTCCCCACCAACTATAATTTCCAAGTGATGGCCCTACAGCTAAAGCACCAGCTTCAGGTGCAATTTTCCAATTTCCAACAATTGGAGATACATCTCTAACAAGTTCAAAGGTCCAAAAACCTGCTCCGTAATAAAGAACTAAAGTCATTGTATTGTTATTGTTAGAAAGCATTACATCGTATGTAATTGAATCTGGAGCGTTTGCGGGTGAAGAAAGTTCTCCTCCAGAATATGGTTTAGGAATTCCTAAATAAGCACCTTTTCCAGTAATAGTAAGTTTGCTTGTAGCTTCATCATAGTAAAATGATGAATTAACTGTTCCATTATGCGGTGCAACGGGAGTTCCACAGCCTTCTGTTCCTTGCCATCCTTCAATCCAAGTAGAACCGCCTAACATATTTTTAAACGATCCATCGTTAGCAAAAACATATTCATCATCAAAAAGGCAAGCTCTTGTTATTACATCAGCAGCACTATTTCCCCACCAATCTCCTGAGCCATAAGTTGGTCCAACTTTTAAAGCATAGGCTATTGGCGCCAATTTCCACGATCCTGCTAATATTGATGGTACTGATGGTGCTTTATAAAAATAGATGTTATCTACAAATATTGTTCCTGTACCTTCAAATTTAAACTGATGAATATTGTCTAATGCTAAACCTTGATCTGCAAAATATGACAATGGAATATCAAAACTATTCCATTGGTCTGCCAAAAGATTTAAAGTGAAGAATTTTTCATTTGCTGCAGCTATTCCAACAGGAAGCGGGAAGAATTTTACATTATTGGCAACTGACGACCAAACATCAATATGTAAAGTTTCCATAGAAGTTACATCTTGTGCCGTACCAATTTGAATACCTTGGTAATTTAAGTTGCTATATTGAAGCATAGCATCACCATTCAAATTAAATGCTGTATAAATTGTATTTTGCCACCACCATGGGTTAAAATCACTTCCAGCAACATTGGTATAAGCATCACTAAAAATAGAGATATAATCTGTAGCAAGTCTTCCTGGTTGTGTTGGTGCTGATTTAATAGGCTGTAAAATTTCGGTTACTTGAAAATTTGTTACTGTAAATTCTGCAGTAGCTATTGCTGCTCCTTTTAATACTATTTTAATAGTGTATAAACCTGCATTAGCGTATTGATAAGAAACAGTATCGCCTACATTTGCTGATAGAATAGTTTCAACGCCATTTTCAACAAAATACACATCGAAAAAAACTGCAAATTTAGCATCATTAGGTACTGTTACATTTACTTTTTTTGATTTTGCTGCATCATTTGCAATGATTGGATTTGTGCCAAATTCAGGTGTTTTAAAAGAAACCACTAAATTTTTTGTAACTTCTGTTTTTGAACCGGTAATTCCATATGCAGATATAGTTACAGAATAATTACCTTCTGCATAAGTATGATTTACTAACTTACCTGGAGCAACTCTGGCAACTGAGGTAGTTGCATCACCATATTTAACTTCAAAATAAACAGCACCTTCAGCAGTTGGGGCTATTGAAACTAGACCCGTATTGTCTTGGGTTACTTTAAATAACGCAGATACGTTAGTTGGGGGAGTGGCGGTTGATAAAAAATCAAGGCTGCCAAAATCCTCATCGGTACAACTCCAAATAGCTGTTACGACTAAAATCGCACTTAAAAAATATTTAAATAATTTCATGTTTTTATATTTTTAATTATAATTTGGGTTTTGAACCAATTTTGTATTTTCCAATTCTTTGTAAGGAATTGGGAAAATGTTGTGTTTTCCAGCAACAAATCCTCTGTTGCTTAATTTAGCTGCTGCCTGACCAGTTCTAACCAAATCAAACCAACGGTGGCCTTCTCCTGCTAATTCTAATCTGCGTTCTGCCATAATAGTTGACAAACTTACTTGAATAGATGGTAAGCCAACTCTAGCCCTAACGGCATCCAATAATGCTTGCGCTCTTGTTCCTGTTCCTCCTAATGCTTCAGCTTCCATTAAATACGTATCTGCCAAACGGATTGCATACGTATTTTGTCTGTAATTTAATACAGCATCCCCTGCACCTGTATGTGCAACAGCTTTTGTAGGTGTGAATTTATTTAGAAAATATCCAGTGTCTTGGTAGCCACCAATATAGTCAGCATCTCCCGATTCTTTTAAAGCTTTCAAATCTAAAATAGTCGCTTCAAAACGTGGATCATTTTTTAATAAGTCATACAATTCAGGTAAAACCGGATTGAAACTCCAGCCTGAAGGTAAATCTGGTGCATTTTCAGTTTTTTTAACGTAGCTTCTAGGGCCTACCATCACATTCACAGAATTTCCCTCATCAGATCCACTTCCCCAATTTCCCCATCCTGAAAGTCCAACATTGGTATGCACAACTTCCAAAATCGCTTCAGTATTAAATTTATTGTCAACTATCCAAAGATCATTAAAATCTTCTAGCAATTTATAACCATATTGGCTGGTTTGTCCAGGCGTACCATTTACTTGTGCCAATTGCGCAGCCGCTAAAGTATTTTTATTTTGGTACAAATAAACTTTTCCAAGCAATGCCTGTGCAGCGCCTTTTGTGAATCTTCCTGCTTCGGTAGCAAGGTTTAATGTTGCAGGTAAAGAAGGAATTGCTTCTAAAAGATCGCTTTCAATTTGGCCATAGACAGCTTCTTTGTTGGACTGTGTCACGTTATACATTTCTGAAGAACTGACAGGCTCCAATATTAATGGAATATTTCCAAACATTCTCACCAAATTAAAGTAATAATTAGCTCTCAAAGCTTTTGTTTCAGCGGTATAGCGCGTTTTTACACTTTCTTCCATAGTTGCAGCAGGTAATTTTAAAAGCATAATATTAGCTCTATAAATTCCTTGGTAATGATCGCTCCAAAAACTTAATGGCATTTCAATTGCGTTTAAGGAATAATTAGAAAAAGATTGTATTCCTGCACCGTCACTAGAGTTTCCTCCTCCTGCATAAAAATCATCAGAACCGGCATTCATCATGGTTATCATATTTTCAAAACCACCCGAATTTTTTCTCATCACATCATAAACAGAAACAAGTCCTGAATATGCTTGTTCTTGATTTGCGTAATAGTTTCCTGAAAGAAAAACGCCTTTTGGCTCAACATCTAAATATTCATCAGAACATGATATTACGGTAGCTACCATTGCAATGGCAAATAATAGGTACTTATATTTTTTTGTTTTCATAATTTATTATTATTAAAATTGTAAGTTAACACCAAACATAAAAGATCTCGCTTGAGGGTAATAACCTCTGTCTATCCCTAAAACATTTCCTCCAATTTCCGGATCGTAACCAGTGTAATTGGTTAATGTCGCTAAGTTTTCACCAGTAACATAAAGTCTCAATTTTTGAGCTCCAATTTTACTAATGGCGCTAGATGGCAATGTATAGCCTATTTGAACAGTTTTAAGTCTTATGTAATCACCGTCTTCTAAATAAAAATCTGACATTTTACTAAAGTTTCCATTTGGGTCACCAGTAATAAGTCTAGGATAATCATTAGATGTTCCTTCACCTGTCCATCTGCTTAATGCAACTGATTGATAATTTGCTGTTGGAACATCAAGTCTTCTTAATCCTTGGAAAATTTTATTTCCTGCAGCTCCTTGGGTAAATACCAAAACGTCAAAACCTTTGTAATCAGCATTTAATGTCAATCCAAAAGTATATTTTGGAATTGGGCTGCCTAAAAATTGTTTGTCATCATCTGTGATGGTTCCATCTCCATTTGCATCAACCCATTTAAAATCTCCAGGACTTGCATTTGGTTGAATTAATCCGCCATTAGTATTGGTATAAGCATTAATTTCTGCAACGTTTTGGAAAATTCCGTTGGTTTCAAAACCATAAAATGAGTTATAACCTTCACCAACTTGCGTTCTGGTAATGTTTCCCATTGATTGGTATCCTGCAGCACCTGAAGTAATAAAATCTTTTCCTTGTCCTAAATAGGTAACTTCATTTTTTAAGTATGAGATATTTCCATTTGCTGAAAATTTCACATCTCCAAACTCTTTTTTATATCCCAATTCAAGTTCAATACCTGAATTTTCCATATCGGCAACGTTACCTAAAGGACTTCCAGTTGCGCCAACGTATCCTGGAATTTCAGTGTATTGTAAAATACCTGATGTTTTTTTGATGAAATAATCAAATGTTACGTTTAAAGTATTGAATAATTTCGCTTCAAAACCAACATTTAATTGTGCAGTTTCTTCCCAACGTAAATCTGGATTGTCTGGTGCATTTGGGCTATAACCGGTAACTATTGTTACACCATCAAGTCCTATAGTATAGTTTCTTCCACCGTTAACAAGCGCTAAATATCCAAAATCTGGAATTGCATCATTTCCTGTAACACCCCAACCACCTCTAATTTTAAGTTGGTCAATGATTTCGTTTTGTGACCAAAAATCTTCTTTATAAGTATTCCAACCTAATGAAAATGAAGGGAATATGCCATATCTATTATTTGTACCAAATCTTGAAGAACCATCGCGACGAATAATACCTGTAAATAAATATTTTTCATCATAGTTATAATTTAACCTTGAAAATAATGAAGTCACTTTATGCTCAGTCCCATCATAAGAACTTGTAGTTTTATCAATTGCAGGTATGTCAAAATTAAAAGAAGCGTCGTTACGACTTTCAACAGGAATATTGAAATAAGTAACCCCAACACCGCTTGTTATATTGTCAATATAAACTCCTTGTCCCAATAAAATAGTAAAATTATGCTTTTCAAGTTCCTTAGAATAGGAAACTGTATTTTCTAAATTCCATCCAAATCCTCTATTTCTGCCTCTTGAGATATTATTTTGTGAAGTAGAATTGGTTGCATTTAAATAAAATTCAGGTGTAAAACTTTCATATCCCCAATAAGCAAGTGTAGCACCAACGGATGATTTAAATTTTAAACCTTCAATAGGTGTCGCTTCAATAAATGCATTTCCCACTAAATCATCAGACCAACCATAGTTTCCTAAACGGGTTTGTGTGTAAGCAAGTGGATTTGTCATTTCTTGTCCAACTATACTTGAAATTCCATAAGGATTTCCGTTCGCATCTCTCATTACGGCATTGGTGCTGTAAGGCGCGCTATTTGCAATCACAGGATCAGTAATTACCGATTTTGTAATAGGATCAAGATTTAATGCAGAGCTTAAAGGTCCGCCATATTCACTATTTGTGTTTCCTAAACCAATTTCTTTTTTATGCGCATAACCCAATGTTTGCCCAACAGTAAAGTATTTTGATATTTTATGGGTTGAATTCAATCTGATACTTTTTCTGTCAAACTTTGAAATGTCAGAAGTTACAATACCTTCTTGTTCACTAAGTCCAAAAGATGCATAAAAAGTTGAGATATCATTGCCCGCACTTAAGCTAATCTCATGAGAAGTACGCAGTGCACTGTCATTAAAAATAATATCCTGCCAATCTGTTCCAACACCTAAAGTGGATAAATTAGGGAATAAAATAGGACCGCCATCAGCTACAGATTTCTCATTCATTAATGCGCCATATTCAGTGGCGTTTAATAGTGACACTTTATTTGCAGCACTTGAAACTCCTATAAAACCAGTGTAATTAACACCAATTTTTCCTGATTTACCTTTTTTTGTGGTAACCAAAATAGCTCCAGAAGCAGCACGAGCGCCATAAATGGCCAATGAAGCAGCATCTTTTAACACTTCGATAGATTCAATATCAGATTGATTAAGGTAACCAATTCCACCTGAACCTACAATTACACCGTCAACAACCCAAAGAGGATTATTACCTCCATAAGTGTCAAATGTTGTGATACCACGAACTCTCACTGTTGATGCAGAACCTGGTTGACCAGAATTGGCTGCAATAACAACACCAGATACACGTCCTTGAAGCGCTTGCTCTACTCTTTCTACTGGAAGATTCTCTAATTCCTCAGCTTTAACGCTAGAAATCGCGCCTGTTACAACACTCTTCTTTTGAGTTCCATACCCAATAACGACAACTTCATCTAGACTTTGGGTGTCTTCGTTAAGAACTACTTTCAAAAAATTGGCATTACTAACTAAAACTTCTTTAGTTGTAAAACCGATATAAGAGAAAACAAGTGTTTCTCCTTTTTGAATACCGGAAATGCTAAAATTTCCTTCAAAATCTGTAGATGCTCCTTTCGTTGAATTTTTTACAACAATGGAAACTCCCGGCAAAGGCTCTCCGCCAACACCAACTACAACTCCTTTTACTTCATAGTTTTGAGCGGAGGCGATAATCCCGACAAAACTGAGAATAAATGATAAGATTAATGATTTCATATATTATGATTAATTTAAGTTTTTATAAAGATAAAATTATAAACAACTGAAAATTTAAAACCAACCTATACAAAAAATATACAGGTTGGTTTTTAAGAAATATAAATGATTTTTAAGAATGTCCTATTCTTAATTATTATAAGATGTTTATTAGAAAAAAAGTGCTTATCAACCGTAAAAATAATGTTAATAAAACATTAAAATTTTACAAGCTATAACCTTGTAGTTCTTTAAATGTTGTGGTAATGTTGTAGTGATTAGAATTAATGTAGCAGTAAACTAAATTTTTAGAATGTACTCAACAAGACTATCTTCATGCGGTAAGTCCATTTTTTTACGCAAACGATATCTTTTTATCTCAACGCTTCGCACAGAAATGTTTAAAAGTGGCGCAATTTCTTTGGAAGAAAGGTTTAAACGCAAATAAGCGCATAGGCGTAAATCGTTCGGACTTAAGGAAGGATGCAATGATTTTACTTTCTTTAAAAAATCGCTGTCGGCATTGTTAAAAGCTTCCTGAAACAACTCCCAGTCACTGGTGTTGGCAATATTTTTATTGATGATTTTAATCACCGGTTTTATGTTGGTTTCATCTTTAACTAAGGTCAGCTCATCTTTAATGGTTCTTAAGAGTTCGTTCTTATTGATGATGTTCATGGTTGATACGGATAACTCTCTAGTTTTGCTATAAATTTCGCTTTGCAAATTTTCATTTTTTAACCGCATAATCACTTTTTCATTTTCCAATTGCGACAAAGCAAAATCGCGCTGTTTTCTTTCTATCAACTTTTGTTTCTGTTTGGCGTAATAATTTTTGTAAAGGTTATGAATTAAAAAGAGCAAGGCACTAAATAAAATAAAATAGATCAAAAGCATTGGGGTTGAAAGCATCCAAGGCCTGTCAATTCTAAAAGAGTACGAGGCAATATTGGATGAAAGCACATTGCCTATTTTGGCTTTAACATTAAAGGTGTAATTCCCTGCCGGTAAATTTTTAAAGAAAACTTCAGAATTTGTGCTCCATTCACTCCATTCATCATACATTCCTTTTAGCTGATATTGGTAATTTACCTCTGAGTATTTATCAAATTCGGGAACACTGAAAGTAAAAACCAAATTGTTGTTTCTATATTCAAAAGTGGTGTTATTTTCTAATGAAACTGGCGTGCTTTGCGCATTAAGCGTACTTTTATCAATCGAATTTATCCCTATTTTAAAAGATTTTTCATGGTTTGTTTTATCCAAATACAATATAATATAACCTCTGGATGTTCCAAATAAGTATTGGCGGCCCGTTAAATTGGTCATACTTTCAAATCCGGCAATGTCTCTTCTTAGTGATGCCGGCAAGTAAATTTTAATGGCTTTGGGAATGTTGTTCAATTTACCGGGCGTAAAATAAACGATGTTTTTATTGGCAAATCCCCAAAGGGTGTTGGTTTTGGAATCGACAACCAAATTTCCTGAAAAATAAGTGTCGTCCGCCAAAAAATTATCCGACATTAAGGTGTCTTTAACAAATTTTTCTTTTTTAAAGTGATACCTGAAAATCCCCTCTTTTACAGTATAAATAATGTCATTGTTGTATTTTATTAAACTCGATTTCAATCCTTTTGGAACACTGGTTTCAGTGGAATACCGCAAAACTTTTGTAAAATCATTGTTTATTTTTAATTTATATACACCTTTATATTCGTGGCTCACAAACAATTGATTGTTATCAATTAATTCAAAATGCCGGCTCGAAATATCAAACCCTTCAACTTTATTTCTTACTTTCCAATTGTTATTGACTTTCTCTAGCACAAAAAGTCCATCATAATTTCCCTGCAACAACAAATTTTTATTGTTATTGATGTATTTGATGTCCCAAGTTCCCATCTTGTCTGCAATGAGGTTCACTTGATTGTCATCCACCATAAAGGTACCTATATTATGTCCGCAAAAAAGCGTGTCATCAATCACTTTTAAACACCAAACCTGGCCGTTAGTGCCTTTAACAAACTTAAAATCTTCATTAGAATTAATGTTTTTATAAAACAAACCCTGATTGGTGCCAAGATAGAGTTTGTTTTTGAAAATTACCGAAGCGTAAACTGTTCCCAATTTTCCGTAAATGTCATTGTAAATGCTAAAAGGTGAATTTAAATTGACAACACTGATGCCATTGTCCAAACCAAGCCAAACATTGCGGCTGCGATCTTCAAACATAGATAAAACAGTGTTATTGTTTAAACCACTTTTCTGATTGATGTTGTTAAGTAGGTTTCCTTTGCTGTCAATGTGATAAATGCCGTTAGAAATAGTTCCTAAAATAAAACTGCCGTCTGCAAGTTGCAAACTGCTGTAAACGCTCATCGACGAAATCTCGTCATTCGAAGGAAAATCCCATTTTGAAAGTTTTTCATCTTCAAAAAAATAAAATCCTTTTTCTTGGGTTTGAAGCAACATTTTTTTATTGACAGAAAAAATATTGACTAAAATATTATTTTGTAAAAGTGGATGATTTGAAATCAACACCGGATTTCCGTTTTCAATTTTGTAAAGGCCGTCATTCATTTTTTGAAAATAAATGCTTTCATCCACTTTAAATACTTTCGGAAGGTTGGTTTTAGAATTTATGCTGTTAAAAGATTCATCTACCGTGTTGTAAATATAAATGCGATGCAAAGATTGAAACAGCACCCAACTGTCAAATTTCACAATATTCCAAAATTCTTCTTCAAGCAAAGGTTCTTTCAATTTTTTGCTCAGGGAAAAATAAATCAAATTTCCAAAATCGTTTTTCTCCCAATACCCAAATTCCATATAGCAACCCGTATATATTCTTTTGCCGATAACATTTACCGAGCGCATACTCGATTTGTTGGGCGTGGGAAATAATTTCCATTTAGAACCATTAAACTCTAACAATCCGCTGCTGTTGGCAACATACATATAATTGTCTGCCGATTGCGAAATGGACCAGTTCTGATTTTCAGCGCCATAAATTTCCGGGGCATAATTTTCAACAGGCGGCAGCTCTTGGGCATCCATAAAAATAATGGCCAAGAATAGTAAGAATTGTATTGATTTTTTAAAGAATTTCAATCGGTATAAATTAAAAATAGGTTCGTTACAATATTACAATATTTTTTGCAACTGTTTTTTTTGAAGTATTTAAATAATTTGAAAAATTTATTTTTTCTGAATAGGATATTTAGATATCTTTATTTGAACAATCACAAGCTTAAACAATCCATTTAAACAATGAAAACATTTATAAGCAATATTTCGCAAAAAGAATTTTTAGAAAGCGAAAAAGTAGACGCTAAAATTATCAGAAAATCTATTTTTGAAATCATTCAAAAGGATCATAAAGATTTTAATCGAAACAGTTTAATATCTATTTCAGAATTGAACCAGTATCGCGAAAAATATATCGCTCAATATTTAATGAATGAAGTAGGAGAGTTGTCAAAGTTAGAGGAAGATGTTTTAAAAACTTTAAAGAACCACGAGATTATTTCATCAAAAAACAGTTTAGATTTGGATGCTGCAAACTTTACTTTCGGACAACGTTTAGCCGATAAAATTGCTGCTTTTGGCGGAAGTTGGAAGTTTATAATTATTTTTGGTTTCTTTATTTTAATATGGATTTTTAGCAATATCATTTTTTTGTTGAACAAAGGTTTTGATCCATATCCTTTTATTTTGCTAAATTTAATTTTGTCTTGTTTGGCGGCATTGCAGGCTCCCGTAATTATGATGAGCCAAAATAGGCAGGAAGATAAAGACAGGGAACGTTCAAAACAAGATTATATGGTTAATTTAAAGAGCGAACTGGAAATAAGAATGCTTCACGAAAAAATTGACCATTTAATCATTCACCAACAACAGGAATTGTTAAACATCCAGCAGGTGCAAGTTGAAATGATGGAAGATATTATGAAACAATTAAGCGCCAATAAAAAAGAAGAAAAATAAAATTATGCCAATATTTAAATCCATTTTTTATTCCAGTCTGCCTTTTTTTGGAGGGCCTGCTTGCTATTTCGGTAGGCGTTTCCCGCCCAACTGGCAGGCCTGCCTGCCGACAGGCAGGTCGGGCTTTTCGTTCCAATCTTTTTATCGGAGAAAAACTGCTAAAACGGTTTTACGATTTTAGAATTTTAAAATGATGAATTTTTTGGGAACTTTGCGTTTTTTTCTTTGCGTTCCTTGCGGTTAAAACAAATTTGGATTGAATTAATTTTTTATGATTTTCACTTGGTTTATATCATAGAATACGCAGCTTGATTAACGATAGGTAAACTGTGAATTATAAAAAAACGGACAGCTCGCGAGCTGTCCGTTCTAATAATTTTTCATCCCAAGTATTCGGGATCAATTTTTTTTGTGCGCGTAACAAGATTCGAACTTGCACATTCTAAGCGAACACCAGCCCCTCAAGCTGGCGCGTCTACCAATTCCGCCATACGCGCATTGCTTTAAACAAAAAAAGCCAAGCGGTTAAACTTAACTTTTTGTGACCGGGCTGGGGCTCGAACCCAGGACCACCTCCTTAAAAGGGAGGTGCTCTACCAACTGAGCTACCAGGTCAATAATTCCTCTTTCTCAACGCGAGTGCAAATATACTATCAATAGTTGTACCTCACAAGTTTTTTTATGTTGTTTTTTAAACGATATTTGTTTTTAAGTTTTACATACTAATATCTGGTTTATGAAAATTGTTTTATTGGGTTATATGGCAAGCGGAAAATCGGCTGTAGGCAAAGTTTTGGCTGAAGCATTATACGTTCAATTTATTGATTTAGACAGTTTTATTGAAGAACGCGAACAATTGTCCATTGCCCAAATCTTCGAAACAAAAGGGGAGATTTACTTCAGAAAAATAGAAGGCATCCACTTACAGGAATTGCTTGATTCAAACGAAAGTTTTGTAATTTCTTTGGGCGGCGGCACACCTTGTTATGGAAATAATATGAGTTTTATTGAAAATAAATCTATCACATTTTACTTAAAAGCATCTATAGACACCCTTTTTGAACGATTAAAAAACGAAACTTCACAACGGCCTTTGGTTGCTGCCATTGGAACCGAAAACCTAAAAGAATATATTGCCAAACATTTATTTGAACGCGCCCCTTATTATGAAAGAGCCCACCATACCGTTTGGGTAAATGATAAAAATTTGTCTCAAATTGTTGACGAAATACTGTTATTACGCTAAACTTGCGTGAGAATTGTTGTTTTCAAACACCACAGAGATATGCTCTTTCAAAGAAGTTGACAATGAAATTCCTTTAAAATCGGCTTTTACCGGATATTTTTTATGGTTTCTGTTAATTAATACTGCCGTATTGAAACGTTTTAAAGGCACTTCCAAAAAATGCTTGATGCCATAAATTAAGGTAGTTCCCGAGTTTAAAACATCATCAACCAACACCAACGATTTATTTTTATACTCGCTTGCGCTTATGGAAGTTGTGATCTCATTTAGCGGATTTTTTTTATCTATTTTAACTTCACACAAAACCACTTTTAAATCGGAAATTTCGGATAAAACTTCTTCAATTTTCTTTGCAAACAAATAACCATTTCCAGTAATTCCGGCAATAATAATTTCTTTTTCATTGAAATTTACTTCGTAGATCTGATAGGCAATTCGACGCGTTTTGTTTTGAATTTGCTCGTTTGTTAAAATAATTGAACTTTCCATGTGTTTATTTTTTTTCAAAGATAAAAAACAATTCCCTCCCGTTTCTTGGTTTAATGGAATTATAGCATCTTTCCAGTTTTTTTATAGTGAATTTTTGTGAAAACAGCGGTAAATATTCTGCCATGGAACCGCCAAACGGCGGACCATCTTCCGTAAGCTCAAAATCGAATAAAAGTCCGGCCAATTTCCCGTTTTCTGTCAGTAATCCAGCCATTTTATCTGCGTATTTTTGTCTCATTGCAGGATCTAAAGCGCAAAAAAAAGTTTGCTCCATAATTAAATCATACTTTCCTTGATGATTGAAAAAATCATCGTGAATTAAGTGGTTGTCAGGGAAATCAGGAAATCTTGCTTTTAAATTTTTTAAAGGCTGTTCAGCAATATCAATCACAAAAATGTTTTCAAAACCCTGTTCAAATAAATATTCGGCTTCATAACAATTTCCGCCGCCCGGGATTAAAATTTTTAATTCTATGTCTCTTAGTTGGTTAAAATAATCAGTGAGTGGGGCAGAAGCATAGCCAATATCCCAGCCCGTAGCATTCTCAAGATATTTATTTTCCCAATATGTTTTGTCAAATCTTGTTTTCATTACTTAATCACCCTAATTTTCAATTTGCCATTTTTCTTTGTGTATCTTGGTGGCTCTCAGTGAGTCTTTGTGAAATAATCGCTGACAATGCCACACAAAATAACTGCACAACGCTTCACAAAGTTCTATGTTTTAAAAACATTTTTACAACGATTTTATCAATCCGCCATCAATAGCAATATTGCTTCCTGTAATATAGGATGCATAATTTGAGGCTAAAAATGTCACCAAATAGCCAAATTCCTCAGGTTTCCCCAATCTTCCTGCGGGAATTTCCTGGGTCATCTGTTTTAAATTTTCATCCAAAGAAATTCCTTTGGCATTTGCCTGAATTTTATTGAGCTGCTGTATTCTTTCCGTATCAAATAAACCCGTTAAAATAGTGTTGACGGTGATGCCAAAAGGCGCAACGGCTGTTGCCAGTGTTTTTGCCCAAATGGCAACCGCCGCCCTTATGGTATTTGATAAAACAAGATTCGGTAAAGGTTCTTTAACGGTTAATGAAGCAGTGTTGATAATACGTCCGTAGTTGTTTTTCTTCATATTTTCAACAGCCAATAAGGTTACATGGCACGTTGTTTTAAATAACAAATCGAAGGCTTTTTGGTAATCGTCAGTATTTTTTTCAAAAACGCCGCCAGCTTCGGGTCCGTTGGTGTTGTTTACCAAAATATCAATAGTATGCTGCTTAAAATAAGCTGAAGTTTTATCTTCAAAAGAATTAAAATCGTAAAAATCAACTACAATATAGTCGTGTTTTTGGTTAAAATCGGTGTCAAGTTCGGCAATGGTGGTTTTTAGTTTTTCCTCATTTCTGGCCATTAAAGTGACGGTTGCGCCACAACTGGCCAATTGCAAAGCGATTGCTTTACCCAACCCTTGCGTACTTGCCCCAACAAGCGCTTTTTTGCCTTCTAAATTAATCTTCATGATTAACGCTTTCTTCATGTAAATCATCTATATCACGTCTGTCCTTTTTAGTGGGTCTTCCAACACCTTTTTTGCGATAATAATCTTTGGAATATTTTAGTAAATCTAATTTTTCAAACTCCTCTTTAGGCGTTAAATCTATTCGGTATAAATCGACCAATTTGGCGCCAACACGGTTTGAGGGTGTATCAATGACTTGTATTTCATAGTTGATCTGGTTTTTTTTAACTATCAATTTTTCGCCGACAAAAACTATCTTTGAAGCCTTTACATTGTCGCCTTTTAGTTTGATATGACCTTTTCTGCAGGCTTCTGTGGCCAGACTTCGGGTTTTATAAATACGTATGCACCACAAATACTTGTCAATTCTCATATAATAACGTTAAATTTTAAATTTCTCTTTAAACAAAGGTAGTAAAATTGTACATTGCGCCCTTAAAAATTAAACTGAATGAAATTTAAAAATATACTTTTTATACTTGCTGTAATCACTGTCATTTTTTCTTGTAAAAAAGACGATGACAATGCTTCGTTTGATGCAGCCAAACAAGCTTTAGAAGACGATGTAACGTTGATTAAATATTTGCAAACGCATTATTTAAAGGAATCAGACGGAGGAATTTGGACCATTAAAAACGGAGAAACCCCTTTAATGGAACAAGTTGAAGTGCAAGAAGTTAACTATAATGATGTAGCCTATAAGTTATATATTTTAAAGCAAAATGAAGGCGCTACTGTTTCGCCTTCAAGAGTTGATTCTATATATTTCAAATATACGGGGATGTTATTGGACAGTACTGTTTTTGACGCAAGTCTTAATTCTAATTTTGTTTGGAAGACGCTTGATCAATTTATACCAGGGTGGCAATATGGTTTTACTAATTTTAAAGGTGGCAATATTGTTAGAAATGCTGACGAGTCATTTGATTTTGAAGATTATGGAAAAGGAATTTTATTTATACCATCAGGTTTGGCTTATGGAAATAACGCACAAAGTATTATTCCAAAAAATTCACCTTTAATATTTGAAATTTCACTTAAAAGTGTAAAATTAACGGATCATGATAAAGATGGTGTATTATCTTATTTAGAATTTCCTATTGGCAGTGATGATTATAAAACTTTTGATACAGACCTGGACGGAATTCCGAATTATTTGGATGCCGATGATGACGGCGACGGAAAATTGACCAGAGATGAGGACACCAACAAAAATGGAAATTGGTTTGATGATGACGCTGATGGCGACGGAATTCCAAATTTCTTAGATAAAGACAATTAAATAACCAGTAAAATAAAGTCAAAAAAAATCTTTCCGATTTTTCGGAAAGATTTTTTTTTAGTTTTGACAACCTCGACCGCTGCCTCTCCAGCCACTTTTTATTTTGTGGCCACGATCATCAGCATTTATTTTTAGAATGTTTATATGAACGCTTAATTGTATTTGGCTTGGATTGTATTCCAGCAAGTCGGCGATATTTGTTCCGTAAATGCCTCTATTGATATCTACCCGAAGCTCTTCTACTTTTGTAATGCCGTATTGGTAACGTAAGTCCAATCCAAATCTGCCAACTTCCACTAAAAGCCCTGCATTAATGCTAGTCGAGGATTTTTTGTAGACATAAGGATAATTAGATCCTTGTTCTACCGCATCTAATTTCATTTCAGAAATACTGCTAAAACTTGGACCTAAATAAAGTGAAACTGGATCATAAATTTTATACCCAAGAAGCAGCGGAACATCTATTTTTGTTGACGACCAATTGGCAGTTTTGAAAGCCAAAGGGTAATTGTTTTTTGAAGACACAAAATTAACTTCGGGTCTGATAAAAAATTTGTCGAAAGCAATCATTGCAAAGGCGCCAAATTGGGTGCCCATTTCTTTTTCTGCAGAAAATACAGTGTCGCCATTTGGGGTAACGTTAGTGCCTAATCCACTGGCATTGCCATAATGGTACAATTCGCCGATATTGTTAAAATTAATTCCGCCTTTTACGCCAAAAGTGTATTCTTGGGCGCTTACAAATGAGAAAGAAGTTAGCAATATAACTATAAATAGGGGTTTTATTTGCATAGTTTTATAATTATAATTTTAGATAGTAATGTGATAAATATATAAATTTAAATTTAGATTCCACAATTTATTTTAAAAGATAAAATTATTCAACAAAATAAAAGCCCGCAATTTGCGGGCTTTTAGGGATATTAAAATTTATTATCCTAAAGTTTCTGTGTTGAAAATTTACTTTTTACCTCCAGATAATCTATAAGACAAACTAAAAATAATTTGTTCAGGCCTTGAATCCAATCTGTAAGAAGTGTTTGCTGAAATATTGTTATCTATAAATGTAGCTTCATTTTTATTAAAGCCTCTTTCATACCTAACATCCAATCCCAACCTTCCAAGTTCAAGTCCGGCACCAAAATTAAAACCTACCGTAAAATCATTGTCAATTCTGTCATATTCGATGCCTTTAAAATCGTTCTCCAAAGTATATTGAAATGCCGGTCCTGCAAAGATGCTTAATGGACCAATCAATTTTAAGCCAACTAAAACGGGCATATCCAATCTCGCAATCTTATAATCTTCAGTTCCACCAGTATTTAGTTCATATTCACTGGTTGTTTTTGTATAAACAAGCTCTGGCCTTAAATAAATTGGACCCAATCCTATTTTGCCGTAAATACCGACATTATAACCGGATTTACCCTTTCCTTCATTTTTAAAAATGGTACTTGTTTCTGTAGAAAATTCGCTTAACTCACCATTCGAGTTGTAACTCAATCCACCTTTTATACCAAAGCCGCTTTGTGCATTTGCATAAAAAGCTGTTAACAATAAAGCCATTGACAGCACTAAAATTTTTTTGTTCATAAGATTCTTATTTAAGGGTTTATAATACTAACTTTTAAACTGTGGCTAAATTACCACTTACATTAATGCTGCAAAGTTGAAAAATATAAATCATAAAAAATTATATAATTCCATATATAAGTTGCAAAATTCACAGATTAAATAAATCAATTTGTTTTGAAAATTATGATTTTCACGATATTTATCAGTGAGGATTATCATTAATTTTCAAACCAGCAACGCTAAAAAATCATTGCCTGAATTATAAACGCAATAAGAGTGCCATTATTTTCTGGCGATCACTTTATTAACAGCTTCAACAATTGCACTGTCTGTTAAACCGTATTTCTCCATCAGTTGTTCTGGAGTTCCAGATTCGCCAAAACTGTCGTTTACTGCCACAAATTCTTGGGGAACAGGGTTGTTTTGAACTAAAATACGCGCAACACTTTCGCCCAAACCGCCCAAAATATTATGTTCTTCAGCAGTTACGATGCAACCGGTTTTTGCGACAGATTTTAAAATAGCTTCGTCGTCTAAAGGTTTTATGGTATGAATGTTAATAACTTCTGCGCTAATTCCCATCGCTTCCAATTTTTCTGAAGCTTGCAATGCTTCCCAAACCAAATGTCCGGTAGCCACAATGGTCACATCAGTTCCTTCGGTTAGTTGAATCGCTTTTCCAATGATGAATTTTTCGTCTGCCGGCATAAACACAGGTACAACCGGACGCCCAAAACGCAAGTAAACCGGACCAACATGTTCGGCAATAGCAATGGTTGCGGCTTTTGTTTGGTTGTAATCACAAGTGTTGATTACGGTCATATTCGGCAACATTTTCATCAAACCAATATCTTCCAAAATTTGATGTGTTGCACCGTCTTCACCCAATGTCAAACCTGCGTGTGAAGCACATATTTTTACATTTTTTTCAGAATAAGCAATCGATTGGCGGATTTGATCGTAAACCCTTCCTGTAGAGAAATTTGCAAAAGTGCCCGTAAACGGAATTTTGCCTCCAATGGTTAATCCCGCCGCAATTCCCATCATATTTGCTTCTGCAATTCCTATTTGAAAAAATCGTTCAGGATGATTTTCAATAAATTTTTCCATTTTTAACGAGCCCACCAAGTCTGCACAAAGCGCCACTACATTTTCATTTGTATCGCCCAATTCAGCCAATCCTGCACCAAATCCCGATCTTGTGTCTTTTTTTTCTGTAAACGTGTATTTTTTCATTTCTTATTTATTAAAAATCGTTCAAAAATAATGATATTAAACGATAAGATATTACAATTTCATTAATTCTTCATACAATTTATGAACAGGCAATCCCATCACATTAAAATAACTTCCTTCAATTTTAGTGACGCCTATAAAACCGATCCATTCCTGAATTCCATAAGCACCGGCTTTATCAAAAGGCTGGTATTTTTCAACATAATAAGTGATTTCTTCCATCGACAATGGTTTAAAATAAACCATCGTTTCGTCGTAAAACACCTTTTGTGAATTAAATGTTTTTATGCAAATTGAGGTAATTACCTGATGTCCAGTATCTGAAAGTTCTTGTAGCATCTCGATTGCATGTTGTTTGTCTTTTGGTTTTTCAATGGCTTTGTTGTTCAGCCAAACAATGGTATCTGCCGTTATTAAGATGTCATTTTCAGCCAATTCTGTAAATGCAGCCGCCTTCAGTTCAGCCAGATAATTGGTAATTTCTGCCGATTTTAATGCTGAAGGATAAATTTCTTCAACAGCTTTTACCTGAATGGAAAAATCCAATCCTAATTCTTTAAATAATTCCTGGCGGCGCGGTGAAGCTGATGCCAAAATGATGTTTTTATGTTTTAATTTTTCTGAAAGCATTAGTGCAGGTTTAAGGAGAAAATGAGCAATGAATTAATTCCCAAAAACATGAGGAGTTTTAGGAACATACTTAATTTTTTAAAATCTTTTTTTGTTTTTGCCGAAAG
>JAUYUA010000104.1 GCA_030694935.1 Lutibacter sp. | reverse complement strand
TGGCCTAAATTTTAATCTAGGCCATTTGATTTTGTTATATAATTAATGGTGATGGTGATGTCCTCCACAATTACAGTTACATCCCGATTTATCATGTGAAACAGGAGCTACAGCTTCCAATGTGCCGTTAATGAGTTTGTTAATGGCAATGTCAGGATCTGTTTCTTCAATTTTATAACAAACCACATTTTGCATGGCTAATTTTTGAATGGCGCCTTCTCCTATGCCTCTTGTTAGCAATATGTCAATATCAAAAAGGGAACTGGTAACATGGCTGTTGTTTTCCTGATGGAAAAAATTGTGTAAAGTTTCTTCTTTTGAGAGTTCCAATAATTTTTTATCTATAACTACATTATCATCAATCGTATATATTAAAAAATTTCTGCATTTTCCTGCATGCTCAAATATTGTTTTTTTATTTTGCGAGGTTACGGCAACTATGGTTTTCATAAGATTTTATATTTTATGTAAATTTATAGCTATCTATCCTATAAATTGGCTACCTAAGTTACAGCCATAAGGTAGGTGTAAGGGTTAATTATTAGACCTTTATATAAAAAAGATAGTGACTTATCAACAATTTTAAAAACTGGTTAAAAAAAATAATAAATTTTTTGTCTCCATAAAAACTCAGTCCGTAAAATTATATAATTCATTATAAATGAAGTTTTTGCAGGGTGAACAGGGCATAAACAAAGGGTTTATTTGATAAACGTAGAATCCTTAAACGGTAATTAACTGCTTGTTTTTTTTACTTTAAAATAGGTTTTAATTCTGTTTTCCGAAAATAACATGAAAGTTTTTAACAAAAATATTTGGTGGATTTAATTTTTGTACATACATTTGATGTATATACAATAGTAGTATAGATAATTGTTGTCCCCCCGAAGTTGAATAAAAATGATAAAAAGGATGCGCTAAGCTTACCTGATTATACAATTGAGAATATATTGCATACAGGTAATTGGATGAATGAAAAGTTTTCAGATCATTTAAAAGAATATGCTTTATCAATTCAACAGTACCAAGTATTAAGTTCTTTAAGAGAATTGGAAGGAGAACCTGCAAATCTTTTAACATTGCAAGCCGAAATGGTGAGCAAAAACAGTAACACAACACGTTTGGTTGAAAAATTACGGTTAAAAGGTTTGATCAGCAGAATTCAGAGTGAAGAGAATAGGAGGATGGTAGAAATTAGAATCACCGAGAGCGGTTTAAATTTGTTAACTGAAATTGACGCAGTTCATTCAGAATTTAAGAATGATGTTGTGGCAGGATTAACAGAAGAAGAAATTCTGACTTTGAATCAATTATTGGAAAAAATTAGGAAAAAATAAATCAACCCCCAATAAAATGGGTTATTTTCAAAATAATGGGTTGTTACCCCCAACCAGTTATAAAAAATAACCTAAAATAAATTTAAGAATTAATTACGCAGTAAGAATTAATTAAAAAGTAAGAATAAGAATTAATAGTAAGAAATTAATTGATTGGCAAGAAAAATTAAGAACCTTTAAAACCTTTAAAAATTTATGAAAGAGTAAACAACCCCTTGAGGTAGTATCACTGTAGTCACATACTTAAAAAAGCAATCCGAAAATGCTTTTAAAAAGTTAGATGGTTAGTAAGAACCTTGATGCTACCTCTTTTTTTATTAAATAATCGTTAGGAATATAAATCAACCCCCAACTCCAAAACCCCAAAAACATGAGTTCAATATTATTAATCATATTAATAATAATTTCTCTGACTGTTATGTTCAGTAGCAGTAAGTTTCAAAGCGAAATGAAAAATCCCACGTCTTTGAAACAATTATTTACTTTAGATTTATCTGATTTTAAACAATTTAACTTGTTGAAATCAGATAAATCTTTAGGTATAATTAAAATCAGCCGCAACACATTTATCCAATAGCCACCTTTCCCACAACGGTAACCGGAAGATAAATATTGCGGCTGCATTTTTTTTGAAATGAGTATTATCTTTAGAAGTGTTAAAAAAAATAACACTGTTTTTAGATTAACTAAAAAATTGAAATTACGTTTTCTTTAATGGTTTTAAAGAACTGGTTATAAAATATAAATTGAAAATTTTTGAATTATGGTTTTACTTGAAAAGAATAATATCAAAAGCAATCGGGAAAAATTAAAGCGTATTTACATAAATACATTGATCCCGTATTTTAAATTTAGAAATTGCAAAGGAAGTTTAATAACTCCTAAAAAGTGTTGTATTGCATTATAAAATGAGAAAAACTGTTGTCCCCACAAATAGAAAAAAACAGTTGTAACTATCTTTTAATTGTCGTCCCCACAACGGTAGTATAAAAAAGATATAGGTGTTACAACTGTTTTTTAAAATTCTATTTCTTAAAAACAGCCGCGAAAATCTCGAAAAAAACTGTCGTCCCCACGAAAATTTTTTTACTGCAAGCATCACGACTGTAATTTTAATACACTATTTCTTTTATAGTGTCTAAAATTCTTGAACTTTCTTTAGATGCAGTAAATGTAAAATATAACATTTATTATTCCAATTATTTTTTGAATTAATTTTAAGACTAATTTACCTTTAAATATTAATAAATTTAATTATTTTTAATGGTTATTAAAATGATACAATGATCAAAAACAAATTTAGCCATACGTTAATTGTTAACCAAAACGATCTTGATGCACTAAATCATGTGAACAATGTCACTTATTTGCAATGGGTGCAAAATGTGGCCGAAAAACATTGGAGCTCAATATGCAATAATGAGGTTGACGCGCATTATGTTTGGGTCGTCATCAGGCACGAAATCGATTATTTTTCGCCCGCGATGCTGCATGACGAAATTATTGTAACTACTTATATAGGAGATTCTTACGGCGTTAAATCGGAGCGATTTGTGGAAATTAAAAAGGCTGATAAATTATTGGCAAAAGCAAAAACAATTTGGTGTTTTCTGGATAAAAATACGATGAAACCTGTTAAAGTTCCAAATGAAATAATGGGTATTCTTCAGTCGAAAAAAGGCATAATCTAAGTTTTGTTTACAATTGCTTGTTTTTTTCTTCAATCCATTTCGACATATATTTTGTGCTTTTTAAAGTGTGATGCTGCAATATGGCTCCCAAAAAGTTTTTCAATCGGTGTTCCACCAAATTTTTTGTAATATTTTTAATTTTCTTCAGCAGTTTTTTTTCATATTTATCTTTTGAAAAGCAGGAATTAATGATTTCAATTCCGTTTTGCTGTGCATTCTTCCACAGTTTTTCATCCGTATACAATTCAACCGATTTTAGCGCAAATTTAATTGGATCGTCCGCAATAAATCCATTCCAGGGTAACTTATTGTGCATCGCCTCGGCGCCAATTTTGGTGGTAACGCTTGGCGTTCCAAATTGCATCGCATCAATTAATTTTCCTTTTAAACCTGCACCAAACTGAAGCGGCGCCGGACAAACTCTTGCATTTGTGAAAACATCTTTTGCATTTTCAACCCAGCCTTTTATGATAAATCCTTCTTTTTTGTTGTGTAATTGCTGAACTTTTTCGGTTGCATAAGCGCCATACACATGCAATTGCGCTTCAGGTAATTTTTCTCGGATTAATGGCCAAATAACTGTTTTTAAATACTGAACTGAATTCCAATTGGGTTCATGTTTAAAATTTCCGATGGAAATAAAGTGATTCCGATCTTCAAAAGCAGGATAGGAGCGAAAGGTTTCTAAATCTATCTTGTTCAATAAAAAAGGCAGATAAAGCAGCAATGATTTATCAATTTTAAAAGTCTTTTTTAATAATTTCATTTCATATTTTGAAATGATCAGCGATAAATCACAACGATAAATGCTCGCAATTTCTCGTTTTGCCAAATCGTTAGTCAGGTGTTTTAAAGTAACTTTTTCATTATTTTGATAAGCAACTTGCCTTGCACTTCGTAAAAAATGCAAATCTTCGGTATCTAAAATTCTGGTTGCTTTAGGGCAATTTTTGGCAATTCGCCAACCAAATTGTTCTTCTGTCAAAAATCGGTCAAACAAAACAATGTCCGGATTTATTTCTTTAACCAGTACATCAAAACTCGAATCATTTAATTGAATATCAAACGTTTGAATATTTAGAGTTTCTAAATCAAACGATTTATCAGATTTTGAGGCAGCGCAAACAAAAGTTATGTCAAAACCATTTTTCTGAAATAATTCAATCAATTGCAGCATTCTGCTTCCGGCAGCCGTTGAATTGGGTTCAGGCCAAACAAATCCGATAATTAAAAGGTTTTTCATCTGTTTATTATTTATTTTTTTATTGGTACAGATGCAGTCGCCATAAATCATTTCCTTTTATATCAAAATTTGTCATGGCTCGTTTCATCTGTTTATTATTTATTTTTTATTGGTACAGCTGCAGTCGCCATTAATCATTTCCTTTTATATCAAAATTTGTCAAGGCTCGTTTCATATTATTTCAAAAGTAGTAATTTATGGATGTCTATTATGTAAAACTTACATAAAAAAAGCCTGAATCATATTTTTCAGGCTTTCAAATTTTTTTGGAATCATATTTTAAGAAATCCAACCCTTTTTGGTCGCATTACTTGAAAACCAAACCAAGAAAATGGCACAAACAAGAACAACTATCGACCAAATCATGTGTTGAAGCGGCACTTCCATAAATTTTTGAATAAATAGGTTGTATGTTGATTGGGCAATTACGGCAATAAGCGATATAACAAAAAGAACTGTTGCCCAATTTTTACGCATCAAAAGTCCAACGCATCCAAAAACGCCAGCAAAAACGGCAATGGCAAAAGCGCCGGTTACCCAAGCAGGAACATTTTCATAATAGGCTTGTTCGCCTTCCGGAAGCAGTTTTAAAACTTCATCGGTCATATAAGCCTGACCTAAATAGGCTGCAACGCCCATAATATTCCATAGTAATGCTACAACGCTAATAATCCAAAAAGCGCTTGTCGGTTTGTTGGTTTTGTATTTCATAATTTAAAATGTTGGTTAATATTGGTTTTTGGTTTCGAAATAATAAATTAAAATTAAGTAATTTATTGAATATAAGCAAATTGTTAAAAATTAGCAGTTACAATCCTTTCAGAGTGATCATTAAAAAATGATGAAGAGTTTGAAAATTTAATTTAAAAACAATTTGATTGGCAATGATCGTAGATTAACGCAATTTGTAAATAACCATTGTTTATTTACAATTATTTCACTAAAATTGTATCATAAATGCCATTACTTATATAAGTAAACCTATGTAATTGATTGAAACTCAAAATTAAATTAAAAAAACTTTCGTGAAAATTAAAATGGAAAGGTTATATTTGCAAAAGTTTCAGAAAAATTAAATAGCTATATTTAGTTCATTAGGAGATAAGTCATTGCAATAAAGGATAAATCATTGTGTAAATCAATCTTAACAATTGCCATTTTCCAATATTTCGTTTCAAATTTAAATGACAACCTTAACTGTTTGGGGGAAAACAGATCAAATAATAAAAAATTAAACATCATTAATTAATGGCCGGATCACAGGAAACCTTTGGTAAAAAAGAAAGAGAAAAAAAGCGTCTAAAAAAGAAGCAAGATAAACTTATTAAGAAAGAAGAGCGTAAAGCTGGCGGACAGGAAAGTGAGTTTATTTATGTGGATGAGTTTGGACAACTTACTGATACACCAATGGATCCATCAAGAAAAATAAAAGTGGATGCCTCAACTATTGAAATTGGGATTCCTAAAAAAGAAGACAGAGGCGAAGAAGAAGTTCCCGTTAAACAAGGTAAAGTTTCGTTTTTTGATTCATCAAAAGGATTTGGTTTTATTATTGAAACCCAGTCACAAGAAAAATATTTTGTGCACGTAAGCGGATTGTTGGAAGAAATTAAAGAAAACGACAAAGTGAGTTTTGAACTGGAACGCGGATTGAAAGGGATGAATGCCGTAAGAGTTAAGAAAGTATAAGTTCAAATAAACATAAATTTATAAAAAAAAGCCGCTTTTTAAGCGGTTTTTTTATGACGTTTTTTTAATATTTCACTTTTTTCCGGTTGTCTAAATCCTTTTTTATAGCGTTAAAAACTCATAAAGACTCATTTTTTGGATAAATAATAAATAGTTAAAGCCTTATAAATAAGCGTATATTTGCACCTTTCAAAAAAATAAAATTATGGCCACATTTTCAGCATTAGGGATTCGCAAAGAATATATTGAAGCATTAAAAGAGCTTGGGATTAAAACACCTACAGAAATTCAGGAGAAAACAATCCCAATTTTGTTGAGTTCAAAAACCGATTTTATTGGATTGGCGCAAACCGGTACCGGTAAAACGGCTGCATTCGGATTGCCCATTTTGCACAATATTAATGCGGCTTTGCCTTATACACAGGCTTTAATTTTGGCGCCAACGCGCGAATTGGTGCAGCAAATTAAAAAGCAACTGTTTAAATTTACCAAATATTCCGACGATAAAATTTTTGTTGAAGGTGTTTATGGCGGTGAAAAAATAGATATTCAAATGAAATCCCTAAAAAGAACCACGCATATTATTGTGGCGACTCCGGGAAGATTGTTGGATTTAATTGAAAGGGGAGAAGTTGATTTGAAGAAAATTTCAACCCTAGTTTTGGATGAAGCAGATGAAATGTTGAGTATGGGCTTTAAACAGGATTTAAACAGAATTTTAAAATTTACGAGCGGTTCAAGAAATACCTGGTTATTTTCCGCAACAATGCCCGAGGAAATTCTGAAAATCATAAAAACGTATATGGCGGCGAATACGCCTAAAGTGGCCGTAAACAAAAACGATTTGGTGAATGTAAACATCACGCACCAATACATTAAAACGGAAGTAAAAGACAAGGTTAAACTGCTTATTAAAATATTGGAAAGAAGGAGCACAGACCGCGGAATTATTTTTTGCAGAACCAAAGCCGGCGTGCAAAATTTAACCGCACAATTGAAAGAAGAAGGATTTTCGGTAGAAGCCTTGGAAGGCGATATGCAACAAAAAGAACGCGATAAAGTGATGCGTGCCTTTAAAAATGGAAGTCTGCAAGTGTTAATTTCAACCGATGTTTCTGCACGCGGGATTGATGTTGACAATTTGGCATTCATTATTCATCACCAATTGCCTGAACAATTGGAATATTACACGCACAGAAGCGGAAGAACCGCAAGAGCAGGAAAAACCGGATTTTCAATCGCCTTAATTGTTCCTAATGAAGTGCAAAGAATCCACGAAATTCAGAAAGAATTGGGCATTAAATTTATTGAGATCAGTATTTAATTCTGTATGGCTTTTTTATTGTAAAATTCCTGCAACACAAAAAATGCTTTCTTTTTATTGCCGTCGTTTGAAATCAATCCTTTCCGGTTGTATCCATCCTGAATTTCTGGAAGCAACCTTCTTGGTGAACGAAAATCTACCAAAATCCAAGGACTTAATCCGCTAATATTAGGAATTTTATCAATCATTTTCAAATTTTGGATGTATAAATATTCAAGGTATTCTTCAGTCCAACGCTCGTTTTTTTCTCCGTGTAATCCTTGTTTGGCACCTCCGCCAAATTCAGAAACCACCACCGGTTTGTTGTATTTTGAGGTCCATTGTATCTTCTCGGCATCATCAAGGTTTCCGCCATACCAACCTAAATATTCATTGAAAGCAACAATGTCAAGATTTTCGGCAATGGCATCATCAACATAACTATTCAAACCATCGCTTTTGGTCAGCAAAGCGGCACTTATCAATCGGGTGTTGTCTAAAGATCTTGCTTTGGCATTTAAATTATTGATAAAAGTATTCCGTGCATCCGAAATTGGCGTTTCGTTTGCCATTGACCAAATAATGGTAGAGCATCTGTTTTTGTCGCGGGTAATCATTTCGACCAACTGATTTTCGGCATTTTTGTAGGTGTCCAAACTGGTGAAATCAACTGTCCAATAAACGGGAATTTCTTCCCAAACCATCAATCCAATTTTGTCGGCCAACCTCACCATATTTTCATTATGCGGATAATGGGCGAGCCGAACATAGTTACAACCCAATTCTTTCGCCCAAGTAAGCAATCGAACAGCGTCTTGCTCAGTGTTGGCTATTCCGCCTTTGGCGTTTTCTTCGTGAATGGAAATTCCTCTCAAGAATACAGGTTTGCCATTCAAAACAATTTGGGCATTCTTGGTTTCTATAGTTCTAAAGCCAATATTTTCTTTGAGAACTTGGTTATTATATGCTACGGAAACATCGTATAATTTTGGCGACTCAGGCGACCAATATTTTATTTTTGTGTTGGTGATTTCAAAATTTATTATTCCATCTGCATCAATTTTTCCTTTGTAATTAATTTTCAGCTCCGGGATTTTGACTTCAACAAAATCTGCGATTTTATCATAATTATTAATTTTTACAGATCCGGAAATTATATTTTTTTCTCCTTTTTTAAGTTGAATGGTGTAATCTTGAATAAATGATTTGGGTTCTTCAATCAACAAAACATCGCGTGTGATTCCGCCATAATTAAACCAATCCGTGTTGAGTGTTGGCACAGCTTCTTTGCGTCGTGTATTGTCAACTTTTACAACTAAGAAATTATCTTTTTCTTTTATAATCGAAGTAACTTCAAAATTGAATGGCGTGAAACCGCCTTCGTGAATACCGAGTTTTATTCCGTTTAGGTAAACTTCAGCTTTGTAGTTAATAGCTCCAAAATAAGCGAAAAGGCGTTTGTTTTCTTTCACGTCATAATCGAAAGATTTTTTGAACCACACCGTTCCTTCATAATAAAAAAGATTTTCCTTTTGCGAATTCCAATCGCCCGGAATGGTCATTGTTGGTGATTTATCAAAATCATATTCCACCAATTCCTGTTTATTTTGGGCGTGATAATTGCTGTAAAAAGCCGATTTTTGAAACCCTTTTTGTTGGTCATAAGCATCACGATGAAAACTGTAATAACCCGTTTCATATTGATCTACAATGTAATTCCATTCTCCGTTTAAAGAGGTAGTTACTCTATTGGGAACATTGGTAATCAATTCTTGTGAAAACCCAATAAAGGGGATCAATAAAAAAATTTTTAGAAGTATATTTTTCATTTGGATATTATTTTAGAATTATTCAGGTAAATTTTTAAGAAAAAAATCTCGGATATTTCCTCCCATTATTTTATAAATTTCATCTTTTGAGAAACCTTCATTTTGCAATGCGGCAACCATTAAAGGCAATCCAGTAACAGCAAAATGTGCTTTAACAGAACCATCCCAATCTGAACCCAATCCTACTTTGTCTGTACCAATTAAATTGGTAACATACTTAATGTTTTTGGCAGTTGCAGCAGCATCATTTCCGCAAACTGCAGTTTCCCATAATCCAATTCCTATTAATCCGTTGTGTTTTCCTATTTCAATAATTTGCTCTTCAGATAGATTTCGTTGGTTATTGCAAATTCCTTTTATGCCAGTGTGAGAAACTAAAACAGGTCCTTTGTGAATTTTTAAAACATCAGAAATAGTTTGCACCGAAGAATGGGCCAAATCTATTGTTATCTTCAAATCAGACATTTTTTTGATGAGTAACTTTCCTTTTTCTGTAAGCCCTCCTTTGACCATTCCGTGAGCTGAACCCGCCCATTCGTTGTCGAAAAAATGCGCCAAACCAATATATCGCACTCCTTTTTTAGATAATTCATCCAAATTATTTAAGTCATTTTCTAAACAATGAGCACCTTCAATTCCTAGCATTCCCGCTGTAAGTTTTTTGTTTTGTTTTCTGTCTATAATAAATTGTTGGAGCTCTCTTTTATTGGTTATAACTCTAAAATCGCCATTCGATTTTTTGGCAAATTCGTATAATTTATCGCATTGATTTAAAGCTCTATTCTTAACTGAAAACCAAGTTTTTATAGGATTTAATTGAAGTAAATTCAATTGTGTTATTTGATCTGCAGAATTTGCATCATTTTTTATAATATTGATTCCTTCAGGAACTTTACTCACAATTGTGAATACCTGAAAAGCCATATTTGTTTCCTGCATTCTTGGGATATCAACGTGACCATAATTGTTATGATCTAAAAGATTTCTGTCCCACAATAAAGCATCACAATGCAAGTCTGCAATAAAAGGAATAGAATCCAATAATGAATTTGGCGCAACATTTCCAGTAAAAGTAGTAGTGTTTTTAGTTTTGTCGAAGTATTTTGGTCCAAAAATAAATGCTGCCGTTGCCACAATTATTAGTAAAAACAGTGAATATTTAATAATCAATTTTATTTTTTTCATAATTGGTCTTTTTTTATGTTGATTTTTTTTGCGTGAGGGATAGCAGTGAAAATCTCAAAATCTCGTTGAGTTTAAAACTCAACGAGATGCGGAATTGTAACGGATAGCCCGACAGCACGCTATTTTGCGAGCTGTCACGCCCAAATTATTTTGAAAGTATAATCAACGCCAATCCTGCAATATACAAAAGTAGCATAATATTTAACAATGATTTGGTGCCTTTAGGTGCTTTTTCAAACTCTTTCCATACATAAATACCCCAAATTGCTGCCACAACCGTTGCGCCTTGTCCCAATCCATAAGAAATAGCTGGACCAGCTTTGCCTGATGCAACAATGCTTAAAGACATACCAATACTCCAAATTACGCCACCAAGAATACCAACCATATGATCTTTTGCTTTGCCTTTAAAATAATCGCCAAAAGAAACTGCAGCACCCACAAACGGGCGTTTCATTTGAATTGTATTAAAAAGAAAACTACTTATCACAACACCAATTGCAAAAACTACCAGTGCCGTGTATGGCGTGAGTTTTCCGGCTTCGGGCACATTAAAATCGGTGACCATTGAACCCGCAACATATTTGTAAAACAAGCCCATTAATAAACCGCTGACAACCGATATAATTAACCCTTTTTTGGAAATTTTTTCCGCTAAATTGGACTGCATTTTTTGGTAGGCCCTCGCATTGAGCAATATAGCTAACGTTATTAGTGCAACACCCCCAAATATCAATGTTGGATCTCCCTGTGGATTTGAAATATAATTTACGATGACGCCCAACACCAATGCAATTCCGATGGCAACCGGAAAAGCAACCGACATTCCTGCAATGGCAATAGCTGCGACTAACAAAATATTGGCGGCATTAAATATTATTCCTCCAATAAAAGCAGAAGTTAGGCTATCAGTATTTGCTTGTGAAATATCTTCAATGAAAGGTCGGCCTTCAATTCCAGTACTTCCCAAAGTGAAAGCAAGTAGGAGTGTGGCAAGAAGAATACCTACTCCATAATCCCAGTAAAATAGCTCAAAACGCCAGGTTTTGGTGGTTAGTTTTGTTGTATTTGCCCAAGAGCCCCAGCAAATCATGGTAACTACACACAGTAAAATAGCCAATTCGTAATTTTCTACAATGAACATAAGTAAAGTTTTAAAGGTTAGTTAATTCTAATTTAAAGTTAATTGTTAAAAGTTTTTGAAGTTGAAAGTCCAAAACTTTTGAACAACTAAATTTCAATTTTATTTATTTGATTTATTGGTAACATTTATTGGCAACCAAACTCTCATATCGCCTTCCGTTTGACTGGCTTCAGCAAAAGGAACTAAATAAATTTTTTCGTTTTTGTTTAAAATGTCCACGGAATAGGCTTGATTTCCAATCCAGTTTTTAGGCAGGATTTTCGATTCATTTGCAGTATTTGGATTTTTAACTGCCACTCTTTCTATTGAATTTGCCAATAAATCGAATACTTTTTCAGAATTTAAAGATTTGTCTAAAGCCAATATTTGTGGACCTTTTTGAAAAGCAATTTTATTTGGGTACGATTTTCCGCCAGAAATTACTTGAATTGGCATATCAAATTTGACGCTGATTTTTTCTCCTGATTTCCAAGTTTTAGCAATGGTTACAAACTCATTTGGGCTGCCTTTATACTTTTTGTTTCCAACTTTTGCCACAAAATTTGTACACCAAGCCGGCACTCTTAATGCCACCGGAAATTCAGCAGATTTTGACGTTTCAACTGTAATTGTGACACTTCCGCTTTCTGGAAAATTTCCATCGATTTTAAAAGTGGCATCAATCTTTTTTTGGCTCGAAGTGGTAATGTTTTCCTTATAAACAGCAGGTTCATAAAAAAGTACCGTTGGCACATTTTTAATATTTCCAAAAGTAAAATTTGGAACCAATGCAATTCCTCTTGGAACGCTGGATTGACAACAAGTTATGTAGCAAGTATAGGGTTTTTTATTCATCAAAGGCGTGTAATAACTTACGCACCCTGTAAGCGGATTTTCAGCTCCCAATAATTGATTATAAACTGTTTTTTCTAAATTATTTAAATATTTCACATCACCTGTTACGGCAAATAAATTTTGATTTAATTGAACCCAAGTTGTGGTTACGCAACCTTCGCCCATATTTGAAGTTGCTTCAGCAGGTAATACGCCGTCTTCTTGAAAATGCTCGTGTTCACTAGCTGTTCCAGTAATGTATAACCGATTTTTCTCGACATCTTGCCAAGCCAGTTCTACCGCTTTTAAGAATTTTGGATCACCAGTTACTTGATATAATTTTATCAAACCAACATAATTTGATAACATTTCGTAGGCTTTTCTATTGCCAACGTCGGTTACTTTTCCTGTTTTTAAAATCGCACTTATTACGTGTGGACCATTATCCTGTTCCCAAGCATCTAAAATATAATAACAAAAATCTAAGTATTTTTTGTTACCGGTGAATCTGTACAAATCGACCATTGCGTCCAAAACACTGGTTGCGGCCATACCCATATGTTCACCAGCCGTTAAAATATCTCTTTGGCCCGCATTTTTCCCGAAAGTTTGGCACAATAAATCCCCCATTTTTTTTGACGTTTCCAGCGCTGGTTGGTAACCTGTAGCAACATAATAAGTCAATAACCCGTGTAAATTGTATTTATGTGACCACACATCCCAACTTGTCCAATATTGATCTGGCGTGTAAGTGCCTAAATAACCATCTTCTTTTTGGGTGTTTATCAGTTCAAACATCATTCTGTCCATTTGCTTTTTCAAAGCGGGATTTTTTGTCAGTTTCCAAACATTTATGGCTGTTTCAAGATATTTTCCCACGTGTTCGCCTGCCCAAGGATGAATTCCAGGCCGTAATAAATAAGAACCTATCAATCCTTCTTCATCAACATTTAACAATCTCTGTTCTAAATTTTGAGTAAATCTGGTGCCTAAATAGCCACTATATTTTTGATTTTCGAAAGGAATGGAAATGAAATTAGGAGCTATTTTGTCTTTAATAACTGGTTTCACTTCTCCAAAAACAGGAATTTCAACGTCTCTGTCAGACAAATACAATTGTTCGATTTTAATGGAAGCGAGTGTTTCATTCTCAATAATTTCATAACCCACATTGAACATTTTTTCATTTGCAGGAACATAATTTGAAGAGATAAATTCAGCCGTTGAATTCTTGTTTCCATCCAATTGAATTGATTTTATTTCAGAAAAAAGCAGTTCTCCTTTCTGGTTTTTAATCCAATAATTGATGGTTGCATCAAGTGGTAAATCACCATTATTTTTGAAAATCAATTTGCGTTGAAAGCCATTGTTTTCGGTTTCCATAAAAGATTTTTCAACCGAAATAAAATTCGACCATTGTATTGGGGAAAGAACATAAGGACCTTCATACATTCCGGCACCGCCTATATTACTGTACATTCGCACAGCAATCACATTTTCTTTTCCCCATTTTACTACATCTAACGGAATGGTGTAACTTCTGTTTTCTTGCCATTTTGTTTCTACATTTGGCGGGAAACTTCCTGTTTCACCCACTAATTTTCCGTTGAAAAAAGTTTGGTCAACATCGTCAATTTTTCCTAAATTTAGAAGAAGTCCATTTCGTTTTGTGGCTGCTTTTTTCAGATTTTCCGGAATGATGATTTTAATTCGATACCAGGCATATACATCGAGAATTTGCCAACTTTTACCTAAAAATTGTGTTCCCCAATGCGAATCATCGAAATTTGGATTAGCCCATTCTGGATTATCTCCAATATTGAATCTCACTTCATTGGGCAAGGTAATTTCTTGTGCGTGAGAAATTGAGTTGCCAACTAGCACTAAAAAAAGTGTAATTAGAGTTTTTGCTTTAAAAAATTTCATTTTTATTTTATTTTAATTAGCTATTTTATATTTTATCTCTTTGGTAATTGTTTTCCATTCATCCGTTCTAAAAGGAACTGCAGGAAAACCTTCTTTATTAAATAAATTGCTTTCAGATGCATCACCAATCCAGCTGAAATGAACTGCAATTGGGCTGGCTACTTCTTCACTTGAAAGCACCACTTTATTGTCTTGGATAAAAGCCTTAGCATAATGAAAAACTTCGTCTTTTCCTGCAATTTCAAATCCTTTGATATAACCATATTTATCTGGCGTTGACAAACCTGTTCCAATATTATCAAAGGAAACAACGATTTTATTACCAATGATTTCCATTGATTTATAGTTTGGACCGTTGCAAACCATTGGAATATTATAAGTGTTATTCAAAGCCAAAACTGCCAATCGTTTCCCTACATCTTGCTTGTTTCCTGGATGAATATCGTTGGGATTTCCAATATCAGTAGTAACAGCCATTCCAGTATTTGGGACTTTCAAAGTCAATGTTTGAGCTTCTTGAAGTTCAGCCCAATCGCAACCTTCATTACTGTTTCCCGATGTTCTATAGGTTGCTAATTGCACATAATAAAAAGGGAAATTTGGCTTGTTCCCTGCCTTTCCTGCAGGCAGGAATTTTTGTCTCCAGTCGTTTATCAATAACGGAAAAGCAGTTCGATATTGGTATGCTCTTGGCGCATTCGATTCGCCTTGATACCACAAAACACCTTGAAAAGCGAAGGGAATCAATGGATGTATCATTGCATTATAGCATAACGAAGGAAGCGAGTTTTCGTTAGTTGATTTTTTTATGGATTCTACCTGAAATTTCCATTTTCCGCTTAACGGAATTATTGTTTTGTCTAAAGTTAATTTCAAATCGGTTGGTTCCCCATAAATTCCGCCACCGCCACCATTATCAACAACTCTAACAGCAATAACATTTGTTCCTTCTTTTAAAATTCCTACCGGAATTGTATATTTTCTTTTTACATCCCAATAATTCAAACCTCCAACTTTCACACCATTAACATAAGTTACGTCTTCGTCATCTACTTTCGAAAGTTCCAATACGGCCTCCTTTTTACTATCATCCGCGGATAATGTGATGGATTTTCGAAGCCAAACCACGCCGTCAAATTCGCCTAAACTTTGTTTTTCCCAAACTTCGGGTTCGTTCATTTCCGGCCATTTCGAATCGTCAAAAGACGACTCTTTGAAAGAACCTAAATTAGGGTTGTTTAACATTGAACCTTGCAAATCTTCAATTCTTTTGGCAGAACCTCCAATTCTTAATTTAGCAATTGAATCTAAACTTATCTTTGGCATTTGGGCGACCATTTCCTTAAATTCGTCACTGCTTTCAAATCCTTCACGACTAATCCAAGTTTCAATGTTGGTTCCGCCCCAACTTGAATTGATGATTCCAATTGGTATTTTTAATTTTTCGTGAATACTTTTTGCAAAAAAATAGCCAACAGCAGTAAATTCACCCACTGTGGATGGGCTGCAAACTTGCCAACTATTACTTGAATTCACATTGGTTTGAGGTATTGAATTAATTTCTCTGTCAATTTTGATGTGTCGAATCATCGGATAATTTGCGTCAGCCGTTACCTCTTCAAAATTGCTTACGCCCCATCCTTTGGACTTTCCTACTGGCATTTCCATATTAGATTGGCCGCTGCAAAGCCAAACTTCTCCAACCAAAATATTTTTTATTTCGAAAATGTTGCTGCCTTTTATAATCAAATTATATGGTCCGCCAGCGGTTTCGTTATCCAAACGAACTATCCATTTACCGTTTTTGTCGGCTTTGGTTTTTTTGACTTGTTTGTTAAAATAAATTTCAATTTTTTCATTGGCTTTGGCCGTTCCCCAAATAGGAATTAAGGTGTTTTGCTGCAAGACCATATTGTCTGCAAAGATTTTGGATGGAGCAATTTGAGCATTGATGGAAATATTGCAAATAAGTATTATAAGTAGGAGTAAAGACTGTTTTTTCATTATTATATTTATTAACTGGGGCTTAAAATTCTTTATTTAGATATTTTGTATTTGGGTTCTTTCATTATTGATTTCCATTCATCAGTTCTAAAAGGAACAGCAGGAAAATCTTCATTGATTTATTATCTAAAAAATGCCATAAAATATTTTATTGTACATAAGTTTTATTTGGTACTATTCCATAAATCTACTTCAGCTCTATATGGCACTGAAGATTGAGCACCTTGTTTTGTTACCGAAATGGCAGCAACCTTATTTGCAAATCGCACAGCATCAGGCAATGAAAGTCCTTCTGAAATTGCAATCACCAATGCGCCACTAAAACAGTCGCCGGCACCAGTTGAATCTAATGCTTTTACGCTATGTCCTTTAATTAATTCGGCATTAATTCCATCATATAATAATGCTCCCTTGCTGCCAAGTGTGATGATTACATTTGAAACTCCCATTTCATTTATTTTTTTTGCCGCCAAAATAGCGGTATCTAGATCTATAACTTTAATGCCTGAAATAATTTCGGCTTCTATTTCATTAGGGTTTATCAAATAAATATTTTTCAATAAATCAGAGGACAGTGGTGTGTTTGGGGCTGGAGCTGGATTAAGAATTACCAATTTTCCTTTTTCTTTGGCTAATTTTGCCGTAAATTCCACACTTTCCATTGGAATTTCAAGTTGGATTAAAACCAAATCGGCTTTGTCTATAGCTTCTTCTGCAAGAGAAATATCAGATGGCAATAGACTGCTGTTTGAACCTGAAGCAACTGAGATGGAATTTTCTCCATTTTCATCAACAAAAATTAATGCAACGCCAGAAGGTTTTTTGAGATCCGAAAAAATATAAGAAGTGTTGATGTCTTCTTCTTCAAATTGTTGTTGCGCCTGATGGCCAAAAATATCATTCCCTGTTTTACAAACAAATGTAACATTGCCTCCCAATCGGGCGCAAGTAACAGCTTGATTTGCTCCTTTGCCCCCTGGGTTCATAAAAAAAACTCCGCCTAAAACCGTTTCGCCAACGCGAGGGATAGATTTTGAATTTATTACCATGTCAGTATTTGAGCTGCCTACAACAAGAATTTGCTTGCTTGCTTTGGTGTTAGTTTTGGACTTTTTCATTAAAGATTGATATAATTTTTGGTTGGTTAAGTAATAAAGCAAATCTAATTATTAATTTCAAAATAAAATATACAAAAACCACTAATAAATATAATCCCAAATCATTATATTTGCATATATATTTGCGTTAAAATGCTGTAATTCAGTTAAATAAATATAACAAAACATGAAAAACATTGAAAGAAGTCGAGTGGTTATTGCTTCAATGGGAAAGTCGGAAAAACGTAGTTTCAAAATCTATTGTGCAACACAAATTGGTGAAAAAGCCTATTTACAACTATTTGATATTATAAACAATTTGCCAAATGGCCGATTTGAGAAATTGGAGAATGAATTTTTGGACATCAGTAAAAACAAAAACATAGAAATAGCGGCAGGATACTTGTATAATCAGTTGCTTGACTTTCTGGTTCACAAACGATCCAAAAAGGATATGCAATCACAAATATTTATGATGATTGAAAAAGCCAATATTCTATTTGAGCGGAAACTTATAGACGAAGCTTTTGATATCTTAAACCAAGCTGAGTATTATGCTTCGCTTTTTAATGCCGAGAATCTGCAAATTATTATTGCTAAAACTGAAATGTATTTTTTGGGTACTTTGGGATTCCCAAATTTATCAGAAAAACAACTCATAGGCAAGCAGGTAAAATTGCAGGAGTTGATGAAATATTCCAGAATTATAAATCAATCTTACTTTTTAAGTGACATTTTAAATTACCGTATTTTACATAAAAGTATGGCTAGCTCAAAAGAAAAAAGGGAAGAATTAAATGATTTAGTATTGAGCGAGTTAAATTTAATTTCTAACAATCCTTCTTCTAACAAACAAATTGAAAAATTCCACTTATTATTTCAATCAACTTACTATTTAGAGACAGGAAATTATGTTTCAGCCATTAGAAATTATAAACAGCTTATTTTATTGTTTGGAGAAAATCCCAAAATTAAACAGAACCCTCCAATCTATTACTTAAATGCTATTGAAGGTATTTTGGAAAGCCTTATTACCAGTGGAATCTATGATGAAATGCTGCATTTTCAGCAAAAATTAAGGTTATTGAACAAAAAGGATTATCCGGAAGATTTTCTGTTAAAAGTGATTTGGTTAGATTATTATTACCAGATTATTGTGATAATCCATAAAGGCGATTTTGAGAAAACAATTGCAATACAAGATGGGTTTAGAGAATCCTTACTAAAAAAAGTCACGTTATTGCCACTTGACAAACAGTTGCAATTTCACCTTATCAATACCATTTTGCTTTTTTCACAATACAAATTTGCTGAAGCTCATAAAATGATTAAAATTATTCTTTTGGAAGGTAAAATATTTCAGCCATTGCCTTTATTTAGAGTTGTTCGACTCATAAATCTGATGATAAAAGCCGAATTGGGCGATATGGATTATGTTGAAAATGAAAGCATTGCATTGAAGAGAAATTTAACTTCAGGAAGGCTCAGTAAAACCGAAAAAATTGTATTCAAATTTGTCGGATCATATCCGCTGCCACAATATCAAAAATCAAGAGAAAAAATTTGGAATTACTACACAAAAAAAATTAAGGCGATTAGAGAAGAAAACTATGAGAAAAGGTATTTAAAATACTTCGATTTTCTTTCTTTTATTGAAAGTAGATTGACAAATATTTCCTTAAATGAACTGCTTAAAAAAAAATATAATCAGAAATAAGGTAGAAAATACGGTAAAATAAATAAAGATGTTTGCAAAAAATTGCTTTTTACTGGTATAATTGCCTAAAAATCCTGAAAATTATCGCTATTTAATATAAGGCGCCAAAATTTTTGTCCATAATTGATATCCTTCATCAGTCATATGCAATCCGTCTTCCATAAACCATTTTTCGCTTGGTTTACCGCTTATATCAATCATAGGCGAAAAAACATCCACAAAAAAGGCATTTGATTTGGAGTTTAAATACTCATGAATCATGGTATTTGCTTTTTGCATTTCTATCACTTTTGCCCATCGGTTTAAACTTGGTTTGATAGCGATATAATACACTTCGGCATTTGGCAATTTGGCTTTAATCATTCCATATAATGTACAGAAATCCCCAAAAACAATTTCGGCCGATTTATCTTCCTGGATATCATTGTCCCCTGAATAAATGACGATTTTTTTTGGATGGTATTTTAGGATTACCTGATCAAAATTTTCAATTAAATCAATAATTTGCGAGCCTCCGAAACCTCTGTTCAAAATTTTCGGATTGTTAAAATCTTTAGCGGGATTTTTCCACATTCTGATGGAAGAACTTCCCGTAAAAAGAATGCATTCCTGCACAGGATTGTTTCCATCTAAAACAGTAAAATTGTTTATTTCGTCTTTAAAAAGGTTTTCATAAACTTGCGCAAACGCATTTATTGAAATAAATAAAAACAGGATTAAAATATTTTTTTGAATTTTCATGGTTGTAATTTTCACAAGCTGTTAAATGCCGTTACCAACCAAGTCATTCGTTGGGAATACCAAGATTTTAGCTGATTGACCTCAGCTTCATAAGTACTAAGAACCACTGGATTTGGCCACACATAAACGCCTATGGTGTTCCATTTTTTATTGTTCTCCGCTTGTGCCCATTTTAGGTAATTGGCATGAGAATCTATTTTGTTCAGGATTAAATTTTGATTTCCCTTAAAATAAATAAATCGCGATTTCACTTTGGCAACAAATAAAGGATCTTGAAAAAGTCGTGCATACCATTTATGATTTTTAACCCAAAAACCTGTTGGATGTGTGGCATCGGAATAATTAACATTGCCAAAGGCCAAATCGAAATCCCAAAGCGGTCCCATTTTAATTTTTTCATCTGTTTATGATTTATTATTTTAAGTGCTGATTATCAGTATTTTAATTTTTATTATTTATTTTTAAGTCAATAAAAAGCTACCCCTAAAAATAAGGATTTTTGTAATTTTAATATTTTAGTTGCTCAACGCTAA
>JAUYUA010000094.1 GCA_030694935.1 Lutibacter sp. | reverse complement strand
ATAAATTCATCCTTTTTTGATTCGCCCTTTTGGTGAATCAAAAAAGATTGTAACGAAAAGCCCGCCCCGCCAGCCTGCCTGCCGGCAGGCTGGCGGGGAACGCCAACCAAAAAGGCAGTCAGGCCCAAAATAACGCTATATAAATTGCTGTTCTTGTTAGAATTAAGCCATAATTAGTTATTTGATTGGAGATAAAATTAATTTTGTTGTTTAAGAAAATTAGGCTCACGCTTGAACCGAATTTTAAATTTTAATCTTTAAAACCGTTTAGTTTAAGAACTTGTTTCGGTATTTTTAATAGTTGGCTTGACTATTTTAAAAGCAGAAACAAGTTTTTTTGTTTGGTGAAAAATGATAACTTTGAAATTGTAAAAAAAATAAATGAATTACGAAATTTTAGGGTCGTTTTTAGTGGCTTCCATGTTGCTTACCATTATGCCGGGACCCGACATTATTTATGTGTTGGTGCAAAGTATGACCAATGGCAAAAAATACGGAATTGCAACTTCTCTCGGTTTGGTTTCGGGTATAATTATTCATACCTCTTTGGTGGCTTTTGGAATCTCTGCGTTGATAAAACAATCGGAAAATATCTATTTTGCCATAAAATTGTTTGGAGCTTCGTACTTATTGTATTTGGCTTATTTAACGTTTCATTCCAATGAAGAAATTTCATTAAATGCCGATGTTGAAAAAAGGAGTTTTCTGAATTTGTACAAACAGGGATTTATCATGAATGTTTTAAATCCGAAAGTTTCCATTTTCTTTTTGGCTTTTTTTCCCGGATTTTTGTACAGCTCCGCACAAAATACCATTGTGCAATTTTATGTATTGGGAATCATATTTATCGTTCAATCACTAATCATTTTTTCAATAGTGTCTATATTGGCAGGGAAATTTGCTTCCTACTTAAATAATCATCCAACATTCAACAAGAAATTAAAGTGGGTTAAAATTTCAGTTTTTGTGGGGATGGCTTTTTTCATACTTTTTTTTTAATTGGATATTGTATATTTGGGCAGGATGAAAAAAGTAAAACTTATCGAATGTCCTAGAGATGCCATGCAAGGCATAAAATCGCATTTTATTTCTACTGAAGCCAAAGCTCAATATATAAATGCATTGTTGCGTGTGGGATTTGATACCATTGATTTTGGTAGTTTTGTTTCCCCAAAGGCGATACCTCAGATGCGAGATACCGTGGAAGTGCTTTCAAAACTTGATTTAAGTAAAACCCAAAGTAAATTATTGGCAATTGTGGCCAATGTACGCGGGGCAGAGGAGGCTTCACAATTTGAAGAAATCACTTATTTGGGTTATCCTTTTTCAATTTCTGAAAATTTTCAAATGCGAAATACCGGTAAAACGATTGCAGAATCCATTGAAATTTTGAATGAAATTTTAAGCATCGCCTCCAAAACCAATAAAGAAGTGGTTGCTTATTTATCGATGGGTTTTGGAAATCCGTATGGGGACCCCTGGAATGTGGAAATTGTCTCAAACTGGACGGAGAAATTGTCGAAAATGGGCGTAAAAATTCTATCCCTTTCCGATACTGTAGGAAGTTCAACGCCTAAAATTATCGATTACCTTTTTTCGAATTTAATTCCGGTTTATCCAACAATTGAGTTTGGAGCGCACCTTCATACAACACCAACTTCCTGGTTTGAAAAAGTGGATGCGGCCTATAAAGCAGGATGCAACCGATTTGATGGTGCCATTATGGGCTATGGTGGTTGCCCGATGGCGAAGGACGATCTCACGGGAAATATGCCGACTGAAAAACTAGTTTCTTATTTCAACCATCAAAAAGTATCCACAAATATTAATGCGATGAGTTTTGAGAGCTCTTATAATGAAGCATTGAAGATTTTTAGCTAATAATTAATTTACTCAAATACAGCTACTTAAATTTTCTCCTATTTCTAAAATATGATATAAGTCAGCTTATTTATAATTATTCTAAATAAACCTTTTTTATTTCTTTGATCTTATATATTTTTGTACTATTATTTATAACAAGTCTAAATAAAAATAAATTAATTCAAACCAAAAAAATGAAAAAAATAAGATTAGCAGCAACAGCATTATTAATTGGATTTATAGCATTTGCACAAGAAAATTCAAATGAAAACACTCAAAGTTTTGGAAATAAACTTATAGATGGCGTGTCTATTGGCGGTTATGCCCAAATAGATTACAACGAACCGGATGGTTCAGCGCCAGGGAAATTGGATGTCCACAGAATGATTATGTATTTAGGGTACAAATTTAACGACAAAGTGAGTTTTATTTCAGAAATTGAATATGAACATGTTTCGGAACTTTATGTGGAACAAGCATATTTAAAGTACAAAGCAAACGAAAATTTCAATGTTTTGGCCGGTTTAATGTTGGTGCCAATGGGAATTATCAATGAATATCATGAGCCAACAACGTTTTATGGCGTTGAACGACCAAATGTAGATAATTTTATTGTGCCTACAACCTGGAGAGAAATAGGTGTTGGATTTTCTGGAAAAATAGACAACGCATCGCTAAAATACCAAGCGTATTTATTCAACGGATTTAAATCCTATGCTGCCGGAGCAGGAATTTTGCGTGGATCTGACGGATTCCGTAAAGGCCGTCAAAAGGGAGCTGAGTCTATAGTGAATTCCCCAAATTTATCAGCCAAATTGGATTATTATGGAATAACAGGATTAAGATTGGGATTGTCGGGTTATTTTGGAAAAACACAAACTGATAATACTGCTATTGAAGGATCAACTGTCGGTATTTCAATGATTGGGTTTGATGCGCGCTATAAATACAATAATTTGGAGTTAAGAGGACAATATATTCATACAAATTTAACCGACACGGAAGATTACAATCTGTTAACAGGTAAAGACTTAGGTTCTGAAATGTACGGTTTTTATGGTGAAGTGGCTTATAGTTTCAATTTAAAGGGCGTTGAGAAATTAACACCGTTTTTACGTTACGAAAAGCACAATACTCACGCAAGCACCGCAGGAAATTTAGTTGCAAATGATGCTTTTGACAGAGATGAAATTATTTTCGGATTGAATTATAAAGTAGCGAATGGCGCAGCTTTTAAAATTGATTATCAGTTAATGAACAATGCAGTTGCCGGAAGTGATACCGCAAAAGTATTCAATGCAGGTGTTGCTGTTTCATTCTAAAAAATAAATTATAATGAGACTGCCTTTACATTTGTTTGTTAAAGGGGGTCTCATTTAATGATTATTAATCACATTTATAAAATGAAAAAATTAGCCCTTTTAACAATTGTAGTGCTTTTAGTTTCGAGCTTCACATCAAATAAAAGAATAGAAGCCCTGATTGAAAAAGAAATAAAAACGGCGTTTAATTTTGAAAAATATTCAAAACAGCCAATTTCTGTTTCTTCTGAAGTCAATGAAACACTTCCAATAAAAATTGATGACACCAATTTCTTTAAAATCAAAACTGGAGAGAAATTAGTGGGCTATTATTATTTGGGACAAGCTTTTGGAAAGGCAGATTATTTCGATTTTATTGTTATTTTTGACAAAGATCTCATCGTTTCAAAAGTGAAAGTTTTGGTTTACAGGGAAGATCACGGCTCAGAAGTGGGAAGCAAACGATGGCTGAATCAGTTTAATGGCAAAACCACAAATGAAAATTTAACCTATCAAAAGGATATTGCCGCAATTTCAGGGGCAACAATTTCTGCAAAATCGATGACCAACGAGGTCAATAAACTGCTGAAAACAATAACAATTTTACATCATAAAAAACAACTATAATGCAAATTCACGGACTCATACATCAATTTCCCAAAGAAATTAAATCGCTTATTTTAGTATTTATTATTGTGCTTAGCGTAGGTTTTTATGGCGGATTGAGTTTTGTGAACAATACAACTTCCATGAATTCATCAGATATTGAAAGTCATTACTTGGGAAATGAAAATGATGAAGCCGCCGAAGTGATGAAATTCAAAAAAAGTGAAGGAGAAATTCTTACGGTTGTCCATAACCACATTCTTTCCTTATCAGTTATTTTCTTTTTGCTTTCCTTAATTCTTGCCACAACATCCATCAATAAAAAGTTTAAATATTTTTTAATGATAGAACCATTTTTTTCCATCGTTTTAACTTTTGGCGGAATTTATTTGCTTTGGAGCGGCATCACCTGGTTTAAATATGTGGTGATATTTTCAGGAATATTAATGACTTTTAGTTTTGTGTCGGCCACCATAGCCATAGTATATCAAATTTTATTTTTCAAAAAAACCATAAATAGCGCTATTTAAATTAAATAGTCTAAATTTGCACGCAATTAATTATTAAGTTGATTGCACTATGATTTCAGATTCTTCAAAATTCGTAGGTGAAGGTTTAACCTACGATGACGTACTTTTAGTTCCGGCATTTTCAGAAGTTTTGCCGCGTGATGTAAGTACCCAAACAAAATTTACAAAAAACATTACATTGAATGTTCCAATCGTTTCCGCAGCGATGGATACCGTTACCGAATCAAATATGGCAATTGCCATGGCTCGTGAAGGCGGAATTGGCGTGTTGCACAAAAATATGTCCATTGAAAAACAGGCTGCAGAAGTCAAAAAAGTGAAGCGATCAGAATCTGGGATGATTTTACAACCCATTACCATCACCAAAGATGAAACGGTTTTTGTGGCTAAAAGCTTGATGAAAGAGTATGGCATTGGTGGAATTCCGGTTATTGATCCAGACGGAAAATTAATTGGCATCATTACCAACAGGGATTTGCGTTTTGAAGGAGACAACAAGCGAAAGATTTCGGAAGTGATGACTTCCAAAAACCTGATTACTGTGGCTGCCGGAACTTCCTTAAAACAGGCAGAATTGATTCTTCAGGAAAATAAAATTGAAAAATTGCCGGTTGTTGACGCCAATTATAAATTGGTCGGATTGATAACCTACAGAGATATTATTAAGGTGTTGGAAAATCCGAACGCCAACAAAGACCAATATGGCCGTTTACGCGTTGCGGCGGCAATTGGCGTTACCGCTGATGCGCTTGAAAGAGCTTCGGCACTAATAACTGCCGGCGTTGATGCGCTAATTATTGACACGGCGCACGGACATACAAAAGGCGTGGTGACTGTATTAAAACAAATTAAAGGTGCTTTTCCCACGATTGATGTTGTGGTGGGCAATATTGCAACAGGCGAAGCCGCAAAATATTTGGTTGAAGCTGGCGCTGATGCCGTAAAAGTTGGAATTGGACCGGGTTCTATTTGCACAACCCGTATTATTGCAGGTGTTGGTTTTCCCCAACTTTCAGCCATTATTGAAGTGGCGAATGCCATAAAAGGTTCGGGCGTTCCCGTAATTGCCGATGGCGGTATTCGTTATACGGGAGATATTCCGAAAGCCATTGCTGCAGGAGCGGATTGCGTAATGTTGGGTTCGTTATTGGCAGGCACAAAAGAATCGCCGGGCGAAACCATAATTTACGAAGGACGAAAATTTAAATCGTATCGAGGAATGGGTTCCATTGAAGCGATGGAACATGGCTCAAAAGACCGCTATTTTCAGGATGTTGAAGATGATATTAAAAAACTGGTTCCGGAAGGAATTGTGGGAAGAGTGCCGTACAAAGGCGAATTAAATGAAACAATGATTCAGTTTATTGGCGGCTTACGTGCCGGAATGGGTTATTGTGGCGCAAAAAATATTGAAGCCCAAAAAGGGGCGAAGTTCGTTAAAATTACGGCTGCCGGAATGCGTGAAAGCCATCCGCACAACGTAACCATCACAAAAGAATCCCCAAATTACTCGAGGTAATTTTTTAGGAATATAAAATTTAAAAAAATGCCTAAAGTTAAATTCTTTAGCTTTTCCGCACAAACAGGAACTCTAAAATAGCTTTGTGAATCTTTGTGATTCTTTGCGCAGCTCTGTGTAATAATTATTTCACTAGTTTCATAACGAAAGCCGCTATACGTATAAAACTATTTTTAGGAAAAATTAAGTTCAAAAGGCGTGCTGACATAATCTATCGGAACAATGCTCGTGCTATTTTTGCCTACATACGCATTTAAAATCCGACGAACATCATTGTTTTCTTTTTGTGCGCTTAGCATTCCAAAATAACCTTCAGCGGAAGTGATTTTTTGCTTTTTGCTGGCGTAGCCAAATCCCTTGTAAATTCCGTTTAAAATTAAAACATAGGCATATTCATTGGCGGTTCTGCCGGTTTCTTTAATGATAAAGTTTTCTGTATTGAATTTTAAGGAATCAATGGCTTCTTGCACTCTTAAATTATACAAACCAACAGATTCTTCTTCCTTGCAAACGCCTTTGCATTTTTTTATCTGGTAATGAAAACAAGTGGAAACATTGGTTTGCAGATGGCAATATTTTGGACACAGTTCAAAATCTTCGCATAATTTCTCCATAAAAATCCGGCATTCTGTAATGTTTGAAAACTTCATTAAAGGAAATGTAATCAATTTCAATCGGTTGTAAGCCAAATGGATAATGCCGTCTCTGTCTTCATAAGCAAACAATCCCACACTTTCCTGCGCCCTTCTTTGTGCCCGGTTGTATTTGGGATAGATGCTTTTTATTTCCGAAGATTCCAATAGTAATGCCAACAATTCGCTGCCGGTTTCAACAAAGGAAACATTGCTGGTTTCCAAGCACATCGTAATTTCTTTTTTGGCTTTGTTGTAAAAATGGCTCAGTACGCGCTGTTTTATATTTTTGGCTTTTCCAACATAAATGACTTCATTTTTCTCATTTTTGAAATAATAAACGCCCGAATTTTCCGAAAGTTCATCAACCGTTTTTTTCGGCAATAAAGGCGGCAAGGCCGATTGTTTTGAGCGCGGATTTAAAAAAGTGTTAAATACTGTTTGATCATTATCCAAAAGCAATAGTTTTTCGAATAAAATTACCGTGGCTTCCGCATCTCCTTTTGCCCGATGCCGGTCTTTAATCACAATATTTTGCGTAACGCAAAGCGCGCCCAAACTGTACGATCTTAAATTTGGAATCAATTTTCGCGATAAGCGAACGGTACACAGTTTTTTTCGCTTGAATTCAAATCCCAAATCTTTAAATTCCTTTTGTATGATGTTGTAATCGAAGTTTACGTTGTGCGCCACAAAAATGGTGTCTTTGGTAATTTCGGCCACTTTTTTGGCAATTTCATAAAATTTAGGCGCATTGCTCACCATCGCGTTGGTAATTCCCGTTAAATTGGTGATAAAAGGAGGGATGCTGCATTCCGGATTCACAAGGGTCGTAAACTCGTCAATTATTTTTTCTCCATCATACACAAAAATCGAAATTTCTGTTATTTTTGAGCTGTGTCCGGTGGTTTCTATGTCAATGATTGTATACATTTATTTAATCGATTTTTCAAGTGCTTTTAACTCAATTCCCAACTGATTTAACATAGCGGCAATGCTGCTTATTTTTAATTCGTGTTCCTCATATTCTTGCGTATTGATGCTGCAGGTAAATTCCCACAACTCCAGTATTTCATCGACAGGCACATAATAAGGATCGTATTTTTTGTTGTCGGAAACCAGCAACAACATATTGTGTTCTGCTATTTTGTTAAAAACCCGCTTGTAAACAATGCCGTCGTTTAACGTGAGCACAATATACGTTTTACCGTCTTTTAGGTTGCTTATTTCTTCAACAAAACGCGCCACAATGTAAGAACCGCTTTTTACCGGCAGCATAGAATCTCCTTTTATGGGAAATGCCCGGTGCGTTCCCGTGGGCAAAAACGGCAGTTTTATTTTGTCCAAATGCTCAATATATTCAGGATCTGCGTAGCCTCTTAAATAACCTGCGGATGCTTCAACCGGAATAATTTCTATCAAATCTTCATTGGCACCATCAACGGTAATGGGAAATAAAACCCTTCTGTTTCCAATTTCAATAAACGAAACATCTTTTGCGCCCGACAAATCATTTTTGATTAAAATATCAATGGGAATTTTAAAATAATCGGACAAGTTGATTAAAAATTCCACAGGAGGAATGGCCCTGTTTTCTTCATAAGAACTTATGCGTGAGCGGGAGACTTTTAAATCCTCCGCAAATTGTTCCTGCGTCAAACCTTTTAAGGTTCTTATGTGTTTGATATTTTGTGACAAATAATTCATAATGCTAAATTTATGAGCAACAATTGCTAATATTTTGAGCTAATTTAGCAAAAAAAAGTTTACGGCCTAATTTTTTCTGAAAAAATGTATTTGAACACCCACTCATATTATAGTTTAAAATATGGCACAATAGTGCCGGAAGCCTTGTTGCAACTGGCATTTAAGCACAATATTACGGCAATGGCCTTGACTGATATTAATAGCACTTCGGCCAACCTGGATTTTGTGCGTTTGGCTCCAAAATACAACATAAGACCAGTTTTGGGCGTCGATTTTAGAAATGGCGCACATCAACAATTTGTGATGCTGGCAAAAAATAATGAAGCTTTGCAACAAATGAATCGATACTTGTCGGAATTTTTGCATTTGGATAAAATAACGATTCCAAAACGGGCAAAATACATTGCGGATACGTATGTGATTTATCCGTACCAAAATACGGTGATGGATCTTGCAGAAAATGAATTTATGGGCGTAAAACCTTCCGATTTAAATCAGCTGAAGTTTTCTGCATGGCGATTTCATCAGGAGAAATTGGTGGTATTGCAAACAGTTTCATTTCAACATAAAAAAGGATTTAATACACACCGATTGTTGCGCGCCATCGACAACAATGTTTTGCTGAGCAAACTGCCAAAATCGGAACAAGGAGCCGAATCGGACGTTATGATTTCTGAAAATACATTGAAAGATATGTTTGGTGAATATCCGAAAATTATTGAAAACACACAGCGGATGTTGGACCATTGTCACATCAGTTTTGATTTTTCTAAAAATGCGCCTAAAAATCAGAGAACCTACAGCAACAATGAGGAACTGGATTTTAAACTGCTGAGAAAACTGGCGTATGACGGATTAAATTATCGGTATAAAAAATTGGGGAAACGGGTGTTTGTGCGATTGGAAAAAGAACTTCAAATGATTCAGGAAAAACAATTTGTTTCCTACTTTTTAATCAATTGGAAAATATTGAAATATGCCCGAAGCAAAAAATATTATTATGTAGGCCGGGGAAGCGGCGCCAACAGTATTGTGGCGTATTTGCTGCGAATTACCGACGTTGATCCCATTGAACTGGATTTATATTTTGAACGTTTTATCAATTTATACAGAATAAATCCGCCCGATTTCGATTTGGATTTTTCCTGGCGCGACCGGGATGATGTGATGCGTTTTATTTTTAGCCGATTTAAAAACACCTCGTTGATTGCCGTTTACAACACTTTTAAGTACCGAGCTTCGGTTAGGGAATTGGGAAAAGTTTTTGGATTGCCGAAAGAAGAAATCGACAAACTTTCTTTGCGGAATTTCAATCCGAATGAGTTGGACGACTTGTCGAAACTGGTGTTGATTTACAGCAAATACATAGAAGGATTTCCAAATTATTTGGGCATTCATCCGGGCGGAATTTTAATTTCAGAAAAGCCAATCGATTGTTATACCGCCACTTATTTGCCGCCAAAAGGATTTTCGACCGCGATGTTTGATATGGTTGTGGCAGAAGATATTGGCTTGTATAAATTTGATATTTTAAGTCAGCGAGGGTTGGGAAAAATTAGGGAAGCCGTTGACATTGTGAAATACAACCACCCAACGCATCCCGATATTGACATTCACGACATCAAACGCTTCAAAGAAGATTCAAAAATTAAATACCTGCTTAAAAATGCGAAGGCAATAGGCTGTTTTTATGTGGAATCTCCCGCGATGCGGATGTTGCTGAAAAAATTGCAGGTGGATAATTATTTGGGATTGGTGGCCGCGAGTTCCGTAATTCGTCCCGGCGTTGCAAAATCGGGGATGATGCGGGAATATATTTTGCGCTACAGAAATCCGGAACGCAGAAAAGAAGCGAATCCGATATTGCTTAAAATTATGCCCGAAACTTTTGGCGTGATGGTTTATCAGGAAGATGTGATTAAAGTGGCGCATCATTTTGGCGGATTAACTTTGGGCGAAGCGGATATGTTGCGGCGCGGAATGAGCGGAAAATTCAGATCGAAAGCCGAATTTTCAAAAGTGCAGAACCAGTTTTTTGAAAATTGCAAGAATCAGGGGCATAGTTATGAGCTGACTTCAGAAATTTGGCGGCAAATAGAAAGTTTTGCAGGCTACGCTTTTGCCAAAGGACATTCGGCTTCTTATGCCGTTGAAAGCTACCAAAGTCTGTTTTTAAAAGCCTATTATCCGCTGGAATATTTGGTGGCAACACTCAACAATTTCGGCGGATTTTACCAGCCGGAATATTATGTGCACGAGGCAAGAATGAACGGCGCAGTTATTCATCCGCCAACCATTAACAAGTCTGGTTACCAGAATTGTATTGAAGGAAACCACATTTATTTGGGATTTATAATGCTGGAAAGTTTTGAATTGAAAAATGCCACAAAAATTGTAAATGAGCGGGAGAAAAACGGCTTGTTTTTGGATTTGGACGATTTTATTGAACGCATTGCCATTTCATTGGAACAGCTTTCCATTTTAATTAAAATAAATGCTTTTCAGTTTACGGGGAGAAATAAACGGGAATTGTTGTGGGAAGCGTATATGAAAGTGAATAAAGTGTGTTTGGAAGAACATGTTTCCACACTTTTTAAGTCGGAAAAAATTATGTACAACACGCCGAAACTCAGTTGCAGCAATTTTGAAGATGCGTTTGACGAAATCCAATACCTAGGTTTCCCTTTGTGCAGTCCGTTTGATTTATTGACACAACCTATTCACCAACAATTGGTTGCAAGTGATTTGGTGCATTACATTGGCAAAAACGTAACGGTTTACGGCTATTATATAACGGCAAAAAGAGTAAATACTTCCAAAGGCGATTTGATGTATTTTGGCAATTTTACGGATGTAAAAGGAGAACATATTGATACGGTACATTTTCCGCCGGCCGCAAAAAAATACCCGTTTAAAGGAAGAGGCGTGTATGAATTAACTGGAAAAGTTACGGAGGAATTTGACTGTATCACGGTTGAAATAGAAAAAATGGAAAAGCTGGCCATTATCCAGGATCCGAGATATGCCGATATTCCTAAAAAATTACTGGTATGAGCACTTTGGAACGTTCTATTGTACATATGGATTTGGATACTTTTTTTGTGTCCTGCGAGCGCGTAATCGATAGCAAACTGGAAGGAAAACCCATATTAATTGGCGGAATTTCCGATAGAGGCGTGGTGGCTTCGTGCAGTTATGAAGCCCGGAAATACGGTGTTCATTCGGCAATGCCTATGCGGATGGCGAAACAATTATGTCCGGAAGCGATTGTATTGCGCGGCAATTCGGGAATTTATACCAAATTTTCAAAATTGGTGACCGATGTGATTAACGAGTCGGTTCCTTTATATGAAAAAGCTTCCATCGATGAATTTTATATCGATTTAACGGGAACGGACAAGTTTTTTGGCTGCCACCAATTGGCTTCGGAATTGCGTAAAAAAATAATTAAAGAAAGCGGATTGCCCATTTCTTTTGGCTTATCTGTAAACAAAACGGTTTCAAAAATTGCCACGGGAGAAGCGAAACCCAACAATGAAATGAAAATAAACAGCGGCACCGAAAAGTTTTTTCTGGCGCCGTTATCTGTCCGTAAAATTCCGATGGTGGGCGAAAAAACCTACAATATTTTGTGCGATTTGGGCATTAAACGCATACAAACCGTTCAGGAAATGCCGATTGGGATGATGACCAAAGTTTTTGGAAAACAAGGCAGCGGCATTTGGAAAAAAGCGAACGGCATAGACAATTCGCCCGTTGTAAAATACCACGAACGGAAATCCATTTCAACAGAAAACACTTTTGATAAAGACACCACAGATCTTGAAAAACTGAAAAGCACTATTGTTGCCATGACAGAAAGTTTGATTTTTCAATTGCGAAAAAGCAATAAATTAACAGCGTGCATTACGTTTAAAATTCGCTATTCCGATTTTCAAACGTATACAAAACAAAAGAAAATTGCGTACAGCTCGGCCGACCATACTATTTTGCCGATTGTGATGGAACTTTACAACAGCTTGTACCAAAGGCGGTTGCTGGTTAGGCTAATAGGCGTGAAGTTTAGCGATTTGGTGAGTGGCGGACAGCAGATTAATTTGTTTGAAGACAATGCCAAAATGGTGAATTTGTACCACGCCATGGATAAAATGCGGGAACGTTATGGCGATAAGGCGGTTGTAAGGGCAATTACCATTGAAGCCCCCTAACCCCGGAAAGCCCCCTAACCCCCGAAAGCCCCCTAACCCCCGAAGGGGGAATTAAACTTTATAACTGTTTACCTTCGACTTCTACTTCGCTTCGCTCAGTGATCGGGCTAAGGGTGAAAAAAATCGTCGTAATTCAATTTGCGTTAGCGATTACTTCACCTATTTATTATTTTTTATTGGAGTTCAGTGAACCATGTTTGAAGTGGTATACTTTTTTGAAGTGAAACGCAAAAAAAGATATAACGGAAAGCGCGACCCGCCAGTTGGCGGGGAACGCCCACCAAAAAGGCGGGCAGGCCCAAAATAAATTGTTTATGCGTTGAATCGTTGAATTTGTTTAGGCTAAAATCCAAAATTTAAAATTTAACATCCAATAATCCAATATGCCAACAATCCAATATACCAACAATCCAAAATACTAATACACCAACACACATATTATTTTTACAGAGCGCAAGATAGTTAGGCATTTATAAAAAAGATTGGATTTATTTTTTTACATTTGCGGATTCAATAAAAATTCTAGTATTGCAGTTATTTATTCGATTTTGCTTGCTTCAATTTTTTTAAACTTAAATTATATAACATTTTATTTAAAACATGAACATTTTCGTAGCAAAATTAAGTTCTTCAACAACTAGTGAGGACTTACAAGGATTATTTGAAGAGTATGGTGAAGTAGTATCTGCAAAAGTTATTACCGACAAAGAAACAGGCGAATCTAAAAGATTTGGCTTTGTTGAAATGAAGAACGCAGAGGAAGCGTTAAAAGCAATTGAAGAGCTTGATGAGTGCCAATACGACAACAGCACTATTGTTGTGAGTAAAGCAAAACCAAAAACTGATGCGCCAAAGCGTGACAACAAATTTGGTGGGAAAAAAAGATTTTAATCTTCAATACAATCCAAAAAACGAAAAAGGCTATCAGAAATGATAGCCTTTTTTGTTTTTATGCTTGTTGTATTTTACCAGTGTGGTGATTGTTAAATAAACTAACTAAATTTTTGCTGCTATTTTTTCTTTGTGATAGGCAAAATTTGCAAACATAGTCATAGCTACGTTTAAAAATTTTAACGAAGCAGAAAGGAAACAGCGTGGTGAAAATAGTTAGGGAATTTAGTAATTACCGCACTATCGTTGTTTATTTGCTGCGGGTTTGCGGTTTTTCCAACCATTATTTCTTCCGCCGCCGTTGCCCGATTTTTGGGAACGTGCATTTTTTGGTTTTTCCTCATCAATAGGTGTACCGTCGATGCCGTCAACCAGAAAAGGGTGCTCGGTTACCACAGGAATTTTTTGGTCGATTAATTTCTGGATATCGCGTAAAAATGCTCTTTCCTCTGCATCACAAAACGAAATCGCTATTCCGCTGGCGCTTGCGCGTCCGGTTCTTCCGATACGGTGAACGTAAGTTTCGGGGATATTTGGCAAATCGTAGTTGATTACCAGCGATAATTCATCAATGTCTATACCGCGAGCTGCAATATCAGTCGCAACCAAAACGCTTGTTTCGCCGCTTTTAAATTCGCCCAGCGCACGTTGTCGGGCACCTTGTGATTTATTGCCGTGAATGGCAGCTGCACTTATGTCGGCTTTTTCCAAAAACCGCACAATTTTATCAGCGCCATGTTTTGTTCTTGAAAAGATAAGCGTAGATTCCACCGCTTCTGTTTCCAGTAAATGAACCAATAATTTAGGCTTGCTTTTTTTGCTGACAAAATAAACGGCCTGTTCCACTTTTTCGGCAGTTGCCTGCTCGGGTTTTACGGTCACTCTTTGCGGGTTGCCCAATATTTTTCGGGATAAATCCACAATATCTGCCGGCATTGTTGCAGAAAAGAACAACGATTGTCGTTTTGTCGGCAATTTGGCAATAATCTTTTTTATGTCGTGAATAAAGCCCATATCTAACATATGATCGGCTTCATCCAACACAAAATATTCAACGTCTTTTAATGAAATATAGCCTTGATTCATCAAATCGAGCAATCTTCCCGGTGTTGCAACAAGCACATCAACGCCTCTGCGAAGCGCATCAGTTTGACCCCCTTGTTTTACGCCGCCAAAAATAACGGTGTTTTTAAGTCCGGTAAATTTCCCATAAGCCGTAAAGCTGTCCGAAATTTGGATTGCCAATTCTCGGGTAGGCGTAATAATGAGCGCTCTAATTTTGCGCTGATTGTTACTGGTGCTTTTAGGATCAAGGAATAAGTGTTGTAATATAGGTATGGCAAATGCTGCCGTTTTTCCTGTTCCTGTTTGTGCGCAACCCAAAAGGTCGTTTCGATTAAGCAGAATTGGAATGGATTGTTCTTGAATTGGAGTGGGGTGGGTATAGCCTTCAGCACTTAAGGCTTTCAGGATAGGTTCAATAATTTCTAGATCTTTAAATGTCATGTATTTTATTTAATGGGTGCAAAGGTAAGTGAATTGATTGGATTTTTATTATTTTTTGGCTAAATTACTGAAAATAAAGCTATTAAATATTTTGATTCCTTTCAATATGATCTGAATTCCCTAATTTTCAAAAATTTCCTTTGCTATTTAATTTTTATGTTTTCTTTGGAATGGTTACTGATAAAAAAAAGCCTGTCAAAAATGACAGGCTTTGCATTGTAAAAAGGTAAGTATATATTAAATAACTTTTACATTAACTGCGTTTAATCCTTTTTTACCTTCCTGTAAATCGAATTCAACTTCGTCACCTTCGCGTACTTCGTCGATTAATCCAGAAATGTGTACAAAATGTTCTTTGTTTGAACCTTCTTCACTAATAAAACCAAATCCTTTTGCTTCATTGAAGAATTTTACTGTTCCTTTACTCATTGTTAAAAATTTTAAATATAATATTAGCCGCAAAGGTAGGGTATTATAATTGGGTTTAACTAATTTAGCGGGATATTAATTTATTTTTTATTTTGAAGTCCGTTTTTTAACCTTTTTTTCTATCAATTATTATACGGAATTTGTGTAATTAAATAGGTAACAAAATAATTTTAAGTATGATGTGGAATGATAAAAAATAAAAATTGGAAATAATTTTTACATTTAAATAATATGGTAAAAGACATAAAATTAGCTGTTTTAATTGATGGGGACAACATTCCTTCCAAATATATTAAGGAAATGATGGAGGAAATTGCCAAATATGGCACGCCAACCATCAAAAGAATTTATGGCGACTGGACAAAGCCACAACTGGGCAAATGGAAAACCATTTTGCTTGAAAACGCGATCACACCCATACAGCAATATGGCTATACCACAGGGAAAAATGCTACAGATTCGGCAATGATTATTGATGCAATGGATATTTTATATTCAAATAATGTGGATGGTTTCTGTTTGGTTTCATCGGACAGTGATTTTACGCGATTGGCGACCAGACTGAGAGAATCGGGGATGCAGGTTTACGGAATTGGGGAAAAGAAAACACCCGATCCTTTTATTGTGGCTTGTGACAAGTTTATTTATCTGGAGATTTTAGAACCTTATAGTGAAACAAAAGATGAAAAAGGGGTAGCCTCTAAAAAACAAAATCTTGATAAAATAACGCCAAAAGTCGTTAAGTTCCTGAAACAATCTGTTTCTGACGCAGCGGATGAAGATGGATGGGCATTTTTGGGTGATGTTGGTTCTTTGATTCTGAAGAAACAACCCAATTTTGATTCAAGGAATTTTGGATTTGAAAAACTGACACCTTTATTTAAATCGCTTAATCAGTTTGAAATCGACCAACGTGTGCAAAGCGGCGTAAGGTTTAAATTGATTTATGTTCGGAATAAATAGATTTGGGTATTTAGAACTTAGATAAAATCTAAAATAATAAGTGAAATTAAATAATATGGCTCTAGAATTTGAAAACGAGATAGAGATTATTGAAGTAATGGAAGGTTACTTGATCAATGCGCGTCCACCAGAAGAAATTAGAAACCAATTGGATGTTAATTACAGAGTTGAAGGTCAAAGCATTGTTGTTTTTGAAATTCGCCCATTTTGGAATGACCCAAACAAAAAAATTGAATGCAACATTGCAAAAACAACATTTGTAAAGAAAGAAAATATTTGGAAAATTTTTTGGTTTAGGGCTGATATGAAATGGCACAGTTACAAGCCTAATTTAAAAGTAAACAGCCTAAAAGAATTTATTAAAATTATAGAAGAAGATAAACATGGCTGTTTTTGGGGTTAAACTATCACAATTATATTAAAAAGGATTAAAAAAAATTTCAAAACTTTTTATTTTCTCGGATGAAAGGTATTGATCACTTGCTTTAAAAAACTTTTGTCCAAATGCATATAAATTTCGGTGGTAGTAATGCTTTCATGTCCCAACATTTGCTGTATTGCACGTAAGTCGGCACCGCGTTCCAGCAAATGCGTGGCAAAAGAATGGCGAAAAGTATGCGGACTTATCTTCTTCTTAATGCCAACTTTAATTGCCAGATTTTTGATGATGGTAAAAATCATCACCCGGGTTAATTTTTTTCCTCTTCTGTTTAAAAAAACCGTGTCTTCAAATCCTTTTTGAATGTCAATATGCGTTCTTATGGTATTTAAGTAAAACGAAATATACTTTTCAGTTTGTGGATTGATGGGAACAAAACGCTGTTTATTGCCTTTTCCAATAACCCGAATAAAATCTTCCTCAAAAAACAAATCGGAAATCTTTAAATTCGTCAATTCAGAAACACGCAAACCGCAACTGTATAAAGTTTCCAAAATTGTTCTGTTTCGCTCGCCTTGCGGCTCGCTTAAATCGATGCCGCCAATGAGCATATCAATTTCTGATAAGGCCAAAGTATCCGGCAGTTTTCGGCCAATTTTAGGCGTTTCAATCAGTTCGATCGGATTGTCTTTTCGGTATTCTTCAAAAATCAAATAGTTGAAAAAATTTCGAATGCCCGAAATTAATCGAGCCTGTGATCGCGCATTAATTTGTTTGGAGGTTGTGTAAATGAATTGCTTAAAATCCTCCTGATTTATGGAAATTGGCGAAATAATCATTTCGTTTTCCTCCAAATACAACATCAGCTTTTTTACGTCGCGCGAATAACTGTCGATGGTATTTTGCGACAGGCCTTTTTCAATTTTTAAATAAAACTGATAATCGTGTAAAGCGTTATTCCATTTCATCTGTTTAAATTTTATTTTTTAGCGGTAACAGATGCTGCCTGCCTGCAAGTAAATTCGCTATTAATCATTCCTTTAAGGATCAAAATTTGTGATGCTCGTTTCATCTTGTAAATGTAATCATAAATGATTTGGGTTGTTATCATAAATTAGGCACGGTAGTTGTAAACTCAACAACTGATATTAAAAATAAAAGTATCAAAACCTTGTAATTGCTAGAAATGCATTGCATTTGTTTATTATTAATTTTAAATTATTTAAATTATGAAAAAAATCGTTTTAGTTGCAGTCATTGCAATAATTTCTTTAGTGAGTGTTAATGCCCAAACTTCTTTTGGGGTAAAAGGTGGTGTAAATTCTGCTACTTTAATTGGAGACATTGATGGCAATAAATCTTTAATTGGTTTCAATGCGGGACTTTTTGCCGAAATTGCGGTGGCCGACTCTTTTTACATTCAACCTGAATTGATCTACTCAACCCAAGGAACAGATGATTATCAGCAGTTACTTTCAAAAACTAAATTAAATCTAGATTACATCAATTTGCCTATTATGTTCAAGTATGATGTTGCAAACAGATTTTATTTAGAAGCCGGACCTCAAGTAGGATTTTTAGTGTCTGCAAAAAGAGATGATGTAGACGTTAAAGACATCTTTGAAAAAACAGATTTTGGCGCTAATTTTGGTTTGTCTTACGGATTTACCGAAAATGTATTTGCGCAAGCACGATACAATATCGGTTTGTCAGATATTTACAAAAATGAAGGGACTGATAAAGTTTCCAATGCAGTATTGTCATTTTCTTTGGGATACAAGTTTTAATCCTATTTATTGAATTAAAAACGGAAGCCAACGCTTCCGTTTTTTTGTAAAAATTTGCAATATTTTATTGTCTGCTCGTTTCATTTTGATTGGTAATAATACGAATATGACTGTCTTAAATTAATTAAAAAATTAATCGTTTAACTTTAATGTATTTCAGTAATTGCAAAAAATGCAACCTAAAATCTAATTATTGTCAAAAAAGTAATATATTTACTTGCTATTAATCTTAAATTAATTAAATTATGAAAAAAATTATTTTAGTTGCAGTAATTGCAATATCTTCTTTTGTGAGTGCAAATGCCCAAACGGCTTTTGGTGCAAAAGCTGGTTTAAACGTGGCCAATTTGTCAGGAGACGTTGATGGAAATAAATCTTTAATTGGTTTCAATGTGGGCGTTTTTGCTGAGATTACATTGGCCAACTCTTTTTACTTGCAACCAGAATTGTTGTATTCTACTCAGGGAGCAAAATTTGATGACTCAGATTTTGACTTATCAGCTGATTTAAATCTTAACTACATTAATATTCCAATTATGTTCAAGTATGATGTTGCAAACAGATTTTATTTAGAAGCCGGACCTCAAATTGGTTTTTTAGTATCAGCAGAAGTGTTAGATCAAGATGTTAAAGATGATTTTGAATCAACAGATTTTGGCGCTAATTTTGGTTTATCTTACGGATTTACCGAAAAATTATTTGCACAAGCAAGATATAATATAGGTATGTCAAATATTGCTAAAGATAGTGGCGACGATAAAATTTCAAATGCAGTTTTATCTTTTTCTTTGGGATACAAATTTTAAACCTATTTATTAAATTAAAAACGGAAGCCAACGCTTCCGTTTTTTTTTGTTAAAATTTTATAATACTTTTATCTTATGAAAATTTTAATCTTAAACGGCCCAAATCTAAACCTACTTGGCAAACGCGAACCTGCCATTTATGGGAATTTAACTTTCGATCAATTTTTTGAAAGCTTGAAAAAAAAATATGCCGATGTGGAATTATACTATTACCAAAGTAATATTGAAGGCGAAATCATCAATAAATTACACGAAGTTGGCTTTAGTTTCGATGGCGTTATTTTAAACGCCGGCGCTTATACGCACACTTCAATTGCCATTGGTGACGCCATAAAAGGCATTGAAACCCCTGTAATTGAAGTGCATATTTCCAATGTGTACGCGCGCGAGGAATTTCGCCATGTTTCCTATATTGCGCCAAATGCAAAAGGAATTATTGCCGGTTTCGGGATGCAAAGTTACGAGTTGGCGTTAGAAAGTTTTATCTAAAATTTGGGCTTGCCTGCCTTTTTGGTAGGCCTGCCTGCCTTTTTGGTTGGCGTTAGCCTTTTTTCAATTAATAATGAATAATTAAAAATGAATAATTGAAAATTCAAAATTAACTCAATGCATCTCTTCGAATGTTTTTGGCCTTTTGCCATTTTTTGTGATTAGAGAACTTTAATAAGCCAAAATATATCGAGAAGCATTTCAGTTCTTTTTTAATCCACAAAAAATTGAAAATTGACGATTAATGGCATTTAAGCCGATTAAAACTTAATACAATTTTTAATAGGGGTTTTAAACTTTTCCGTTTTTTAAAGGTCTAACAAAAATGTAGGGTAATTTAAGGCAAATTATTATGGTTTATGTTGGAAGATTAATCACTGTTATCTATTAATTTAACGAGCAATAGTTTGAATAACGAAGCTGAATTTATAGGGGATTTAATAAATAAAAAAGAGCAGGATAAAGCCTTTAAGAAATTATTGGATCTTTATCAGGAACGCTTGTATTGGCATATCAGAAAATTGGTGATTACCCACGAAAACGCTGATGATGTGCTTCAAAACACTTTTTTAAGAATTTATAAAAGCTTACCTAATTTTCAGCAAAAAAGCTCTTTACATACTTGGATGTACAGAATTGCATATAATGAATCTCTGAGATTTTTGGAGGAAAATAAAAAGAAGTATCATTATTCATTGGATGATGTCAGCAAAAAATATTTAAATAATTTAGTGGATGATGCATTTTTCGAAGGCGATGAAATCCAATTAAAACTACAGAGAATATTATCAGAATTACCAGAAAAAGAGCGGCAAATATTTCAAATGAAATATTATGACGATTTAAAATTTCGCGAAATGTCAGATATTTTGGAAATAAAAGAAGGTACTTTAAAATCTTCTTATTACAACACCGTCAAACATATTGAAAATAATATATTGGCTGTTGAACTTTTATTAAAAAACAAGGTCTAAGTATACGTTATGAAGAAATTAAACAATCATATTATGGATTCAAAATTTAAAATAGACGCGCAAATTTCTTTCGACAGGAAAATGCGAGAAATGCATTCAGAAAAATTGGGCCTTAAAACGCCTGAAAATTATTTTTCTGCATCTAAATTGGAAATATTGGAAAAGGTATCAATCCAAAAACAGGAAAGGTTTAACATCTTTTCAAGAAAAAGAATCGCGTGGGCTGCAGCGGCAACTATCGCCATAATTTTTGCAGTATCGGTTTTTAAGCCGAATGCGATTCCATCATTTAACAATGTTCCTGCAATTGTTTCAGACACCATCGATTATGTGAAAACCAACAATTTAGCGCAAGGAGAATTTAAGGAGGATGATATTTTAATAACTTCTCTTTTTGTGCCGGATAATGAAATTGATGAATTTGTCGATAATTATGTATTAGAAGAATTGGTTTTTGAGGAAGTGCTGTCTAATTAGATAAAGTTTTTTTAAAATTTCAAACTATAATGAAAAACTTAGGTCTAAACAGTAGAACGTTCACAAAAAAGATAAATAATAATTTAAAAATTAAAAAGATGAAATCAATAAAAATAATCGCGTTGGTAGTATTTGTGTTACTGGTTGGAATTTCAAGCGCAGAGGCACAACAAAAACAAAACAGAGATAAAAGTATAAATAAAGCTGCAGTGGAAACAATGACTAAAGAGCAAAAACAATTGATTCAGGAGCAAAGAGACCGAATTAAAGAAAAAAGAGAATTATTCAGAGCGAGTCTTACCAAAGCCCAATTGGCACTTTTTGACAACAATGACCTTAACAGACAGGAGCGTCACGATGCTTTAATGAAATCTTTGACTGAAACACAAAAAGCGTTAATGCAAGAACACAGACTGAGTGTTCAAGAAAGCAGACAAGCGTTTAGAAATACAATGACGGCTGAACAACGCCAACAAATAAGAAGTAATATGCAGGTAAATAGAGAAACACAAGGCGGTAATGAGTTGCGAGAAACCGTTAAAGAGCAACGAAAACTGCGTATGAATAACAGCACAGGAAATTAATAATTCTTTAAGCTTTAAGTGGTTGGGGAAACTCGACCACTTTTTAATTTGTTTCTCAAATGAAAAAATACATCACTTTATTATTGTGGCTTTCAGGTATGGCTTTCGCGTATTCACAAGAACCTACCAAAGAAAAGGAAATAAATGATTTGATAGATGAACTTTTTATGGAAGATGATGTTATTAATGAATTGACAACGTCACTTAAAAATTTTCAATTTTTATATATTTCAACAACTTTTAATAGTGATACCTATTTTTCAGGGCGCGACATTGGTGTTGATCAATACAATATAACCCCTCAGATTACTTTTGCTAACTCCAACGGAATATTTGCCAGCTTGTCTGGGATTTATTACAGTGAATTTGTCCCGAAATGGGATGTAACCACTGCAACCGTTGGCTTTAGCAGAAATATGGGAAAAGATAAACTTTTTAAATATTCCATAGCTTATTCAAAATATTTTTATGCCAATGATATTGATAATATTTACACAAATACCATAAACTTGGGATTGGGATTTCGAAATAAAAAGAGAACATTGGGCACACAATTATCAGGATCCTATTTATTTGGCGAGGAACAATCGTTTGAAATTGCCTCCAGAAGTTTTGTGGATTTTAATTTGCTGAAAACAAAAAAAACAAGTTTAAAGTTTAAGCCGCAATTAAATATCATCGCCGGAAAACAAACCATTGAACTGGCAAGGATTGTCAATCAAAACGGACAATTATCAACGCAGTACACAGAAAATGATGTGGTTGATTTGATAAATACCCAAATAAACTTGCCATTGATGTACAGCACGAGTTTATTTGATTTTGAAGCCGGTTATAATATTAATTTTCCCAATGCGATAGGTGATGAATCAAATCTTAAAAACACTGGATTTTTTAATATTTCTGTCGGATATATGATTAATTTGTAACAGTTGATTTAAATTGTCCTTTTCCAAAAGGTTTGTTTTGTCATCGGTTTTTGGTAATATTTCGTGGAGTTCAGTTTGGGTTTATTGGAATTTCACCATACGGTTTATTTTAAATAACAGGAAACAATAAAATAATGAGAAAACGTGAAATTTTAGTTGAAAGCGTTATTTTTAAATAAAGCGTAACATTCACGACACAATTTATTGTAAATAAATTTCAAATTTGGTAAGCGGTAAATAATATATTTAATAAAAAAATCAATAAAATAAAGAGATATGCGTAAACTAAACTCCCTTGCAATAAGCGATAACGGGTTCATTTTTAAACCTTCTACCGGTGAATCTTTTACAACAAACGAAATGGGATTATTTATAATTCAACTTCTGAAAGAAAATAAATCCGGAGAAGAAATCATCAATGCAATTATGGAAGATTTTGAGGTGGATAAAATAACTGCCGGAAGAGATTTGTACGAGTATTTGGATTTTTTGAAACGCGAACAAATGATGGATTAAGCCATGGAAAAAAAGAAATTAACCATAGGGGTCACGGGACTCAACAATATTGACAGTCCGGGACCTGGTGTACCCGTGATTCGCGGAATAAAAAATTCTGGTTTGGATGTCCGCATTATCGGATTGGCCTATGAAAATTTAGAACCTGGAATTTATATGCCGGGGTTGGTGGATAAAACGTATTTAATGCCATTTCCTTCCACAGGAAGCGAAGCTTTTTTAGAAAGGTTACAATACATTCATGAGAAAGAGCAATTGGACATCATTATTCCCAATTTTGATTCTGAATTGTATTTGTTTATCAAATTCAGCGATAAATTACTGGAAATGGGCATTCACACATTTTTGCCTTCTTTGGAACAATTTGAAGAACGACATAAGGATAATTTGCCGGAATTTGCCGAAAAATACCATATTACCGTACCGGAAAGCAAAGCATTGATGAACAGCGACGAATTGGCCAATTTACCAAAACCATTGTCCTATCCTTATTACATCAAAGGGAAATTTTATGAAGCATTTAAAGTGTCCAACCACAGTCAGGCGCTTTACTATTTTAATAAATTATCCGCAAAATGGGGGTTTCCGGTAATAGTTCAGCAAGCAATTCACGGCACAGAAGTCAATGTAATTGCATTGGGTGACGGTGAAGGTAACACCGTAGCGGCAGTTGCGATGCGTAAACAATATATTACCGATAAAGGAAAAGCTTGGGGAGGCATCACCATCAGTGATGAACGCCTGCTCGAAATTACGCACCATATTATTAAGGAAACAAAATGGCGTGGAGGAATGGAGCTTGAAATGATAAAAACTGATGATGGAGAATACCATCTTATTGAAATAAACCCCCGAATACCTGCTTGGGTTTATTTGGCAGTTGGAGCCGGGCAAAATATTCCTGAAATGCTCTGTCGTTTAGCCATGGGCGAAAAAGTAAAACCTGTAACAGAATACGTAAGCGGTAAAATGTTTATACGGTATTCGTGGGATTTAATAGGAGATATAGCAGATTTTGAGAAGATAATTATTTTTGGTGAACTATAAAATTATAAAAAAATGAGTAAAAATATATATGAACGTCCGGTATTGCGAAAAGTGGTGGAAGGAATCCCAAATAAGTTTGGAAGTTTAAAAAGATTGCGTCCAATTGAAACAATTGACAATGTTGCAATTGATGATATTATTAATAAGTATGGCTCCCCGGTTTTTATACTTTCTGAAAAAACCATCAGGGAAACTTATAAAACAGCTTATCGGGCTTTTTCTACCCGATATCCAAAAGTTCAGTTCGCATGGTCTTATAAAACCAATTATTTAGATGCTGTTTGCCGTATTTTTCACCAAGAAGGTGCTTGGGCTGAAGTGGTTTCGGGCTTTGAATATGAGAAAGCGTTGGACAACAATATCCCGGGAAACAAAATTATTTTTAACGGCCCCGATAAAAGCAGGGAAGATTTAATTAGGGCCATCAACAACAATTCGCTCATTCATATTGACCATTTTGATGAATTGTACACCATTATAAAATTGGTTGAAGAACTAGACGAACGTCCGCAAGTGGCTATACGCGTTAATATGGATACGGGTATCATTCCGCAATGGGATCGTTTTGGGTTTAATTACGAAAACGGTGAAGCATGGAATGCAATTAACAGAATACTTTCAAATGGAAAAATAGATTTATTAGGGCTGCATATCCATATTGGCACATATATTACTATGTCAAAAGCATACGCAACAGCCATTGAAAAATTGGCGGCGTTGGCGGCCAAAACGTTTGATCGTTTCCAAAAAACGATCAATTATATAGATTTGGGCGGCGGTTTTGCCTCACAAAATACGTTGCAGGGTGCTTATATGCCGGCAACAGACACCACCCCAAGTTTTGACGATTATGCACATACCATTACCACGGCCATGACCGCGGTAAATTTTCCGAATAATGAAATGCCAACATTAATTTTAGAAACTGGTCGCGCCTTAGTTGACGAGGCAGGCTGGCTGGCAGGAACAGTATTGGCGAATAAACGATTGGCAGACGGCAGAAGAGCCATGGTCATTGATGCCGGCGTAAATTTAATGTTTACCGCTTTTTGGTATGATTATGAAATATTTCCGGTCCACGAAACAAGTTTCCAATCCGAACCAACAACCATTTATGGGCCTTTATGTATGAATATTGATGTGATTCGAAAAAATATTGATTTCCCAATGCTCAATAAAGGCGATCATTTTGTTATTAAACGCGTTGGCGCATACACTATGACACAATGGATGCAATTTATAACTTATCGTCCAAACGTGGTTTTGATTGATTTAAAAGGTGAAGTGCATTTGATTCGTAAGCAGGAAGACAAAGAAGTTTTCCGCAGACAGGAATTGATACCGGAGTACCTACGTTAAGCTTTCATAAATAAAACCAACCCTTATTAAAATGGGTGAAAGTCGATAAATAATGAAGAAAAAGTTAGCACAAAAATCAATTTATATAGGAGAGGCTATTTTAACCAGTTATTCCCAAATTTTTTTTACGGAAAACAGGATTTTGGCCGTTGTGCTTTTTTTTGTCAGTTTTATTGACTGGTGGATGGGGTTAAGTGGTTTTATAGCTGTAATTACCGCAATTGCATTGTCTGAGTTATTGGGATATTCATCAATTACAGTTCGTAGAGGATTGTTTAGTTTTAATTCTTTATTGGTTGGATTGGGTATCAGCACTTATTTTTCACATGGAATTGAAGTCATTTTTTTAATTGTTATTGGTAGTGCCATCGCATTTTTTATCACTATTTTTTTAATGGGATTATTGGCAAAATATACTTTGCCATTTTTAAGTTTTCCTTTTGTCCTTTCTATGTGGTTGTTGCTGCTGTCCTTTCCTGCATTTTCGGGGATTGATTTAAATGCGGAGGCGCTTTACCCTTCAAATATGTTTTTTAAAATAGGGGGTGGGCCACTAATTTTTTTGATGGATTGGTTGAATCGTGTTTTTATGGACACAGGGTTCGATACCTATTTTTTGTCCTTGGGCGCTATTTTTTTTCAGTTTAATATTTTATCAGGGGTACTAATTGCCATCGGTTTATTGATCCATTCGCGTGTTAACTTTTTATTTTCACTTTTGGGTTTTTTTATAGCCTATTGGTTTTATTCATTTTTGGGTATTTACACTGGGTCGCTGAATTATACCTACTATGGTTTTAATTTTATACTGTCAGCCATTGCGATTGGAGGCTATTTTTTAATTCCTTCAAGACAATCTTTGCAGTGGAGTTTATTGTTAATCCCAATGCTGGTGGTAATTACGATTGGTTCCGATCGTCTTTTTGCTTTTTTCGGATTGTCGGTATTTTCATTGCCGTTTAATGTGGTTATTCTGGTGGTTTTATATGCATTTAAAATACGTTACAATCAAACAAAATCACCAATTTTAACGATAGTTCAACAAAAAAACCCGGAAACAAATGCTTATTTATTTGACAGCCAGCCCGTAAAGGAATATGCTCCATTTATTTTCCCCATACGATTGCCGTTTATAGGGCAATGGACTGTTAACCAAGCACATAATGGTGTTCATACCCATAAGGATTTTTTTCGTTTTGCTTGGGATTTTATAATAAGGGACACTGCTTCGGATAAAGAATATAAAAATGAAGGTTTGTTGCCCAGTGATTATTTTTGCTTCGATAAACCGGTGATAGCACCGGCTTCAGGAACTGTTGTTGCCGTGGCAGATACGGTTGAAGATAATGAAATTGGTGTGGCCAACACACTTCAAAATTGGGGAAATACAGTGGTGATAAAGCATCAGGAATATTTATATTCAAAATTAAGCCATCTAAAAAAAGGATCAATTAACGTGAAGGTTGGGGAGACTGTTTTTGAAGGGCAAACTATAGGAAAGTGCGGTAATTCAGGACGTTCACCTTATCCTCATCTGCATTTTCAATTGCAATCTTCCCAAGAAATAGGCAGTCCCACCATTTTTTGGCCTTTGTCGGAATATATTGTGGGTGATGAAACAAAATTAGGGTTTGTGCAGAAGGGAATTCCAAGTGAAAATGAAGCGGTGTCCAATATTCCGGCCTCACCTTTATTGCAGTCGGCTTTTAAATGGAATCCGGGAGATGAATTTTTGTTGCAGATGAAAAGTGATAAAAAAACCAGCGATTTTGTGATAAGAAATGAAATTGACAGCTACAACCAGTCATCATTGCTTTGTCTTAAAACAGGTGCAAAGTTGTATTATGAAAATAATGGCAAAACTTTTTCGGCATTAAATTATAGAGGCTCAAAACGCAGTGCATTATTTTATTTTTATCGTTCCCTTTATAAGGTGGTTTTAAGTGACGACAGCAATCTTAAAGTTGAAACACATTTCCCCGTTCATCATTTGTATCGCTTTCCGTTGCTTTTAATCCAAGATTTTGCGGTGCCTTTCGGAATTTTTCTGAAGGGAAATTACATGTTATCCTATAAAGAAAACACACAGATATTCAACCCTAAACAATTGGAGATGAATTCTCAAATTTTAGGAAAGGGGAAACAATCTTTTTTTTCGGCTCAAATTATAGTGCATAAAAACAGGGAAATTGAAATATGGCTTGAAACACCAAAAAATTTAAAAATTTATTTAAAATGGGAAAACAAATTGGTTTAATATTGGTTTTGTTGATGGTTACAACAATCCAAGCTCAGGAAAAATCGTTATCGTATAAGGAAGTGGACAGCACAACTTATGCCTTGTATTTAAACGAAGATTGGAAATCGCTTTTGGAAATAGGGAAAAAATCCCGAACAGCAGGAATTGATTTTTATTACCTTAAAGTTAGAATGGGAATTGCTTATTATAAAGAAGGCAAAATGTTAAACGCAATAAAACTTTTGGAAGAAGCGTATGCCGTTAATACTTATGATGTCATTGTGCAGGAATATCTTTATTGGGCATACCGTTACAGCGGTTTAATATTGGAATCACACTTGTTTTATGAAAAAATGTCTAAACAGCTAACCGATAAAATTCAACTCGATTTGCCTTTTGTGACCGCTTTGGATTTGGGCGTATTGGTCACAAACAATTCGGATTATGATCAATTGTTATTGGCAAATGATAATGTAAATAATAACGATACTCGTTATTTTCCTAAAAATTATCAATTATTTTCATTGGGATTAAACCACCCTTTTTCTAAAAGAGTAAATTTTTACCATAGACTTTCCATCATGCCTACTTCATCAGTTCAGCAAGAAAATTTATTGGGGGTAATCACAAATACTTCTTTCAAGGTTGATGAAACCCGTTATTATGCGGATATGACTATTGGACTTGGAAATCGTTGGTATTTAGATACTTACTTCAATGTTATTTTTGGAAAATATGATAATTTAAATTTAAATTTAACGGCTGAAATAAGCGCAAGAGGGCCAAGAAACATAACTTCAACATCTTCATCATCCACCCTTAATTATACCGATTTTGTTTTTGGCGGTTCTTTAACGAAAGCTTCTTACTATGTGCGAAATACCGTAAATGCGTCTGTATCAAACTTAAATGGATTTAACCAGTTTCAAGCAGGATACACAATGTCATTATACCCGTTGGGAAGCACCTTATTGGTGCCTTTTGGCGCAGTGCAATTTCAGAGCCAAGATGCCAATTCCAACATGGTTTATACCGGTGGTTTATCTGTAAATACAGCCAATTTTTCAATTATAGGTTACGGAAATGTGGGTGAATTGAATAATTTTGTTGTCAATAACGGATCCGTAATATACAATCAATCAGCGACTGCGTTAAACGAACTTGGGTTAATTTTGGAATTTTACACTAAAAATGCAATTCTGAAAGTTGGGTATTCTTTTATGGAGATGGAGGATTATTATTATACCCAGGATCAAATAATAATTTCGGAAAAATATCAATTTAATCAACAAAATATAATAGGGGGAATCACATGGAAATTTTAAAAAAAACAATTATTATAAGTCTGTTATTCTTTTTGTTCAGACCGGCTGCTTTTGCTCAGGTAAATTTTTCAACAATTCAAGAAGCGTTCAGTAAAAGCTATGTATTAGAAAAGCAAGGCAATTATAAATCGGCTGCCGATCAAATTAAGGTCGTATATCAGGAAAATTCGTATGAAATTAATTTGCGTTTGGGATGGTTGAATTATTTGGCGGGAAATTTTAATGAGTCGATTTCATTTTATAAAAAATCAATGGCTTTGATGCCTTATGCCGATGAACCAAAATTTGGATATATTTTTCCATTGGCGGCAATGGGAAGCTGGGATAAGGTGATAAGTGTTTACAATGAAATTTTAGCCAATTCTCCCCACAATACCAAAGCTATGTATTATTTGGGTACAATTTACTATAATAGAGGGCAATTTGACAAGGCCATTTTAAATTTTAAGCAAATAGTTGACCTTTATCCGTTTGATTATGACGGATTATTGATGTACGCCTGGAGCAACCTGCAGTTGGGAAAGAAAAAAGATGCCAAGATATTGTTCCAAAAAGTATTGTTGAATAAACCAAAGGATGCATCAGCTTTGGAAGGCCTGTCATTGGCCAGCCAATAATTATTCAGCAAGCCGTAAATTTTTAATCGAATTTTAACAAATTTTAAAACTTTTCAAAAACACCCAACCCGAACAAGGCAAAATCATATTTTACGGGATCATTTTTATCCATTTTTCGCAAACTGGCATCCAATTCAGCCAATGCTTTGGCGTCGTTTTGTTTTCTGGTTAAAAGTCCTAATTTACGCGCAACATTTCCCGAATGCACATCGAGCGGACAAGAAAGTTGGGCAGGTGAGAGGCTATTCCAAATTCCGAAATCCACGCCCGAATTGTCATTTCTGACCATCCATCTTAAAAACATATTAATGCGTTTCGCTGCCGAATTATTTAAAGGATCGGAAATGTGTTTTTTAGTTCGTTCCAAATGCGGAATTTCAAAAAATATTTTTTTGAACTCATGAATGGCTGCTTGCGTGGAATTGGAAGTTGTGTGTTTTGAAAATACGGTTTCCAAACCACCGTGATTTTTATAAATATGTTGCAATGCGGTGATAAAATACTTAAAATCATCCACATTAAAAGTCCTATGCACAAAATGTTCCATATTGTCTAAATGATGCGGTTTATGGTTGATCAAAAAATCATAAGGAGAATTGCCCAACAAATCCATCATAGTAAAAGCATTTTTTATAATAGATTTTCGATTTCCCCAGGCAATGGTAGCTGTTAAAAATGCAGAAATTTCAATGTCTTCCTTCAATGAAAATTGATGCGGAATTTGAATGGGATCGCTGTCAATAAACATCGGATTGTTATATTGGACAACTTTTTCATCCAAAAATTCTTTGAGTTCAGTATTAGTCAAGTGAATTAGTGTTTCAAATTTATAATCGCTGCAAATATACAGTTATTCAGGATCTAATTTTGAGCCGCACTGATGGCAAAATTTGGCATTTTCTGGGTGATTGTTGGCAGAACAGTGCGGACATATTTTTTTGTTGATTTTATTTTTTAACTCTTGTTTGATCATTTCAGAAGTAATAACAGCAATTGGAACCGCAATAGTGATGTAGCCTAAAATCATAACCAAGCTTGCGATAAATTTTCCAGAGGAAGAAAGTGGCGCTAAATTGTCGTAACCAACTGCCGTAAGTGTCACAATGGTCCAATACATACTGTGGGGAATATTTATAAAACCATTTTTAGGCCCTTCAACCAAAAACATAACGGTACCTAAAATAACGGTCACAACCATCACGCCAAAAAGAAATATCAAAATTTTAGTGATGCTTGCTTTTAAACCACCTACTAAATTTTCGTAAGCGCCTACATACCTTGCTAATTTTAATATTTTAAATGATCTAAGAAATCTTAAGGTTCGTATGACGACCAATGCCTGTACGCCAACAAAAATTAAAGATACATATTTTGGAATTATCGCTATAAAATCAACTATTCCGTAAAAACTGAAAATATATTTGAAAGGTTTTTTGGAGGCAATTATTCGTGCTAAATATTCCAAAGAAAACAGTATCGTGATTATCCATTCTGAAATATTAAAAAAATGATGGTGTTTGCTTTGAAAACTTTCCACACTTTCAAGTGTTACAAGCACAACGCTCAATAAAATAAAAACAATTAAAAAAAGATCAAACTTTTTTTTAATTGGGTTGTTTACCTCATAAAAAACTTTATAAAGTTCGGTTTTCCAGTTTGTTATATGTTGCGTCAGTTTCAAAATAAATTTTTTACAAACAGCTTTCCCTAAAATAATACATTTATTTCAAATAAAATATGATTGCAGTATTTTTTGAATATGATATTAGCATGAGCATAAAATCACCTCCATAAATTTTGAATTGCAATTAAACGGAATTTTTCTTTCTATTTAATTGATGTTTTATTTAGGCTGAAGTAAGGTTTCAATTTTTTTAATGATTTCTGAAGGGCTTGTTTCAAAATCGAACCAATGAATGGTTTCATCTTTTTTGTTCCAGGTCACTTGACGTTTTGCAAAACGTCGCGTATTTTTTTTAATTTCTTCAATAGCGAATTCCAGTGAATATTTTCCGTCGAAATAATCGAATAATTCGCGATAACCAACCGTTTGCAATGCATTTAGTTCTTTGTGCGGATACAGTTTTTTGGCTTCATCCAGCAAACCTTCTTGCAGCATGATATCAACTCTTTGGTTGATGCGGTTGTACATAATTTCCCTATCGGCGGTTAAACCAATTTTTATCGGAATAAAATTTCGTTTTACTTTGTTCTTATTTTTGAATGAGGAATAAGGCTTTCCGGTTCCAATACAAATTTCCAAAGCCCTGATTAATCGATGCGGATTTTCAATTTCGATGTCATTGTATGATTCAGGATCTAATTCTTTTAATTGATTTTGCAGGACTTCAAGCTCGCCATTTTCAATTTGTTTGTTGAGTTTAAGCCTAATTTCAGGAGCAATTTCAGGAAAATCATCAAAACCTTCAAGTACGGCGTTGGTGTACAAACCGCTTCCGCCGACCATCACAACAATATTGTTTTTTAAAAATAATTCATCCAATTTTTTAAGCGCATCTTTTTCAAATTGCCCAACGCTATTATGATCAAAAATTGATATGTTTTGGATAAAATGATGGGGAGCAGCAGCCAATTCTTCCCCAGAAGGAACCGCGGTTCCAATATTCATTTCTTTAAAAAACTGACGTGAATCGGACGAAATAATTTGGGTGTTAAAATGTTGCGCCAATTGAATGCTCAAGGCTGTTTTACCAATGGCAGTGGCGCCAATTACCGTAATTAAATAGTTAGTCATCATTTAATTTTCCACCGCATTTATGGCAATATTTGGCATTGTCTATATGGTTTTCAGCAGAGCAGTACGGACAGGATTGCGTATTGGTATGGATTATAGCGTTTTGTCTGGTCATTTCAGAAGTTACAATGCCTGTTGGCACCGCAATAATTCCGTACCCCAAAATCATAACAAAACTGGCAAGAAGTTGGCCAAATGGCGTTTGTGGAGCCAAATCACCATAACCAACCGTGGTTAGTGTCACAATTGCCCAATACATACTAATTGGGATACTTGTAAAGCCATTCTCTGGACCTTCAATCAAATACATAATGGTGCCTATAATTATGGTGATTATAAATACGCTGAACAAAAACACCGAAATTTTAATTCTGCTGGCTTTTAAAGCAGTCAATAAATTAAAAGAGGCGCCTAAGTAATGGGTTAATTTTAAAATTCTGAAAACCCGCAGCAATCTTAACGCGCGAAGTGCCACCAAAAAATGCGTCCCAATAAAAATTAGGGATAAATATTTGGGAATTGTTGCCAATAAATCTATAATTCCATAAAAACTGAATATGTATTTTGAAGGTTTTTTAATGACAATGATTCTTATAAAATATTCTATGGTAAAAAGAATGGTAATTACCCATTCTGAAATATTTAAAAAGTAATTATATTTTGCATTAAAACTTTCAACACTTTCAAGCATTACCAATAAAATACTCGACAAAATAGCGAATATTAAAACGATATCAAACCATTTTCCGGCGGGCGTATCCGCTTCATAAATAATTTGGTAAAGTTTTGTTTTCCAGTTTTTATTGCGTGCTACCTGTTTAACCATAAATTTTTTATAAAAGCGAGCCTAAAATAAAGCATTTATTTTAATTAAAAGCGGATAAGTTTTTCTACGTTATTTTTTTGAAGGTATTGTTTGATAATTGCCCTGTTATGGATGGAATTTTCCATAGGCGAAATCATATTTCTAAGTATTTCAATATTATTTAACTGATAGCTTAAGTGAGTGAAGCAGAATCCTTTAAGCTCATTGTTTTCAATTAACACTACCGATTTTTCGCCCAAATTCCTTCCTTTGTCAACCACCACCATATTGGCGTTGCTGAATGAAATTTGCGCAAAATTATTTTTGGTTGATAGATTATATTTTGGTTGATTGATTTTTAATTCTTCGGCATATTTTAGTTCTGCAATCAATTGATTTCCTGTTTCTTCATAGCTTACTGAAATAACTTCGGTTTGAAGTAGGATGGATCTTTTTGAAGTTCTTAAAAACAATTGATTAACCGCTTTTTTAATGCTTTTTCCTTTACCGATATAAAGAATGTTGGCGCTGCTGTGAATATAAAAAACACCTGTTTTTGAAGGCAATTCTTCAATCATGGAAAGCAGTTTAGGCGCCAATGATTTGCTGTTTTCTTTAACTGCAGCTTCTTTTAGGATTTCTTTGTAAGAATCTTTGTTCAGCAAAAGTTTAAAAAGAAGTACCGTTGCAAGTGCATCTCCATCGGCTCTGTGGCGGCCGGATAACGGAATTCCAAGTGTTTTGCATAAATTCCCCAGCTTGTAGGAATTTAAATCGGGAATTAACTTTTGGCTTAATTCAACCGTGCATAATGTTTTTCGTTCGAATTCAAATCCCAATCTTCTAAACTCGGTCGTTAAAATTCTGTTGTCAAAACTCGCATTGTGGGCCACTAAAACGCAATCCGCAGTAATTTCAACAATGCGTTTTGCAATCTCATAAAATTTAGGTGCATTTTTTAGCATTCCAGAATTGATGCCGGTTAAGTTGACCACAAAAGGCTGGATTTCCCTTTCAGGATTTACCAAACTTATAAATTGGTCAACAATTTCATGTCCGTCAAATTTATAAATGGCAATTTCCGTAATGCCTTCTTCATTATATTTACCGCCAGTGGTTTCTATGTCGAGTATTGCGTACATTAATTATAATTTCGTAATCCAAAAATAGCGCTTCCAACCCTAATCATCGTGCTGCCTTCTTCAATGGCAATTTTATAGTCGCCACTCATTCCCATTGATAAAATGGAGGAATTTACATTGAATGATTTATATTTTTGAAGTGAATCAAAAAAGGTTTTTAAAGATTTAAATTCACTGCGTATAATTTCATTGTCATCCGTAAAACTGGCCATTCCCATCAATCCTGTAATGTTAACATTTTTTAGGTTTTTTAATTCTTCTGATTTTAGCAGTTGTTCGGCTTCAGTAAAAGGCAATCCGAATTTAGTTTCTTCGCTGGCTATTTTAATTTCCAGCAAGCAATTGATAATCCGGTTGTGTTTTAATGCCTGTTTGTTTATTTCTGCAAGCGTTTTAAAACTGTCTACTCCGTGAATTAAATGCACAAAATGCGCCATATATTTCACTTTGTTGCTTTGTAAATGGCCAATCATATGCCATTCAATATCTTTAGGCAAGATATCAAATTTTTCAGCCATTTCCTGAATTTTATTTTCACCAAAAGCCCTTTGTCCAGCCTGATAGGCTTCTAAAATAAAAGCTGCAGGCTGGGTTTTAGAGACCGCGATTAGCGTAACATTTTCAGGTATTGTTTTTGAAATGCTATTTAAATTATTTTGTATGCTCACTAATTTAATTTATTGATCACCAAGCCCGAACGTAATTTTGGTTCAAACCAGGTTACTTTTGGCGGCATAATGTTGCCGGTATCGGCGATATTCATCAACTGATTCATACTTACGGGAAATAATGCAAAAGCCACGGCCATTTCACCGCTGTCAACACGTTTGCTTAATTCCGATAAACCTCTAATGCCTCCAACAAAATCAATTCGGGTATCAGTTCTTAAATTGATGATATTAAGAATTGGTTCCAATACATATTTTGATAAAACGCTCACATCCAAACTGTCAATGGGATTGTCATCGTTATAAGTAGGTTTTTTCGCAGTTAAACCATACCATTTTCCGTCTAAATACATAGAAAAATCGTGGAGTTTTTCAGGTTTTACGATGGAACCGCTAATTTGCGTAATGCCAAAATTTTCATCGATTTTAGCTAAAAATTCTGCAGTGTTTAATCCATTTAAATCTTTCACAACACGATTGTAATCAATGATTTGCAATTGGTTATCCGGAAAATGTACCGCCATAAAATAATTATAAGGCTCATTGCCGGTATGATTCGGATTTTGAGCAGCAAATTCGGCGCTCATTCCAGCTGCAGCGGCCGTTCTGTGATGTCCGTCGGCCACATAAGTGCAAGGAACTTTTTCTTTAAAAAGTTTTTCCAACGTTTTATTGACTTCAGCATCTTCAATCACCCAAAAATGGTGTCCAAAACCGTCTTCGGCAGTAAAATCGTATTCAGGATTTTTACTTGTTACGATATCATTAACAATAGCATCAATTTCAGGAACAGCGCGATAGGTAAAAAATACAGGCTCAATATTGGCTTTCAAATATCTTGTAAGCACTTTTCGGTCTTCTTCTTTATCGGGACGTGTTAATTCGTGTTTTTTAATTTTTCCATTGATGTAATCTTCACAAGCGGCTTCACCAACGATGCCATATTGCGTTTTTCCATTCATGGTTTGGGCATAAATATAATAATGCGCTTCAGAATCTTGGACTAAAAAGCCTTTTTCCTGAAAAGCTTCAAAATTATCTTTGGCTCTTGTGTACACTTTTTCATCGTGAGGATCTGTGCCTTTGTTGAATTCAATTTCAGCACGTGTAATATGTAATAAAGATGCTTTTTTACCAACTACCATGTTGGTGGCTTCTTCGGAATTCATTACATCGTAGGGTAAACAGGCTACTTCTTCAACCATATTTTTAGGTGGGCGAAGTCCTTTAAAGGGTTTTATAATTGCCATTCGTTATTTATTAGTTTTAAAAAATTCAATAATTTGTGAAGCCAATTCCGATCCAATTCTGTCTTGAGCTTCAGCTGTTGCTGCACCAATATGCGGCGTTAGCGATAGATTTGCATTCATTAACAATCCCATTTCAGGCGTTGGTTCTTTTTCAAATACATCAAGTGCAGCACCGGCAATTTTTCCGCTTTCAATGGCTTTCACCAAAGCAACTTCATCAAGAACGCCGCCGCGTGCCGCATTCACAATAAAAGCGCCATTTTTCATCATCTCAAATTCCTTTGTTGAAATCACATATTCTTTTTGTGCAGGAACGTGGATTGAAATAAAATCAGCTTGTTTTAAAACTTCTTCTTTGCTGATGGTTTTTATGTTGAAAAACAATGTTTGATGGTCAAAAAATTCAAGTTCTAAAGTTTCGGTTTCAATAAATGGATCAAAAGCAACCACTTTCATTCCCAATCCCAAAGCAACTTTTGCGGTAGCTTGTCCAATTCGGCCAAAACCAAGTACGCCCAGTGTTTTTCCTTTTAATTCAATTCCTTTGGCATACGATTTTTTTAAATCGTTGAATTTGGAATCCCCAACCAACGGCATATTTCTATTTGATTCGTGTAAAAAACGAACCAAGCCAAATAAATGGGCAAAAACAAGTTCAGCAACGGAATGTGATGATGCTGCTGGGGTATTTATTACGGTGATTCCTTTTTCACGGGCATATTCAACATCTATATTGTCCATTCCAACGCCGCCACGCCCAATAATTTTAAGGGTAGGGCAGTTGTCAATAATGTCTTTTCTAACTTTGGTGGCGCTTCTTACAAGCAACACAGAAACTTTATTTTTATTCAGATAATCTAACAGTTGTTCTTGGGCTACGGTGGTTAAATCCACTTCAAAACCTGCTTTTTCAAGTCCTACAATGCCACTTTTGTCCAATCCGTCATTCGCTAATACCTTCATTTTTTTCTATTTTATTGTTATGATAATTGTTTTTCAAGTTGTTTCATCGCATCAACCAAAACCTGCACACTTTCTATAGGCAAGGCGTTGTACATACTTGCGCGGTAACCACCAACAGATCTGTGGCCTTTAAGTCCGCTAATTCCTGCTGCATTCCAAAGTTTGTCGAATGCTTCTTTGTTTGCTTCATCAGTAAGATTGAAAGTTGCGTTCATAAGGGAACGATCTTCTTTTTCTGAATATCCTTTAAAATGCGGATTTCTGTCAATTTCAGCGTATAACAATGCCGCTTTTGCTTCATTTAATTTTTCAATAGCAGTAATTCCGCCTAAATTTTTCAGCCATTCCAAAGTCAACATCGAAACATAAACTGCAAAAACAGAAGGTGTATTAAACATACTTTCCTTTGCGATGTGAACCTGATAATCTAATATTGAAGGAATTTTTCTTCCTGATTTTCCTAAAATCTCATCTTTTATCACAATCAATGTGGTTCCCGCAGGTCCCATATTTTTTTGTGCGCCTGCATAAATAATGTCAAACTGGCTAAAATCTAACTGACGAGAGAAAATATCGGAACTCATATCACAAATTAACGGAATGTTTGTTTTTGGAAACGATTTTAACTGCGTTCCATAAATGGTATTGTTTGAAGTGCAATGAAAATAATCAACATCCGAAGGGATTTCGTAATTTTTTGGGATAAAGTTATAGCCTTTGTCTTTTGACGAAGCAACCACTTCAACATTTCCCAAAATTTTTGCTTCTTTTATGGCATTTGAACTCCAAGTGCCCGTGTCTAAATAAGCAGCTTTTCCATCAACTTTTAAAAGGTTGTAAGGAACCCTTAAAAATTCAAGACTTGCACCGCCTTGCAAAAATACAACAGAGTATCCGTCAGGCAGGTTTAATAATTCTTTCACTAAGTTGCAGGCGTTATCCATCACATCAACAAAATCTTTGCTTCTGTGTGAAACTTCAATTAAAGATAAATCAAGACCGTTGAAATTTAATAAAGCATCTGATGCTTTTTTAATAACTTCTTGCGGTAAAATTGATGGACCTGCACTAAAATTATGTTTTTTCATTTGGCGTAAAATATAAAATTTATGTACGCAAATTTCGTGAAAAAAGACGGAGCAAACCTTATAAAAATGGAAAAATGTGTTAGATATTTAACAAAAATTTGAAAGTGTCAATGCCATCGGCGTAGTCATCTAATTTTGGGTGTTGCGTTTGTCCGAATTTTACAAAATTTAAATCGTTTTCGTTACAAACAATACACTGAATGTCTTCTTTATCAGCATCTAATTTTTTCAATAAAATGTCATAAGAATCGTAAAATTCATAAAAAACCGTTGCAATAGGAGATGCATAACTTGAATCTTCTTTTAACATCACAAAACCATTGTCCTGAATTTTAAACAAACTCATCAAATAAATGGCTTTGTTATAATCGTAGTTGTTTTCGTATTTTTTTACGTTGATAATATCATTGAATTTAAACAACGCATTAAAAAGCAAGTCGAAATTATAATTTTGAGGAACAAAAATTTTGGAAACGCTCCTGCATCCCAAACCAAAGTATTGAAAAATATCTTCACCTAAAGCTTCAAGTTCCAGCCTGGTTTCGCTTCCTGTAATAATGGCTGCAGAATTTTTGCTGTTTCTGATGATGGCAGGATATTTCCCGAAATAATATTCAAAATAACGCTTGGTATTGTTGCTTCCGGTAGCGATCACGGCATCAAAACCGGTTAATTTTTTTTCAGTAAAAGCGATTTTATTTTTAAAATATGGGTGGTAATATTCCAAAAACTTAGCAATTAAAGGCAAAAAATGTTTATCGTTTGAAGAAAGTTTCACCAAGGCATTATTTCCGCTAAATAAAACCGTTAAAAAATCGTGAAAACCAACCAAAGGAATGTTTCCCGCCATAATAATGGCGATGTTTTTAGGCGCTATATTTTCATCAATTTTATAGATTGAAGTCCACTTTTCAAGATTTTCTATAGTTAGCGCTTCACTCCAGCTTTCAAAAGCTTTTAAAACATTTTCCTTGGTAAACCAACCATTAAATTCTGAAGCTCTGTTGATTTGCATGTTAAATGCATCAAAAAGAATGGGATTGAATTCGGCGGTTTCACTTTTCTCTATTTTTAGTGTTGAAAACTGTTTGAAAAAATCACCGAGTTTTGCGAAAGCTTCTATTCGTTGGCTTAAATTCATTCTATGGTATCTTAAAATTAAAATTTTATCTTTGTCGCAAAATTAATCTAAATAAAATTATGGCCATAAAAATAACCGACGAATGTATTAATTGTGGTGCTTGTGAACCGGAATGCCCCAATAATGCGATATACGAAGCTTCAGAAAACTGGAAATTTTCTGATGGAACTAAACTTGCCGGAAAAATAATTTTGGAAAACGGCAAGAAATTTAATGCTGATGAAGCCCAGGAACCTGTCAGTGATGAATATTACTATATTGTTGCCGATAAATGCACGGAATGCAAAGGGTTTTTCAACGAACCGCAATGCGCAGCTGTTTGTCCGGTAGATTGTTGTGTGCCAGATGATGACGTTGTTGAAACAGAGGAACAATTATTGAAGAAACAAAGATTTTTGCACTGTGAAATTGATTAATTTATTACATTAGCATAATCTAATCAAATAAATAAATACTATGAAAAATAATTACTTTTTCGTTGTTGCTCTTTTTATCGTAACGTTTTCATTTTCTCAGAGTAAAATTGATATAGTTGCCAATTATCAAGATGCTGAAATATTTAAAATGAGAGGTGATGAAATTTTAAAGCCTGCATTGGGAGTTGGAAGTGCCAAACTAAGCTTAAGCAGTAAAGAATCAAATAAAATTATTATTGTTAAAGAAGGTTTTCAACCATTAATCAAAGAATTTCCAAAGACTCAAAAATGGCCAAAAGCAGTTCAAGTTTTGCTTGAAAACAGGGTTGTGCAAGTTAATGCAACCCCTTTTGATTGCGAAATTTTTGTTGATGGCAATTATGTAGGATCCAAAGGTTTTGAAATTATAATACCAAAAGACGGCAATTTAACGGTTGATGTTAAAAAAAAGGGATTTAAATCAATTTCAAAAACATATTTTAATAAAGTTGGAGCCCAAATTCCTCCGTTTAGTGAAAATTTTCAACTTAAAGAAAGGGTAGTCAGAGTGAAAGTTTTACCGGCAGACGCTGAAATAATTGTCAATAAAAAACCAGTTGGAATTGGTTTTTCAGAAATAATAATTCCTGAAAACGAATGTGTTGTAATTCAGGTTGCCAAGGAAGGATTTATTCAAGATGAAAAAGTCTTTTGCAACAAGGAAAATGACGTTGAACCTCCTTTTGACTATCAATTCCTACTAAAAGACAGATTGGTAAAAATTGAAACAACACCGAATGATTCTGAAATTAAAGTAGATGGCAAAATTGTTGGAATTGGTAATTATGATTTAAAGGTTTCGGACAATAGCTGCGTCGAAGTCATTGTAACTAAAGAAAGTTTTTTGCGAGTTAAGAAGAATTATTGCAACTCTAAAGATTATCAACAACCGCCATATCGTGATCATATAGAATTAATTGAAGATGAAGCATACAAAACCTCAATTTCAACAGATTTAGCAAATGTTAATTTTACAGTTGTTGTGAATCCTAAAATTACAGAGGACGAGGCTTGGAAACTGATTAGCACAATTGTCACTACTGAATTTGATGTTTTAGAAGTTGTGGATAAAGAAACAGGGTATTTACGCACTGCATGGCAAGTGCAAAGTTTTAACGGAAAAAGCACTATTCGAACAAGGGTATTTGTAAAATTAGGTGATTCAAACCCTTTAAAATATGTTATTAAAATTAGCAGTGAAAGAGCAGAGGGCCTTGCAAGCGTTAAAGATGACCAACAATTTGAAGAGTGGAACAGAATTTTAAAAAAATACCAAAATATAATAGAAGAAGCGCAATCTCGATTATAAATGATTTTTTTTCCTTAAATTTTTTACAGATTTATTTCAAGAAAAGTTAAATGTTCAATGTGTTCCTTTTATAGATAAGTTGAGCTAAGTATACTTTATTTATTTTTCACAATTAAATAACCATAACGAATAAAAAGCATAACCAAAATTGGAATGATGGCGATATTGAAAACCTGAATTTTCAGTACCCATAAAATGGCCTGAATTATCAATAAAACAAGCAATAATTTATTGTAATTTGCAAACCATTTTGGCAAAACTTTTTTAAACATAAAAAAGGAAACCGCTAAATTTGGCGCAAAAGCCCACAAAAAGTTAAGGTTTTTATAGGTTGCGGTATGGCTGGTGGCAAACCATAGCAATAACACCACAATACCAACAACGCCGGTCATAAAATACAGAGAAAAATCGAGCCATTTGGTTCTTTTTTTTGCCGTATAATCCTGATAAGTTTTAAAAATAAAAAACAGACTTATCAATAAAAAGACCATAAAAGGCTGGAATATGGAAAAGGGCTGTGGCTGTTTCACTTCATTTAAGACATTATTTGCGGCTTTTACAAATGGAATATTTTTACCTTCAACATTGATGGTGGCATTGTTAAATCCCAGATAAATATAATCGGGTAAAAATTTAAATTCGGCAGCAGTTGCTTGTCTGTCGATCACAGATCCTAAGGCCAAATCGATCCCAAATTTTCCCCATTTAAATTCTTCGGCAGTGTAAGCGGCAATTAAATCCCGATGCGATTTCTGGTCGGTAATATGGTTGTTGTTAAAAGTTACTTTGTCTTTTAAGACCGCTTTAATCACTTCTTCAATTTTTGTGGAGCAATTGTCGTAAAAGAAATCATACTGATAGGACATATTTTCAGGTTTCGCGTTGTTTTCCAGAAAATCATAAACTGCTTGAACATCAGCATCATCCAAATCCAGTTCCTGCGTTTTTACCCAACGGTTTTCATAATTAAACTGTTGCAAAAAATAACCATAACGCGTGGTAGAAAGCTGATAAACCAACTTTCCTTTGGCAAAATTTAAATAGAAATTAGGTTTGTTAAAGTCGAAAGTGCCATAATTATAAATTTTATCCAATTTCAAAAGTGGGTCGTAAACCCTAAAAGCGCTATGGCCAAAAGCACTGTACAAATCAGTTCCCGGTCCGCAGGTAACAACGCTTACAGTTGCTTCTGATGTTAATTTTTGTTGAGCCGTAAGTTGAAAACAACTAATAAGGAGTATGAAAATGAAGTGAATTTTTTTGCTCATTTTGTTGAAAAACAAATAGTTAAAAATTTATTTGATTCTTATTGGCTTTTTTATCCGAAATAAGTTGAAAAGCAAATAATTTACATTTTTAAGATTCTTAAATAAAAAAGCGAATGTAAAAAAACTTTAGAAGTTAAACTTTAAATTTAGGAAATATTATGGTTAATAAATTCGAAAACATGTTTTTTGCTTCACAATAAAACAATGGAGCATGCTCCATTGACAATTTCGAAAACACGTTTTTTGCTCCACAATAAAACAATGGAGCATGCTCCATTGACAATTTCGAAAACAAGTTTTTCGCAACAAAAAACAAGGGAGCATGCTCCCTTGACAAACAATAAATATTTGCCCAATTATAAATATAATCGCTCTTTTATAGGTTTATTTTATATGTGTCATTTAGCAATTTAACAAAAAGTTTTATTGAATTAAAGTTTACTAAAAAACAATGATTAAATTTACGGAAAAATATAAATAACGATGCTGAAAAAATACATTCCCAATTTATTGACACTGCTTAACTTACTTTCAGGAACCATTGCGGTGTATTTTGCGGTTAAAGAAGAACTTGTTTTAGCGGCCGGTTTTGTTTTTTTAGGGATATTTTTTGATTTTTTCGACGGATTTGCAGCGAGATTGTTTAAAGTGCAGGGAGAATTGGGAAAACAATTGGATTCTTTGGCAGATGTGGTTACCAGCGGGGTAGTGCCTGGAATTGTGCTTTTTCAGCTGATTTCCAGATCGGTTGAAAATGAAACTTGGGAAAACGCCGTTAAATCGGTTTTGAAAATTGGAAACGAACATTATTTTACAAGCACTTTCTTTATTTCCTTAATTGGTTTGTTGTTTACGCTTGGCGCAGCCTACCGATTGGCGAAATTTAACATTGACGAACGCCAGACAAGCTCTTTTATTGGGTTGCCAACACCGGCTGCAGCTTTGGTGGTTATGTCTTTGCCGTTAATTTTGAACTACAGTAACAATGAATTTGCAACGGCAATTATTCAAAATGTTTGGTTTTTAATTGGGCTGGCAATCCTGCTTTGTTATTTAATGAATGCGGAAATCCCGTTATTCTCTTTAAAATTTAAAGATTACAGTTGGAAAAAGAATAAAATAAAGTACTTGTTTATTTTATTTACGGCCGTTTTAAGTGTCCTGTTTCAATTTATAGCCATTCCAATCGTGATATTGCTGTATGTTTTGATGTCAACTGTTGAAAATAAGCTGCTAAAAAATGCAGCTTAAAATTTTCTTCTTTTTAATTCAAAATCTTTTCCTAAATAAACACGTCTAACTGTTTCATCTTCAGCAAGTTCTTGTGGCGTTCCTTCTTTTAAAATTCCGCCCTCGAACATTAAGTAGGTTTTATCGGTAATGGCAAGTGTTTCCTGAACATTGTGGTCGGTTATTAAAATGCCAATATTTCTGTCTTTTAAATGCGCCACAATATTTTGAATGTCTTCAACAGCAATGGGGTCAACGCCGGCAAATGGTTCATCCAACAAAATAAATTTAGGATCTGATGCCAAAGCTCTCGCTATTTCGGTTCTTCTTCTTTCGCCTCCCGAAAGTAAATCGCCTCTGTTTTTGCGCACATGATTCAAGCCAAATTCGCTTAATAAAGATTCCATTTTTTCCTTTTGATCAGCCTTCGACATATTGGAAAATTGCAATACGGATAAAATATTGTCTTCAACAGATAATTTTCTGAAAATTGAAGCTTCTTGCGACAAATATCCCACACCTTCTTGCGCTCTTTTGTACATCGGGAACTTGGTTATTTCCTGATTGTCCAAATAAATTTTTCCTTCATTTGGCTGAATCATACCAACAATCATATAAAATGAAGTGGTTTTCCCGGCGCCATTCGGACCTAATAAGCCAACAATTTCTCCTTGTTCCACCTGCAATGAAATTCCGTTAACAACATATTTGCTGCCGTATTTCTTTTTTATATTTTCTGCTCTTAATATCATTGATGTTTATTTGAGTAATCGTTGAATTTTACTTTTTTAAATGTCAGTTCCCCCTTTGGGGGCTAGGGGGCTAAGTTCTTCCCAATATTCATAAGCCCTTCTTAAATGCGGAATCACAATGGTGCCGCCAACCAAAGTTGCTATTGAAAGTGATTCCATTACTTTTTCTTTAGAAACGCCTGCTTTAAAACATCCTTCTAAATGATATTTTATGCAATCGTCGCATCGTAAAACTGCAGAAGCCACCAAACCCAACAATTCTTTTGTTTGAACATCTAAATGGCCTGCTTTGTAGGCATTGGTGTCAATATTAAAAATTCTTTTGATGATTTTATTGTCATCAGCCAAAATTTTATCGTTCATTTTTGCGCGATAGGCATTAAATTCTTCTACTTGATTAGGCATTTTTCTTCTCAATTTTACGTTGGTTTCTCATCACTATTTTCGATATAATTATACTGACTTCATATAAAATAAGTATTGGAATTGTAACAATAATTTGGCTAACCACATCTGGTGGCGTAATAACTGCAGCAATAATTAAAACAATAACCAGTGCATATTTTCTTGTTTTTATCAAAAAATCTGGAGTAACTATACCCATTTTAGTTAAAAAATACATCACAATTGGCAATTCAAAAATCAATCCTGAAGCCAACACAGATGATTTTAATAAAGAGATGTATGAACTGATTGTTATATTTCGAGCCACTAGTTCACTTACCGAATAACTTCCCAAAAAATTCACGGAAAGCGGTGTGATTACATAATAACCAAACAGTACGCCGACAAAAAATAAAAATGAAGAAACAAATATGAAGGCTATTGCGCTCTTGCGTTCTTTTTCATACAAACCTGGACTGATAAATTTCCAAACTTCCCAAATAATAAAAGGAAAGGCCAAAATAAATCCGATCGTAATGGAAATCCAAATATGGGCATTGAATTGTTCCCCCATCTCCAAACTTTGGAAAGTGAATGGGATATCTTCTATGCATAATCCTTCTGTGCCAAAAAATCTTGATACATCGCAAAAAACGCGGTAGGTGATAAAACTAGCATCTTTAGGGGCAAAAATTATTTTATTGAAGATAAAGTCCTTCATTAAAAAAGCAATAATTCCAAAAATAAATATTGCTGTACTTGATCGAACCAGATGCCATCTCAATTCTTCAACATGATCTAAAAAAGACATATCTTTTTCAGGTTCTCCTATTTTTTTTTTTGCCATTTTAAAAAATTCCTTCTTTTAATAAATCATGCAAATGTACGACACCTACGTATACAGAATTGTCTTCGACCAAAATTTGGGAAATTTTATTGCTTTCCATAGTTTCCATTGCTTCAATGGCCATCGCGTCAACCTGTATTGTTTTTGGGTTTTTACTCATGATATCTTCGGCAACAAGCTTGCCAATATCAGGAGAATTTGACAACATTCGACGTAAATCGCCATCAGTAATAATGCCGACTATTTTGTTATTTTCAATAACGGCAGTTGTGCCCAATCGTTTTTTTGAAATTTCAATAATTACATCTTTAATTGGCGTTGATAGCGAAACCTGCGGCATTTCATGTTTTCCTATTAAATCGCTCACCCTTAAATACAGTTTTTTTCCCAATGCGCCTCCCGGATGGTATTTTGCGAAATCTTTACTCGAAAAATTGTTAAGCTTCAATAAGCAAATCGCCAGAGCATCCCCCATAACCAATTGTGCCGTTGTGCTTGTTGTTGGCGCTAAATTATTTGGGTCGGCTTCTTTTTCAACAAAAGAATTCAACATAAAATCGGCATTGGTGCTTAAAAAAGATGCCGGATTGCCGGTAATTGCAATTATTTTGTTTCCATAATTCTTAATTAAGGGCAATAAAACTTTTATTTCAGGTGTATTTCCGCTTTTTGAAATGCAAACTACCACATCATTTTCTTGAATAATTCCCAAATCGCCGTGAATTGCATCGGCTGCATGCATAAATATTGCTGGGGTTCCAGTGGAGTTTAACGTTGCAACAATCTTCGTTGCGATGTTTGCGCTTTTGCCAATTCCGGTCACAATAACCCTTCCCTTAGACAGATGTATAAAATTTACGGCATTTTCGAAATCTCCATCTAGAAAATTCACTAAATTCGCAATCGCTTTGCTTTCAATTAAAATTGTCTGCTTTGCGTTCTCAATAATTGTATTTTTATTTTTCAAAAGATTATGATTTTAAACAAAAAAAAGTTTTATCTTTAATTTTAAACAAAAATATATTTATTTAATTAGAAATTGAATAAACTGCTAATAAAAAAGTAAAAGTCAAATTTTGTAAAATTTATTAAATATGCAACTAACATTTCATTTTTTAGTTGCTGATTTAAATGCGTATTAATAATTTAGAAGTGATAATGAACAGTAAAGAGATTGATTTACACGAGGCTTTGAAAAAATATTTTGGATTTTCTAAATTCAAAGGACTGCAAGAAGGAGTAATAAAGAGCATTATTGAAGGAAATGACACTTTTGTGATTATGCCAACCGGTGGCGGAAAGTCATTATGTTACCAGCTTCCCGCTTTGGTTAAAGAAGGCACAGCCATTGTTGTTTCGCCGTTAATTGCGTTAATGAAAAACCAGGTTGATGCCATTCGAGGCATTTCTGCAGAACATGGAATTGCCCACGTTCTAAATTCGTCTTTAAATAAAACGGAGGTTACCCAAGTAAAAAATGATATCGAAAAAGGAATTACAAAATTATTGTATGTTGCTCCGGAATCATTAATGAAAGAAGAGTATATCGACTTTTTAAAAAATCAAAATATTTCTTTTGTTGCCATTGATGAAGCGCATTGTATTTCAGAATGGGGACACGATTTTAGGCCGGAATACAGAAACTTGAGAACCATTATTCAAAAAATAGACAATGTTCCTTTAATTGGATTGACGGCAACTGCAACCCAAAAAGTGCAGGAAGACATTATTAAAACATTGGGCATGTCTAATGCCAACACGTTTAAAGCTTCTTTTAACCGTCCTAATTTATTTTATGAAGTTCGTCCAAAAACGAAAAACATAAATTCTGATATTATTCGATTTGTTCGCCAATTTCAAGGAAAATCGGGTATTATTTATTGTTTAAGCAGGAAAAAAGTTGAAGAAATAGCACAAGTTTTACAGGTGAATGGCATAAAAGCGGTTCCTTATCACGCCGGATTGGACGGAAAAACCAGATCGAAACACCAAGATATGTTTTTAATGGAAGATGTGGATGTGGTGGTGGCTACCATTGCTTTTGGAATGGGAATTGACAAGCCAGATGTTCGTTTTGTGATTCATCATGACATTCCTAAAAGTTTGGAAAGCTATTATCAGGAAACCGGAAGGGCAGGGCGCGATGGTGGTGAAGGATTTTGTTTGGCTTATTATTCTTACAAAGATATTGAAAAACTGGAGAAATTTTTATCAGGAAAACCGGTTGCAGAGCAGGAAATTGGAAACGCTTTGTTGCAAGAAGTGGTTGGTTATGCAGAAACTTCTATGTCTAGAAGAAAATATCTATTGCATTATTTTGGGGAAGATTTTGACGAAGTAAATGGTTTGGGTGCCTTGATGGACGACAATGCCATCAATCCGAAGAAAAAACACGAAGCTGAAAATGAATTGAAAATGTTGCTGGAAGTTGTTGTAAAAACCTACCAGAAATATAAAGCAAAAGACCTTGTAAACACCTTGACCGGAAAAGTAAATGCCCAGTTAAAATCCCATAAAACGGATGAACAACCATTTTTTGGCTGTGGAAAAGAACACGACGGAAAATATTGGATGGCTTTGATCAGACAAGCATTGGTTGCCCGTTTCATCAACAAAGAAATTGAACAATATGGCGTTATAAAAATTACGGAAAAAGGAACTAATTTTATAGGAAACCCGTCTTCATTTATGATGACAGAAGACCATGTTTATGATGAAACCACTGATGCCTCAATTTTAGCAAATGTTAACGGCAGCGGAGCTTCTGCAGATGAAGTGTTACTTAAAATGCTTAAGGAATTACAAAAATCCGTAGCAAAGAAAAATGGCGTTCCGCCTTATGCAGTATTGCTGGAACCATCATTGGAAGATATGGCGTTGAAATATCCAATGACCATGGATGAATTAAAAAACATTTACGGTATTGGTGAAGGAAAAGCAAACAAATACGGAAAACCTTTTATTGAACTGATTGCCAGATATGTGGAAGAAAATGATATCCTTCGTCCGGATGATTTTGTGGTAAAAAGTACTGGCGTAAATTCAGGTTTAAAACTTTATATCATTCAAAATACCGACAGGAAAATTCCGCTTGAAGATATTGCAAAGTCAAAAGGCTTAAGTTTTAATGAGTTAATTGAAGAAATGCAGGGTATTGTTTACAGCGGCACTAAATTAAATATCGATTACCATATTGATGATTTATTGGATGAAGACCAGCAAGAAGAGATTTTTAATTACTATATGGAATCAAAAAGCGACAGAATACAAGATGCGTTAGACGAATTTGACGGTGATTATGATGAAGAAGAGTTGCGCTTAATGCGAATAAAATTTATGAGCCAGGTCGCTAACTAAAATTTAAGCCAAATAAGCCACAACCATACCAACCAGTATCGCAACAAATTTTAAAAGATTAAACCTGTGGTCTTTTGATGTTTCAAACAAAATAATGGTTGAAATATGTAAAAAGATACCTATTATAATAGCAGTAATCTCTGTTTTATAATGCGTAAAAATTTGGACATATTCTCCGGCCAAACTTCCTAAAGGTGTCATTAAAGAAAAAAGCACCAAGAACAGCACAGCATTCTTTTTAGAAATATTTGAGCTTACAAAAAAGGTTCCCAATATAATTGAAATTGGAATATTGTGAATCACTATTGCCCATAGTAAGTATTCATGACGGTGACTGTGTGCCAAAGGAATTCCTTCCAAAAAAGCATGTATATTTAAACTGATGAACAATGCCCATGGAAAAACAATGTCTTTTTCTACATGGATATGTCCGTGTTCGGCACCTTTAGAGAAAAAATCTAAAACAAGCTGTAACAACAATCCCAAAAGGATAAATAAACCAATGTGTGTATTTTCTTCAATATAAACTTCCGGAAGTAAATGTAAAATGGTGACAGACAATAAGTATGCGCCACTAAACGCTAATAATAATTGTACCGTCTTAAAACTGGGTTTTAATCCGAAAACAATAACAATACCAACCAATACGGAGGCGATAAGTGCAATATAACTCATTCTAAAACTAAAATTAAACGGTCGGAAGTTTCTTCATCAAATTTTTCTAGCTGATAATTACCAAAAGTATGTTTAATTTTAAAACCGACAGAATTTACATAGGAATTAATTTTATCTAAATCCAAACTTTTTACTTTTTCAAAATAAGTATGGTGCTCGCCGTCGGCATCAAAATTTATTTCTTTGATGATAAATCCGTTTTTTACGTAACGATTCATTTTAAAAGTAATGTCATCAATGATCAAAACTTCTTCAGCAACAAGCTCCGAAACTACTTTTTTTGAATTCATAAAATCAATTACAGCAATTCCATTTGGATTTAAGCCGTTTTTAATATTTTGCAAAATGGCGATATCTTCCGCATCATCTTCAAAAAAACCAAAACTCGTAAACAAATTTAAAATGACATCGAACTTATTTTTAAAAGGATTTCGCATATCATGTTCCACAAATTTCAACGTTTCGGTTTCAAATTGTTTGGCATATTCGATGCTGTTTTTAGATAAATCGGCACCAATTACTTGAAATCCAAGCGAATTTAAATAGATTGAATGCCGCCCTTTTCCGCAAGCCAAGTCCAGAATAAATTTATTCTTTTCTAACTTTAAAAAAGCAATTAAATTTTCCAAAAAAGATTCTCCTTCGGAATAATCCCGATGTTTATATAAAATATGGTAATAGCTTGTGTTAAACCAGGAAGCAAACCAATCTTTGTTTTTAGTCATAATATTGAAATGACTGCAAAAATAAGGATTTGTTTGTTAAGATGTTTATTTGTCGAATTTTTAATTGTTTCCCTTCGGATTCGCTCTAGGTTAAAATCGTTTTTGAAACGGATTGTTTTATTAATAGTTACAAAACTTTTAACTTTTTAACATTTAACATTTAACTTAATAATTCAGTACTTTTGCAAAATAATTAAAGAGTATGGAACGAAATTTTAAAATGGTTGCCACAACTATGTTTGGGCTGGAAGAAGTATTGGCAACGGAACTTAAAAATTTAGGTGCGCAAGATGTGGAAACAGGCGTAAGAAGCGTTACTTTTTTAGGCGATAAAGGTTTTATGTACAAAGCAAATATGGCTTTGCGTACGGCGATTAGAATTTTGAAACCCATTAAAACTTTTAAGGTTGCGGATGAAGATGATTTGTACAAAAAAATACAACAAATTGAGTGGGAAAAATATATGGGTGTTTCCAGCACTTTTTCTATTGGTGCTGTGGTAAATTCTCAAGGTTTTACCACAAATTCGCATTATATTACCTTAAAATCAAAAGATGCGATTGCAGATTATTTCAGAAATAAATACAATGAACGGCCAAGTGTTGACACAAAACACCAAGATTTAAAGATTCACGTTCATATTCACAATAATTATTGTTCCATTTCATTGGACAGCTCGGGCGATTCTTTGCACAAGCGAGGTTATAGAAGTGCCACGAATATTGCGCCCATCAATGAAGTATTGGCGGCGGGTTTGGTGTTGCTTTCGGGATATACAGGCGATTGCAATTTTATTGATCCAATGTGCGGTTCTGGAACTATTTTGATTGAAGCTGCTATGATTGCCAACAATATTCCGGCAAATATCAACAGAAATGAATTCGGATTTGAAAAATGGGCAGATTATGATGAAGAGTTGTTTTATACCATTCAGGAATCGCTGATAAAAAAAATCACCAATTCCCACTTTAAAATTATGGGATTTGACAAAGCGCCATCGGCAGTGGTAAAAGCAAAGGAAAATGTTGCGAATGCCAATTTAAGCGAATTTATTGGCGTGCATCATATAAATTTCTTTAACTCGGTAAAAGAAGTGTTTGGACGCACCGTTATTTTATTCAACCCGCCTTATGGTGAGCGTTTGGATATTGATATGCAAGAATTTTACAAAAAAATTGGCGACACTTTAAAAAGCGGCTATTCAGATTCTACCGTTTGGTTTATCACCTCAAATATGGATGCCATAAAACACGTTGGCTTGCGCACATCGAGAAGAATTCCTATGAAAAACGGGGATTTGGATTGTTTGTTTGTTCGGTACGATATGTATGCAGGAAGCAAAAAAACACATAAAAGACCAATTGAAGAAGAAAAAAAAGAAGAATCTTAAGGGAAATTCTTTTAGGATTTATATAGAAACAAAAAAAGCGTTGCAATATTGCAACGCTTTTTCTTAACCTATAATTTAAATAATTCTTAATTTCTTCTTGAAGAATTTCCTTTTGAATTTTCATTTTTCCCTGAGTTTCCTTTAACTTCTTTAACGGTTTGTGTTCTCTCAGTTTTTTGAGCTGTTCTTTCAGGGGCACGATTTTCAGCCATTCTTCCGGTATTCGCACTGCGTTCATTCTGACTTGGTCTGTCAACTGTATTTGATCTGCGTTCCGTATTGTTTCCGGCCTGACTTGTTCTTTCATTAGACGTTGGTCTTTGAACTGTATTCGCTCTGCGTTCTGTATTGTTACCGACCTGACTTGTTCTTTCGTTAGACGTTGGTCTTTGAACGGTATTTGATCTGCGTTCCGT
>JAUYUA010000092.1 GCA_030694935.1 Lutibacter sp. | reverse complement strand
GATAAAGACGCTTCTGTTTTTCGTTCAAATAAGGTAGCATTTCGTTTATCGCAATTTTGAGATTTTCCATAACTCAAAGGTAAGAAAATAATTGATACCACAGCTTGTTTTGTAAAAGTTATTTACGGACAATCACTAAGTTCTTTATATTTTGTATTAATTCCTCCATTCGTTTTTAATATATAATTTGTTTCGCAAGTTACGAAATTTTGTTCAGTTACGGTCGTCCTACAATGAGGCATAACAACGTATAACAAATAACAAATCTTAAGGCACGCATTAGTTTTAACTTCCATTAAATTGAAAGTAGCGGATTCAAATTTTATATGATATAAAATATTATATTTGAAATATTCTTAACTATTTTTCAACAATGCGTATTTTCAAAAAAATCTTTCTCATTCTTGGCATTCTCATCGTCCTAATTTTTATTGGCACCTGGATATTTTTCAACAGCCTAAAACCAAATTATTCGGGTGAAATTACTTTATCAAACATTGAAAATGAGACTTCTGTATATTTTGATGATTATGGAATTCCGCATATTTATGCGCAAAATCAATATGATGCCACAACGGTTTTAGGATACGTTCATGCGCAGGACCGACTTTGGCAAATGGAATTGATGAGAAGGATCGCGCCCGGAAGACTGTCGGAAATTTTCGGAAAAGATATGCTCAAAAACGATCGGTTTTTTGTGAGTTTGGGCATTGAAGAAGCTTCCAGAAAATCATTGGAAAAATTGGACAAAAATGGGGAAGTTTACAAATTGGCAACCGCTTATTTAAATGGCATAAACCAATTTATAGAAAACGGTCCAACGCCTATTGAATTCACCTTAATAGGAATTGAAAAAGAACCATATCAATTAAATGACATCTACAATATTTTGGGATATATGTCTTTTAGTTTTGCGATGGCCCAAAAAACTGATCCGCTTTTAAGCATCCTCAAAGAAAAATTGGGCGATGATTATTTGAAGGAACTGAATATAGAAATCGGGCCAAATACCACATTCATCAAAAATTCAAAGGAAAACATTACCGATTTTTCTGAAATGATTGCGAGCGTAAATGAAGTAATGGAAAAATCTCCAATTCCTCCGTTTATTGGCAGTAACAGTTGGGTGGTTTCTCCTAAAAAATCAGCCACAGGAAAGGTGCTTTTTGCAAACGATCCGCACATTGAATATTCTCAGCCCTCTGTTTGGTACGAAGCGCATATTGTAACGCCCGATTATGAAATGTATGGTTATCATTTGGCGGGCGTTCCCTTTCCTTTGTTGGGGCACAACAGAAATTTTGCCTATGGATTGACCATGTTTGAAAATGACGATATCGATTTTTATAAGGAAGAAAATCATCCGACAGATTCCACAAAATACAAAACGCCAAACGGATTTGAAACTTACAAAACGATTACCAAAACCATAAAAGTAAAAGACGCCGATGATGTAATTATTACGGTAAGAAGTTCGCGTCACGGACCAATTATGAATGATGCCCTTGATGCAATTACGCAAACAGAACCTATTGCGATGTCGTGGATTTACACCCAATTTGACGTAGAAGTTTTGGCTGCGCTTCACACCATTTCGAGAGCTAAGGAAATGAAAGACGTTAAAAAAGGCGCTTCTATGATTCACGCACCGGGATTGAACATTATGTACGGAGACGCAAAAGGAAATGTGGCCTGGTGGGCAACCGGAAGATTGTACAAATTAAAACCTGAAGTTAACAGAAATTTTATTTTAAACGGCGCATCCGGTGAAGATGATCCTATTGAATATTTGGATTTCAGCGAAAATCCGATGGCTGAAAATCCACCTTGGAATTATGTGTATTCCGCCAACAACCAACCCGATTCTATTGCAAATATGATGTATCCGGGTTATTATTTATCAGAAGATCGCGCCAAACGCATTGTACAATTGCTGGAACCCAAAAATAACTGGAACAAGGAATCTATGTCGGCCATGATTAATGATGTTACCTCATCGGTGGCACCAGGATTGGTCAAAGAATTTGCTAAAATCATGGATTATGGTTCTTTTACCAAAAGCGAACAAAAAGCCATCGACATCCTTCAACTTTGGGACGGTTCAAATACGGTTGACCAAGTGGCGCCAACCATTTATAACAAATGGATTTACCTGTATTTAAAAAACACTTTTGAAGATGAAATGGGAACGGAATTATTCGCCCAGTTTTTGGACACACATTTATCAAAAAGAACGATTGCCGAACAAATTGAAAAGGAAAATTCTATTTGGTGGGACAATATAACCACCAAAAACAAAACAGAAACCAAAAAAGAAATTCTGTCAAAATCTTTGGCTGAAGCGGTCGCTTCACTGGAAAAACAACTTGGAAGCGACAAAAAAGATTGGAATTGGGGAAAAGTTCATACCTTAGCACATGAACATCCTTTGGGCAAGATTGCTGCATTAAAAAGCTATTTTAATGTGGGTCCGTTTCCCATAAATGGCGCAAGAGAAGTGATTAACAATCGGGGTTTCGACTATACGGATTCTGGATTGTATAAAGTAAATGCAGGTCCTTCAACCAGAAGAATCATCGATTTTTCTGATGTTGAAAACAGCATCAGCATATTACCGACGGGGCAATCGGGAAACCCTTTCAGCAAACATTATAAAGACCAGGCTGAAATGTACAACAAAGGAGAATTCAGAAAAATGAAAATGAATGAAGAAGAAATTAAACGGATTTCCACAAAATTAACTATTTCACCAAAAAATGAGTAAAAGAATCACCATAAAGCAAATTGCACTGGCATTGCAAGTTTCAATTTCAACGGTTTCAAAAGCGTTAAACGACAGCTATGAAATTAGTGACGACACCAAAAAAAGAATTCAGGAATATGCCAAATTGCACAAATACAAGCCCAATACGCTGGCATTGAGCCTACAAAATAAAAAAACAAAAACCATTGGTATTATACTGCCAAATATTTTAAATTATTATTTTGCACGGGTTTTGCGCGGCATTGAAAAGGTGACTACGGAAAAAGGCTACAATATCATCACTTGCATCACCAATGAATCCTTCAAAAAAGAAGTTGACACCATGGAAATGCTTTCTAATGGAACTATCGACGGTTTTATTGCTTGTATTTCAGAAGAAACCTTAAGAATTGGGAATTTTGAACACTTTAATCTTATTTTAGAAGAAGGAACCCCAATTGTACTGTACGACCGCGTTCATGAAGATATCAACTGCGACAAAGTAGTAACCGACAACGTGAAAAGCGGCTACAAAGCCACCCGTTTTTTGATGAAATCAGGATGTAAAAATATTGCCCTTATCTCCACTGACGAAGAAATAAATATTGGCCAGTTTAGCGTGAACGGCTATTTAAAAGCGCTTACTAAATATGACGTGCCGATTAATGAAAATCTGATTTTAAGGCTTGATGACGAAACGCATTTGAAAGAACGCATTAATGAAATGTTAGACAATAACAAAGTGGACGGCATGTTTGTAATTGATGAAGTTTCGGGCGCTGTCGCCACGCAAGTATTAAATGCAAGAGGCATAAAAGTTCCTGAAGATATTTCCATTGTAAGTTTTACAAACGGAATTTTATCTCGTTATACCATTCCGCCTTTAACCGCCGTGAATCGTTTTGCCCATACCACCGGCGAAATAGCCGCAACGCGATTGATCGATAAAATTGAAGAAAAAATTGAATTTGATGACATTACCACCGAAATAGTTAAAACAAAATTGGTTGAACGAGAATCAACTAAAAAACTTTTTATAAAGTTTTAAGCCGAAGGCACAAATTATAGAATTAAAAAATATGCTAGAAAAAGTTTATGGCAGCGCCGTGTTCGGCGTTGAAGCCACCAATATTACCGTTGAAGTTAATATTGATAAAGGTATTGGTTATCATTTGGTTGGCTTGCCCGACAATGCCATTAAAGAAAGTAGTTTCAGGATTTCGGCAGCCTTAAAAAACAATAAATACCATTTTCCGGGCAAAAAAATCACCATCAATATGGCTCCGGCCGATATGCGCAAAGAAGGCTCGGCTTACGATCTCACTTTGGCCATCGGAATCCTCGCCGCTTCAAACCAAATTAAAACCGAAAAAATTGGGGATTACATTATTATGGGCGAACTCTCGTTAGACGGAAGCCTGCAGCCCATAAAAGGCGCCTTGCCCATTGCCATAAAAGCGCTTGAAGAAAATTTTAAAGGATTTATTCTGCCGAAACAAAACGCAAAAGAAGCCGCCATTGTAAGCAATTTAAATGTTTATGGCGTTGAAAATATAACGGAAGTCATTGATTTTTTCGACGGAAAAACGGAATTGGAACAAACCATTATTGATGTTCAGTTTGAATTTAACAAAAGTTTGGACAACCCCGAATTTGATTTTGCCGATGTGAAAGGGCAGGAATCCGTAAAACGATCTATGGAAATTGCAGCGGCCGGCGGACATAATATTATCCTTATCGGACCGCCCGGAAGCGGAAAAACGATGTTAAGCAAAAGACTGGCTTCCATATTGCCGCCCATGACCATGCAAGAAGCGCTGGAAACCACAAAAATACATTCTGTTGTGGGAAAAATAAAAGAAAGCGGCTTAATGTGCCAACGCCCATTTCGCTCACCGCATCATACGATTTCCGACATCGCCCTTGTTGGCGGCGGACAATATCCGCAACCGGGAGAAATTTCCATGGCGCACAATGGCGTTCTATTTTTGGATGAATTGCCCGAATTTAAACGCACCGTTTTAGAAGTGATGCGCCAACCTTTGGAAGACAGAGAGATAACCATTTCAAGAGCGAAATTTTCGGTAACTTATCCGAGCAGTTTTATGTTGGTGGCAAGTATGAATCCGTCTCCAAGCGGTTATTTTAACGATCCAGATTCGCCAAAGACCTCCTCGCCTTTTGAAATGCAACGCTATCTCAGTAAAATTTCGGGTCCGTTACTGGACAGAATCGACATTCATATTGAAGTGAATCCCGTTCCTTTTGAAAAACTTTCCGAAGAGCAATTAAGCGAACCAAGCACAGAAATCAGAAAACGTGTCACCAAAGCAAGGGAAATTCAAACCAATCGTTTTAAGGAATACGGGAATGTGCATCACAACGCGCAAATGAGCGTGAAGCAAATCAGAAAATATTGCAAATTGCTGCCAGAATGCAGCATATTGCTCAAAAATGCGATGGAACGCTTAAGTTTATCAGCCAGAGCTTATGACCGGATTTTAAAAGTTTCGAGAACCATTGCCGATTTGGAAGGTGTTGCGGAGATTTCCACTTCGCATATTTCTGAAGCCATTCAATACCGAAGTTTAGACCGTGAGGGCTGGTTGGGATAATCATTTTAAAATACGTTTGATAATAGTAAAATCAACCATGAAATAAAAAAGGGGAAATATCCCCCTTATAAAAGAGCTATTTCCCCTTACACAGGAATAACCCTTGCCATATCTTTGACCCAAGAAAAAGAAAATACGCTGTTTTTTGTTAATTATGGGAAATTGCAAGGAAAAAGGAATTCATAACTAAACCCCTCTACACTATAAGTGCAGTGGGGTTTTATGTTGAAAACTAAAAACCCCTCCCTTTTTTATATTCTGTTTTCATTATACTTAAAAATAGATTCTTTCGCAACACCAAAGCACTGAATTAAAAGTGGAGGGTTTTAATCCCCATTTCTATGACCAATAAATTTTACTAACTAAATACTGCTATCATGAAAAAAAAATTAATCACTCTGATTTTTATCGTTTCTGCAACTTTATCTCATTCCCAAGAAGTTGCCACCGCAAAAGAAGATTCTGGTTCCAAGGAAAACACGCTAATTTGTAAATCTTATGAAAGTTTTAAGGCGGATTTTAAAAGGATAGGGAAGACCACAAATAAATGGGACGATCAATATATTAAAAGCGTCACCTACGATGTTGTTAAATTCGCAGAAGCAAAGTATGTTAACAGCGTAGATATCACTTTACTTGATTTAAATAACACGCCCATTAAGGCCACAAAATACGTGTGTAACCCAGAAGGTGAAACATCCCAAGCCAATACCGAAAAACAAACTGATTGGCCAAACATAAAAGATTCGAGCCTTGCCGTTATTTTAAATTATAGTCCATCTTGGCATAAATTAAGCAAAAATGAAAAACAGGCATTTATGAAAGAAAATAATTTAAAAATTGGTTGGGTTCCTTCCGACATTGATTTGGGGAAATTAACACAAAATTTAGCCCAAAATCACAATTAACTTAAAAATACTGTGAATATTCCTTGACAAAACTGTCGAGATATACAGTAACGTAACATACATAAATTAAAAAAAGGGGAAATATCCCCTTTATTAAAGAGCTATTTCCCCTTACACAGGAATAACGTTTGCCATATTTTTGACATAGGAAAAAGAAAAATACCTTGTTTTTGTTAATTATGGGAAATTGCAAAAAAAACCTCTCAGAAATGAGAGGTTTTTATTTGCAAATTATCTTATTAATATCTATAATAATCGGGTTTATAAGGTCCTCCCACGGTTACGCCAATGTATTTCGCCTGATCTTCACGTAAAGTTTCCAATTCCACACCAATTTTAGCCAAATGCAAACGTGCCACTTTTTCATCTAAATGTTTTGGCAACATATACACCTCGTTTTCATAAGCTTCCCTATTATTCCACAATTCCAATTGCGCCAATGTTTGGTTGGTGAATGAATTGCTCATCACAAAACTTGGATGTCCGGTTGCACAGCCCAAATTCACCAAACGGCCTTCAGCCAAAATTAAAATTTCATTTTTGCCAATCGTATATTTATCAACCTGAGGTTTAATTTCAACTTTGGTATGTCCGTAATTTTTATTCAACCAGACCATATCCAATTCATTATCGAAATGACCAATGTTACAAACGATGGTTTTGTCTTTCATTTTTTCAAAATGACGGGCAATGACGATGTCTTTATTTCCTGTTGTAGTGATGATGATATCGGCAATACCCACAACAGTGTCTAATTTTTTCACTTCAAATCCGTCCATTGCAGCTTGCAGCGCACAAATTGGGTCAATTTCGGTAACGGTTACAATAGAACCCGCGCCTTTAAACGAGGCCGCAGTTCCTTTGCCCACATCACCATAACCGCAAACAACTACACGTCTTCCAGCCAACATAATATCGGTAGCTCTTCTAATCGCATCAACCGCACTTTCCCTGCATCCGTATTTGTTGTCGAATTTAGATTTTGTAACGGAATCATTTACATTTATCGCAGGCATTGGCAATGTTCCTTCTTTTACTCTTTCATACAAACGATGAACACCAGTGGTAGTTTCTTCGCTTAAACCGTTAATTCCGGCAGCCAATTCAGGATATCTGTCCAACACCATATTGGTTAAATCACCACCATCATCTAAAATTAGATTCAACGGTTTTTTGTCTTCCCCAAAAAATAATGTTTGTTCAATACACCAGTCAAACTCCTCTTCATTCATTCCTTTCCAAGCGTAAACGGAAACCCCTGCAGCAGCAATTGCTGCAGCAGCCTGGTCTTGTGTTGAAAATATATTGCAAGAACTCCAAGTCACCTCAGCGCCCAATTCAACCAAAGTTTCAATTAAAACGGCTGTTTGGATGGTCATGTGCAAACAACCGGCAATTCTTGCCCCTTTTAAAGGATTTTGACCTTTAAATTCTTCTCTCAAACTCATTAATCCCGGCATTTCAGCTTCTGCCAACTGTATTTCTTTACGTCCCCATTCAGCAAGATTGATGTCTTTTACTTTATATTTAACGTAAGTTGATGTTTTAGTACTCATATTTATTAAATTTGTTTTTTATTTTAAACAACTAAAACAAGTTGTTCAGGAATGTGCAAAAGTACAAAATACCTTTGAAAAACTAAATGCCTTTATTTAAAACTATTAAGCCAAATAATCACACCGCCATTTATGTGTGGAAAATTGAAGAATCGCTTAACGATTTGGCTGAAAATATGCCAATGACGGCAAGAAGTGAAGAAAGGCTGATTTCAATGAAATCAGATCTTCACAAACGCGGATTTTTAAGCGTGCGCCATTTACTAAAAACGGCTGGTTATACCGACTTTGATTTGTTTTACAACGGGAATGGAAAACCAAATTTAACTGATGGTAAAAATATTTCCATCACGCATTCTTTCACTTTTTCGGCCATTGCCATCAGCGACGCCGCAATTGGAATCGACATTGAAAAAAACAGGGAAAAAATAAAAATCATCCAACACCGGTTTGTGAATTTTGAAAAAGGATTCATTCATAAAGATGATGATTATATTGAGCAGTTAACTGTAATTTGGGGCGCCAAAGAATCGCTGTATAAAATTTATCCATTCGGCGGATTGACCTTTAAAAATGATATTGACATCAATTCCTTTCAAATTGCCGATAAAAAAACAACAGGCTATATAAAAGTTGAAGGCTGGGACAAAAATTACGATATTCGATTTGAACAACTTGGCGGATTTACCTTGGTTTACGCCTTAGACACTTCAGAAAATGAATAACTCCATTTTAGCATTCATTCAAAAGGCTTCCGTAAAAGGAGAAAAATTGCTGGCTATTTTATTGGATCCCGATAAAACTTCTTTGGATAAACTGCCTGAAATTTCTTCAAGAATAGATACCCTAAACGCAAATTTTATTTTTGTCGGCGGAAGTTTTGTTGAAAACCAACTCACCGATTTGTTTGTGAAAACACTTAAAAAATACACGAAATTGCCGGTGATACTTTTTCCAGGAGATTTTTCGCAGCTCACTAATTATGCTGATTGTTTGTTGTTTTTATCGTTGCTATCAGGAAGAAATCCGGAATATTTAATTGAACAGCAAATTAAATCAGTTCCTTTTTTAAAAAATTCAAACTTGGAAATTATTCCTACAGGCTATATTTTAATTGATGGCGGAACCAATTCATCGGTATTTAAAATGAGCAACACCAAACCAATTTCACAAGAAAACATACAATTGGCAGTTGATACAGCCGTTGCAGGAATGTATAAAGGCAAACAATTGATTTATTTGGAAGCCGGAAGCGGTGCTATTTTGCCGGTAAATTCGAAACTAATTTCAGAAGTGAAAAAGTACATTAACATTCCGCTCATTGTTGGCGGAGGCATAAAAACCAAAGAACAACTGGAAAATGCTTATGAAAACGGCGCCGATTTGGTGGTTGTTGGCACTGCTTTTGAAAATAATGCTTCATTCAAATTTTAACTTATGAATGATATTCTTAACTTTTTTATTGAACCCTACCAAACTGCAAGCGCGCTTCATATTTCGCTCGAATTAATAGCTGCTTTTTTTGGGGTGTTAAGTGTTATTTACGCTAAAAAAGAGAATATTTTGGTGTTTCCAACGGGCATCATAAGCACCGCATTGTACGTGTATTTATTGGTGCAATGGGATTTATACGGCGATTTAATTATCAATATTTATTATACTGTCATGAGCGTTTATGGCTGGTATATGTGGAGCAGCATTGTAGATGACAAGCAACAATATTTAGCTATTTCAAGAACCAATACCGTTGATAAATTAAAGACTTTTGGCATTTTTTTATTCACTTCTATTTTTGTGATAATCGTTTACAGATATTACAATGTGATGCCAAATCATTTAAATTTTACCGAAAGTGTTAATTATGCTTTCACTAACTTAACTGCCGGAAATTTAGCAGATTTTAGAAAAATTACCCCATTTTTAGATACTTTTACCACCGGAATCTTTTTTGCCGGAATGTGGTTGATGGCCAATAAAAAACTGGAAAACTGGACACTTTGGATTGTGGGTAATTTGGTTTCCATTCCGTTGTATTTTGTTAAAGGATACGGTTTTACAGGCATTCAATATGCCATATTTTTAATTTTGGCTTTTCAAGGATATTACGCATGGAAGAAAAACTTAAACAAACGAACATAAATATTGTAAAAGTGGTGCTTTTCGGACCTGAAAGTTCAGGAAAAACCACGCTGTCCAAATTGCTGGCGCGTCATTACAACACGGTTTGGGCACCTGAATATGCGCGGGATTATTTGCAAAACAAATGGAATAACGAGCGAAAAACCTGTGAAAATACTGATATGTTGCCCATTGCGGAAGGGCAAATGAAACTGGAAAATAAACTGGCAAAAAAAGCGGACAGAATTTTAATTTGTGACACCGATTTGCTGGAAACAAAGGTTTATTCTGAAGAATTTTATGGCGGTTTTGTTCATCCCGATCTGGAAAAAGCCGCATTACAAAATACGTACGACTTATATTTTTTGACTTATATTGATGCGCCCTGGAAAAAAGATGATTTAAGAGATCGGCCGGAACAACGGCTGGAAATGTTCAACGCTTTTGAAAATGCTTTGATAAAAAACCATCGGCCTTATGTTTTATTGAAGGGCGAAAAAAAGGACAGGCTTGAAACAGCCATCCGTGAAATTGATAAAATCCTAAAATTGAAACCGAATTTACGTCGATTTTCAGGCAAATAATTCAGCAAAAAAATTAGAAGCGAATGAATACCGAATTGATGATAAAGGAATTGAAATTTAAAGCAGTGCGCAGCAGCGGTGCCGGCGGACAGCATGTAAATAAAGTTTCGTCAAAAATTGAACTTACTTTTGATTTGGAAAATTCGGAAAGTTTTACCGAAGAAGAAAAGGCATTACTGATTCAAAAACTAAAAAGTAAACTTACCAAAGACAATGTATTGTTGCTTCAGTGCGACGAGAGCCGAAGTCAGCACAAAAACAAAGAAATTGCCATTGATCGATTTTTAAACATCATTTCGAGCGGATTGAAAGTTCAAAAACCAAGAAAAGAGACCAAGCCAAGCAAATCGAGCATTGCAAAACGCTTGGAAAAAAAGAAAAAACAAGCCTTCAAAAAAGTGTTCAGAAAAAAACCTGAAATTTAAACGAGCTCCTTATATCTATAATTCATCTGTTAAACATCTTAAATTATGTTAATTTCTCCTTTTCAAAATATTTCAAAACCTTCAGAAAAAAAACTAACAATCATATTGCTTGTTTCTTTGATTATTATGTTTTTAACCATGCGCTATTTTGACGCTCCGTTAAAAAATACTGAAGCTCCTTCTGGAATTATATCCTTTGAATTCGCTAAAGAATTGTCGAAATCTGAAGCCATCTTAAATTCTTGGAATACTTTAGCTAAAACTTCTGCTGGAATGAGTATGGGATTTGACTTTTTATTCCTTATCATTTATGCCTTGTTTTTTGCTTTACTCATTCATAAAATAAATGAACGATTATGGAAAGGCTTAAAAATTCACACCGTTGGAGTTCTCTTAATTTGGTGCATATTTTTAGCTGCATTTTTTGATATGGTAGAAAATGTAGCTTTAATAAAATTATTATTAGGTGACTTACAGCAAAAATGGGTTTCAGTTGCTTTTTATTTTGCTATTTCAAAGTTTTTCTTATTAGCTATAGGTTTTATATTTATAATTGTAAGTTTAATTTTCTTGTTATTAAAAAATAAAATAGTTAACAACTAATCAAAGATTAAACACTAAATTTGCATTATCTCAAAAGGGGTGCCTAAAACGGCTGAGATCAAACCCATTGAACCTGAACAGGTAATGCTGTTAAGGGAAATTAAGCGATAACAATCGCGTGGACAACAAATTAATTATTCATAACATCGATTAATTACCTCTTTTTAAATCGTTTTATTTTAAAAAAAAATGAATCGAGCATTACAAATTTTGCCATACAAAGAAATGACTAATGGCGAACCTGCCTGTCCGGCAGGCAGGCAGCATCTGTACCACAAGAAAATAAAAGTTAAACAGATGAAACAAAATTTAAAAATGAAACTGAAAAAAGCAACCATCTTGGCAGCTTTTTTAATCACCGCATTTTCTTTTAATGCAAATTCACAAGAACTTTTTACGCTATCGGGCAAAGTAACGGACGGATCAAAACCATTTCCCGATGTTAATATTGTGGTGAAAGAAACTCAAAAAGGTACAACCACCAATATTGACGGCACGTTTTCATTATCCTTAAAAAAAGGAACTTACACTTTGTTGGTAAGCGCACTCAGCAATCCGAAAGAAGTAAAAGTTGTGTTAACAAAAGATGCTTTTATTTCCATTGACATGGCCGACCGGTTTATGAATTTGGAAGAAGTCATTGTTTCGGCCGTTCGCGTAAAAGCAACGTCGCCCGTAACGCACAGCAACATCACCAAAAAAGATTTGGAAAAACGCAATTTGGGACAAGACATTCCAATTATGCTGAATTACTTGCCTTCCGTAGTGACAACATCAGATGCCGGCGCAGGCGTTGGATACACCGGAATTAGGGTTCGAGGAAGCGATGCTACCCGCGTGAATGTTACCGTTAACGGAATTCCTTACAATGATGCTGAAAGTCAGGGCACATTTTGGGTGAATATGCCCGATTTCACTTCCTCAACCGAAAGTATGCAATTGCAACGCGGCGTGGGAACATCAACCAACGGCTCAGGCGCTTTTGGCGCAAGTTTAAACTTGTTGACAGATGCCGTTTCCGAGAATGCTTATGGAGAAATCAGCAGTTCATTTGGCTCTTACAATACCAAAAAACATACGGTAAAATTCAGCACCGGAAAAATTAATGACCATATTGAATTTGCGGGCCGTTTTTCGAAAATTGATTCGGACGGCTACATTGACCGCGCCTGGTCCGATTTAAAATCGTGCTTTTTACAAGCCACTTATGTTGATGACAACACTTTAATTAAAGCACTGACATTTGGTGGCCACGAAAAAACATATCAGGCTTGGTATGGCGTTACCAAAGAAGAAATGGAAACTTTGGGGCGGACATATAATCCGTATTCCTACGAAAATGAAATCGACAATTACCAACAAAACCATTATCAATTGCATTGGAATGAAAAATTGACAGAAAACTGGTCTACCAATGTTGGATTGAATTACACCAAAGGAAGCGGTTATTTTGAGCAATTTAAAGAAGGTGAAGATTTTGCCGATTATTTAATAACGCCAATCACCATTGGCGGCGAAACCATTGATGAAACAGATTTGATCAGAAGACGCTGGCTGGACAACGATTTTTATGTGGCGAATGCAAATGCAACCTATAGAAACGTTGGAATTGAGTTTATTTTCGGAACTTCCTTCAGCAACTATAAAGGAAAACATTTCGGAGAAATTATTTGGGCTGAATTTGCAAGCAATTCTGAAATAAGAGATCATTATTACGATAGTGAAACCAATAAAAATGATGCCAATATTTTTGGAAAATTGACCTATAATTTGAATGATAATTGGACGTTGTTCACCGATTTGCAAGGCAGATTTGTGAAATTCGAAACAAAAGGATTGACATCAGACAGAACGCCCATGAATGTTGATGAAAATTATTCGTTTTTCAATCCGAAAGCCGGATTGACTTTTGAGGCAACTGCCAACAACAGTTTCTATTTATCATATGCAAAAGCCAACAGAGAGCCAAACCGCAACGATTTTGAAAACGGCATTTTTACTTCAGAAAAATTAAACGATTTTGAATTGGGATGGCGTTTTAAAAATGAAACCGTTAAAGTAAACAGCAATGTTTATTATATGTTTTATAAAGACCAGTTGGTTTTAACCGGCGCCATTGATGATACAGGATCGCCAATAAGAGCGACCAGCGGAAAAAGTTACCGACTTGGATTGGAAATAGACGTGCAAATAAAATTGAACGATAAATTTTCAATTCAGCCAAATATTGCCGTCAGCAGCAACAAAAATATTGACTTTTTAACCACTTGGAACGGTGAATTGGTTGATTTGGGAAATACCGACATTGCTTTTTCACCAAATTTAATTGCGGCAAATGCAATTGTGTTTCAACCAAATAACAAGATGCAACTTTCCCTTTTGTCTAAATATGTTGGCGAACAATATATGGGAAATATTGACAACGCAAACTCTAAACTGGAAAGCTATTTTGTGAACGATTTTAATTTTTCTTATGAAATTAATCCGAAAAAAATTGTCAAATCAATTGTGTTTAATGCCTTGGTGAACAATATTTTTAATGTTGAATATATTTCAAACGGTTATTATTACACTTATGATGATGATTGGTCAGTTCCAAATCAAACAATAACTTTAGATGGCGCCGGTTATTATCCGCAAGCCACAAGAAACTTTTTAGTTGGGGCTACCTTTAGATTTTAACAAAAATAATCGAGGTTTTATCCTCGTTTATTTTATTAAACTTCTATGCCTTTCATCATTTTATTCCAATACAGATAAGGTAACATATATTTTTTTAGAACCCACAATCTCCAATGCTCTTTTGAAGAATCGCCAATCATTAATGGGAATTGCTTCAATTTGGGATCTGGTTCAAAATTTTGGTTATAATCAAATTCTGCCAACACCATTTTGCCATAACCTGTAACTAACGGACAGGAGGTGTATCCATTGTATTCTTTTGAACTAATTATATTTGTGGCAATCAATTTTAAAATATTTTCGACAACAATTGGTGCTTGTTTTCTAATGGCAGCCCCTGTTTTAGACGTTGGTAAATTAGAGGCGTCACCCAAACCAAATATATTGGGATACTTTGTGTGTTGCATTGTTTTACTGTTAACATCTACCCAACCAGTTTCTGAGACCAACTGGGAACTTCTAATAAAATCGGGTGCACTTTGAGGTGGCGCCAAATGCATCATGTCAAAATGAATTCCGTATAAATCTCCATCTCTTGTTACTTTTACATCTTTATAATTGTATTGAATTTCTTTATCCAGCGATTTTATGTCTCCATCAGCAATAGTAACACAACCGCCACCGGTTAAATCCTTCACAATTTCATACCAGGCAATTTTTTTATCAGCATCAACTTTTATCAACTTATGAAAAAACCGAACATTGATATCTTTTTTGTCAACAACCTTCATTAAGGTGTCGGCAATTATTTTAACGCCAAAAATAGAGCCGCTAGGCAATGCAAATACAATATCCGTTTTGTCTCTTACGCCCATTTTTCTAAAATGTTCATCCGCCAAATACATAATTTTTTGCGGTGCCCCGCCACATTTTATTGGTGTTGCCGGCTGCGTGAACAAAGCTGTGCCTCCTTTAAAATTCTTTATCAATTCCCATGTATGCTTTGGATTGGTGTAATTACTGCAAACTACACCTTTGTCCATTGCTTCCTGTAAACCTTCCACCATCTCAGGTGCCATTCTTAACCCAGGTGCAACCACTAAATAATCATAGGTATATTCATTGTGATTTTTATCAAAAACTTTGTTATTTTCTGGTTCAAATTTATCTGCAAATTCTTTAACCCACACTACTCCTTTTGGAATTAATGAAGCCATTGGTCTGGCAGTTTTTTCAAAACTATAGGTATTGGCGCCAACCAATGTCCACGCGGGCTGATAATAATGTGTTTCAGCCGGTTCAATTAATCCGATTTGTAAAGAAGAATTTTTTCTTTTTAACATGGATGAAACCATAATCCCGGCGGTCCCTCCTCCTATTACCAGTATTTGAAAATGTTTTGAACTCATTGATTTTTTATGAATTGATTTAAGGGGAGGAATTTATTCATAAAAAAAGTATTGAATGTGATTAAAATCACATTCAATACTTGGTCTTAATTTTTTAAAATTCTATTTCTTATTCTTCTGAAGACATTCTGCCTGTAGCGCAACTCACAAAAGACTTTGCTTTGTGTAACATTGTGTTTGCAGCGCCAGTTTCAGGATATCCCATACTAGACAACTTTTCTTTTACCAGCTTAATTACCGATTCATCCGTTGTGTCTATCTTTACTTCAGAAGCATTTAAATCAACAAGAACTTCATTAACACCTTCTATGGCAATAATTCCTTTTTTTACGGTATTGGCGCATCCGCCACATTTTAAATTTAATATTTCAATTACGGTCATTTTTCTTTTTTTAGTTTTTGTAAAATTACAAGAATAATTTACTAAGAATGCCCTCCAACCACAATTTTCATCACTTTTAAATTTAATTTAAAAAAATTAAAAATTTGGATTATAAAACAAACCCTCATAAACTTCACCAATTTAGTTGGTTCTGTGGCAAAAGACATATTGCTGTAAGGCACTGTTTTCTCTTCACTATTTTCCATGGTATTATTTTTTTAATTAACTATTCAGGGATCAGCCACCAAAACGGTTTTGCCTTTGCTTTGTATAAAAACATATAATGCATAAATAATTTCATCCAATGCCCGGCTAATCCAACAACACCTACGGTATCGTTAATATTTCTTCCCCATTTTGGGTATTTTTCCCAATCGGGAACAATTGGGTTTACGGTCATTACCGCAGCCTGGCCTTTGAAAACGCCATAGCCGGCCGATACAATGCAGGCGGCTCCCATTTTTGCCATTGATGCTTTGTGCGGATGTTCTATTTTACCGATTTTTATGGAATGAATGATGTTTTGTGCCACTATTTTTCCAATAACTCCTGATGGCATCCCGGTTCGCGGCGGTGTTGGGAATATTTTTGTTCCGTTAGGGCTTTCCATGGGTTTAGACATTCCGTGCGGCGGCGCAAAAGCGATACCTGCTGCATAAACATTTTCATATTTTACGCTTTGGTAGGTTGATGGCCAATCTTCCGCCCTCCAATCTTCATATTTTTTTGGGCTATAATCCGCATCTACTTTCATCATGCCGTTTGCAACAAATACTTCTGCGCTTATATCTTCATTGTTTTTATTATAAGCTTTCATTCCCGCACCTGCAAAACCTGGAATTAACATAGCAAAATCAAATTCTTTGGTATGAAATTCCCCATTTAAATCTTCATAATAAACTTTTCCTTTTTCAACTTTTGTGACTCCGGCTCTTTTTATCCAATTTACGCCGTATTCTTTTAAGATAGATTCCGTAAATATTTTTGTTGGTGTTATATAGCCATTTCTTTTTATGAAGGCACCGCCCATTCCAAAATCACCCAATTCATATTCGTTGGTAATCCACCATAAATCGGCCAAATGCGCCAATTTACGTTTCTTGATTTCAAAAGCAACGTTTAAAATATATTCAAATGCCGCACCTTGGCAGGTAGCCATTGCATGGCCAGTACCAATTAAAAAAGTTTGTTTTTCTCCATTTTCCATCTTTTTTAACGACTCCTGAAGTTTAACCCAAGAATGCGAAGCATGGTCATAGGTGCAAACTGATTCCGTAAATTTATGCGGACCTAAACCTTCCGTTGCTTCAAAATTAAGTTTTGGGCCTGTGGCATTTATGAGATAATCATACGTCACTTTTTCTTCATTTCCTTTCTCATTTTCCGATACATATTTTATGGTCACAAAACCTTTTTCGTTTTCAGCGTCACCTTCGGGATGAATGGACACAGCCATGGCTTGTTTATAGACAATACCTAATTTTTTATAAACTGGAGCCAATTCAAACTTGACTTGTTCTGGGGTCATCAATCCAACGCCAACCCAAATATTTGACGGAATCCATTGAAAATTACTGTTGGGTGAAACCATGATAACTTCATGTTTTCCTTTAAGATGCCTGCTTAAATAAGAAACGGCAGTGTGGCCAGAAATTCCTGCGCCTAAAACAACAACTTTTGCCATATTGATTATTTTTTAAATTCAATACTCCAAATCCCCCTTAAATCACCTTCATTATATCCAACAGCTTTGTCATTAGGATAAAGCGATTTTATGATTGAATCGGTTTTCACCGACACAAATTCATCTACTTTTCCGTGGCAAGCCAAACAATTTGCCTTTAAAATAATTGGCGCATAATAATGTTTGTTATTATTATTGTCAACTTCTATAATTGGCGTAATATCTTTTTTTTCTGAAATTAATTTATGATAATTATTAATGATTTCCTGTTCCCTTTTTGAAGGTTTATTTTCCTGATTTCTTAATTTATCGGAAGTGCGTTTTATGGTTACATTATATTGATCAGACAATTGCTTGGTAAGCGGCATGGCCTCAACATTGCAAAAAGGTATTGCCTGCGCTGGACCGCCCAATTTCATTTGTTCCGTCAACTTTTCGCTTAAGGCTTTAAAGGTAGCTTGCGAAATTTCATTTCCTTTAGCGGCATATTCTTGCTTTTCTTTATCTGTAAGCGAATTGCCACAAGATGCCATCGCCATAAAAACCAGTATCATCAATAAATTTTTCATAAGTGCTATTTTACAGTTTCATTGTTGTTTTTTAACCAATATAGAATTCCGCCCTCCAAATCATTGATCTGTGTAAATCCAAAATCCGCCATTTTTCTTGAAGCTGGCGACGTTCTGTTTCCCGATCGGCAATAAATAAATATCGGCTGATTTTTATCGTATTTTGCAATTTGGTCCATAAAATTACTGTCGTAAAAATTGATATTTATGGCACCTTCAATATGACCCTGATTAAATTCCTGGGGTGTTCTAATATCAATAATCGTTTGATTTGCCGATTTTTCTTTAAATTCAGTTGGCGTTAGAACTTTAATTGCCTCAGACTGTGATTGAGATTTGGTATTGCAGCTTATTCCTAAAATGGTTATAAGTACCAAAAATGATAGTTTTAAAGTAGTTTTCATTTGTTTTTGATTTTTTACAAAAGTAAAGTTACGATTAAATTTTAGCAGTAACCAAAGTTACCCTAATATAATAAAAAGGGGGAGGTAAAAACCTCCCCTCATAAATTAAATTAAAAAAGATTATTTATAGCAAAGTTGTTGGGCAAACATAATCGGTAAGACTAACGCCAGTATATTTTATGTCATTAAAACCACCTCTAACATCTGTTACGTTTTTTACGCCATTTGCCTGAAAAATGGAGGCTGCAATAAGCGAACGATAGCCGCTGGCGCAATGCAAAACATATTCTTTGTCTGATTTTATTTCAGCAAAATTTGAGTGAATAAAATCTAACGGAAAATTTTCAACACCAACCACATGTTCCGAAAGATATTCAGATTCTTTTCTAACATCAATGGCCACAATATTTCCTTTCTTCAATTTATTGGCAAATTGGGTTGCTGATATGGAGCCAATTTTATCAACTTTATGCCCTGAGGCTTTCCAAGAATGAATACCGCCACGCAAATACCCTAGGGTATTATCGTAGCCAACTCGAGAAAGACGAATTACAACTTCTTGCTCTCTACCTTCTTCAGCAATAAAAATTATTTTTTGATTGATATCCTTAACTAAAGCGCCAACCCAAGGTGCAAAACCACCTTCAACACCAATATACCAAGCTCCAGGAACAGTTCCTTCCTCAGCATAAATTTCTTTTGTACGCGTGTCTATCACTAAAATATCTTTCTGCTCACTCATTTCTTTAAAAGTATCGGCATCAATAGGTGCGGTACCTCTTTTCAATATTTCATCAATACTTGTATTAATGCCTTTATTCATCCGTACATTGTTTCCAAAGTATTGTGGTGCTGGTTTTAAACCGGTAGTTACTTCTTTAATAAACTCTTCTTTTGTCATATCTGCTCTTAAAGCATAGTTTGTTTTCTTTTGATTCCCTAACGTATCAAAAGTTTCTGAGCTCATATTCTTTCCGCAGGCGGAGCCAGCCCCATGATTAGGATATACAATAGTATCATCTGGCAACGGCATTATTTTGTTTCGTAAAGAATCATATAAATGACCTGCTAAATCATCTTGTGTCAGCTCAGATTTTACGGCTAAATCTGGTCTCCCAACATCCCCAATAAACAAACAATCTCCTGTAAATACATAAGGCGTATTACCGTCCTTATCAATAAACAAATAAGAAGATGATTCCATAGTATGCCCTGGAGTGTGTAATAACTTCAGGGTAATATCTCCTATTTTAAAAGTTTCACCATCTTTTCCTTGGTGTATATTATAATTCGGGTTTGCATTTGGACCGAAAACAATGGTTGCCCCAGTTTTTTTTGCTAAATCAACTTGACCTGATACAAAATCGGCATGAAAGTGGGTTAAAAACACATATTTAATTTTAACTCCATCAGCTTTCGCCATTTCTATATATGGTTCTGTTTCTCTTAAAGGATCAATAATTGCGGCTTCTCCTTTGGAATGGATGTAGTAAGCCATTTCCGCCAAGCATCCTGTAAACAATTGTTCTACTTTCATAATCGATTGACTTTTATTTAATTAAAATTAATTCTTGATTCTCAAAATTACAAGATGAATAATATTCTTTTTGTAATCTTGATCACTTAATTGAAGATATTTTCAAAATATTAACTATTCGTCTGTTTTATGTAATCGGAAAATTTGATTCCTGTCTCCTTGCTCTTTTTTCCTTCTTCAAAAGCATCAACCGCTTCCTGAATACTTAAAAAACAATTTTGATAACCTATTTTTTCAATAATGCCACTTTTTTCCAGCACATCGCGAACTGGTCCCTTCATTCCGGTAAATGTGATATCTATATTCATACTTCTATACTTGGTGATCACTTCATTTAACATATATACCCCAGAGCTGTCTATACTATTGATGCTTTCCCCATCAATAATTATTAATTTTAATTTTTTTCCTTTTCCTGCTACGGAGGTTTCCAATTTATCTTTAAAATATTGCACATTGGCAAAAAATAGCTGTGCGTCAAAACGTACGATTAAAATTTCTTCGGAAGTGATCAGCAATCCTTCAAACCTTTTGATGTTCCTGTAAAAATGGGTGTCTGGAATTCTGCCCAAAATCGCGATATGCGGTTTGGTGGTTGTATAAATCAACATGCCCAACGACAAGATAACTCCGACAAAAATACCTTCTTTTATGCCAACAGTTGCCGTAATTAAAAGTGTGACATTTAAAATTACAAGCTCTCTTTTTGAATATTTCAGCAATTGTTTTGGAACCGAAAAGTCTAACAACCCAAAAACGGCTACTATAATTATTGCGGCCAACACAGCCTCGGGCAAATAGTAAAAAAGAGGCGTAAAAAACAATAAGGTTAGTCCAACCACAGTTCCTGAAATTATTGCAGCCATAGGTGTTTTAGCGCCTGCCTGATTGTTCACCGCAGTTCTTGAAAAACCGCCCGTTGCCGGATATGTTTGAAAAAATGAGCCCACAATATTTCCCATTCCCAACGCAATTAATTCTTGATTGGGAATCACTTTATAATCATTGTGCTTTAGTTCAATGGCTTTAGCAACGGATATTGCTTCCAAAAAACCTATAAAAGATAACGTTAACGCAATTGGAAATAAATTAATGAGCGTTTGTTTTTCAAACGAAGGAACTATAAAATTTGGCAATCCGCTTGGAATATCTCCCACTATTTTGACGCCGATTTGATCCAAATTAAAAAATTTGACTATGACAATCCCCAACACCACCACCACCAATGCGGCAGGTATTTTTTTAGAAAACTGCTTAAAAAAAACCAAAATCAGTATTGAAATGATGCCAATAGCCAAGGTGATTAAGTTGATGTCTTTTAAATGTTCAAGAGCATCAAGCACCAAACCATGTATTTTGTTATTTCGCTGAATATCAACTCCCATCAAATGTTTTAACTGGCTCAACGCAATAATTAATGCCGCTGCTGAAGTGAATCCGCTAATAACGGGTCTTGACAAAAAATTAACCAGAAATCCCAATTTAAAAATACCGAATAGCACCTGCAAAACACCCATCATAAAAGCCAAAAGAATGGCAAATTCGATAAAATGTTCCGTGCCAATTTCTGCCAAGGTTGCAACACCCGACGCCACAATAAGTGAGTCCATGGCCACAGGACCAACTGATAACTGGCGGGAAGTTCCAAAAATAGCATATACCATTTGCGGAATCATGGCAGTATACAATCCGTAAATTGGAGGCAATCCAGCAATCATTGCATAGGCAATTCCTTGAGGAATCAGCATAATCCCAACAGCTAAGCCGGCACCCAAATCGTTTTTAAAAAATTCCTTTTTATAGTTTGGCAACCAATCTAAAATTGGAAAAATCTTTTTATAATTCATTTTTATCTTAAAATAAACTGCGTGATTTAATGTGTAAAAAAGTAAAAACTTACTTACATTCTTCAAATGCTTTTACTTCGCAAGGCTTGTCTAATTTTTTATGTATCGCTGTAATTGCCGATTTATTATCCTTGAAAAAAATATTTTCACCAATTCTGTTGATAAATCCACCTTTTCTAAGCACATCCTGACTGACAATTTTTAATCCCGAAATATAGATTCCGCCACGGTTTTTTTGCCAATTAATTATTTCATTCGAAAGCCATTCAGCAGCCGCCAAATCAATAAAATTAATGCTTTCAGCAGAAATTAAAACATGCTGAATTTTATTTTCTTTATATAAATGATCCAAATAATCGGAAATCTTTTCGATAGACCCAAAATACAAAGATCCGTCAATCCTAATAATTTTTATGTTAGAGCACTCCTTAGCATTTTCATCTCTTATCATATTCACCAATCTGTTTTCAGCATTTAAGCCCAATACGGCAATGTTTGGTTTAGATGTTCGCTCCATATAAAAATAAAAAGAAGCGATTATTCCGGCAAGTAACGCAAACTCCAAATCAAAAAACAAGGTGCCCAATAGCGTAATGGACAGGATAATTAATTCACGGCCACTGCTGATATACACTTGTTTTATGTGGTGAAAATCGATCAAATTATAACCTACCAGCAATATAATGCCGCCCATGGCCGCTTTTGGCAGGTAGGATGCGTAATTGGCAAACAACAAAAGAACTACCATTAAAAAAATAGAGGCAAATATTGACGACATGGGCGTTTTTGCGCCAGCCTGATAATTTACGCCAGAACGCGTAAAAGAGCCTGAACCGGCATAACTTGAGAAAAAACTTGCCACAAAATTTGACAAACCTTGTCCGATAAATTCCTGGTCCCCATCTATTTTTTGATGTGTGTGCAATGCAATTGATTTTCCTATCGCAACCGCTTCAATTAAACCTAACAAAGCCAATATCATAGCGCCAGAACTTAGCGCCCTGATGTTTGTGTATGTCAACTCCGGAATTCTAAATGGCGGTAAATTAGAAGGTATGTGACCAACCGTTTCAATGCCATTGGCACTTCCTCCCAATAAAATGGCGATGACACTTCCCAGAAGCATGGCAATTAACATATAATATCTTGCCAAGGGTTTTATTAATAATTTTATTGTTAAGGCGATAATTAAAGTTCCAATGGCAACAATGAATACATACCAATTGGTTTCTGAAATATGGCCGATGATATAGCTTAAAATTTCGGGAATTGCACTTCCTTGAGGAACTTTAATCCCAAAAACGTGCCTCAGTTGTTTAACCGCTATTAAAATACCAGCACCGGCCGTGAAACCAATAATTACGGAATGCGAAACAAAATTTACCAATTTCCCCATACGCATTAAGCCCATAGCAAATTGGAAAAGGCCCGCTAAAAAAGTAAGGACAAGCGCCAAAGAAATAAAACCTTCAAGATCAGTTTCCGGATTTACAAATTTTATTAAGGTTGAATAAACCACAATTGAAATTGCCGTGGTAGGCCCTGAAATTAAATGATAAGAAGAACCAAACAAGGCTGCAATTATTGGCGTAATCATCGCTGTATAAAAACCATAAATTGGTGGTAAACCGGCAATCATAGCAAAAGCGACAGCTTGTGGAATCACAATAATTGTTCCTGTAATACCCGCAATTAAATCATCTTTCCAAGTGCTTTTTACTAAAGGCAGCCAAATTAAAAAAGGAAATATTTTTTTTAAACCCATAGCCAATAAGATTCGAATTTTTACTCAAACAAAAGTACACTGAACAATTTTTAGTTTTGTGATTTGTATCACAAAAAAAATATTAAAATAAACCTCCCTGAATATTTCCTTTTATTCGGCCTAAATGTTTGTAAGCAAGTTCCGTTACTTCTCTACCTCGTGGCGTTCTCATAATAAAACCTTCCTGAATCAAAAAAGGTTCGTAAACTTCCTCTATGGTTTCTGTATTTTCACCAACTGCAGTTGCTATGGTGCTAATACCAACCGGACCTCCTTTGAACTTGTCAATGATGGTGGTCAAAATTTTATTGTCCATTTCATCCAACCCATGTGCATCAACATTTAAGGCGTTCAACGCATATTTGGCGATTTCAATACTAATTTTTCCGTTTCCTTTTATTTGGGCAAAATCTCTAACTCTTCTTAACAAAGCATTTGCAATTCTAGGTGTTCCCCTGCTTCTTCCAGCGATTTCGATAGCCGATTCCATGGAAATGGGAACTTTTAAAATGATGGCGCTACGTTGCACAATGGTGGTCAACAATTCGGTATTGTAATATTGCAAACGGCTGCTAATTCCAAAACGCGCGCGCATTGGCGCTGTTAACAAACCCGATCGTGTGGTGGCGCCAATTAAGGTGAAAGGTTCTAAATCTATTTGAACGGTTCGTGCGTTTGGGCCGGATTCAATCATAATATCAATCCGATAATCCTCCATGGCCGAATATAAATATTCTTCCACAATTGGACTTAATCGATGAATTTCATCAATAAACAACACATCTCTTTCACTTAAATTGGTAAGTAATCCGGCCAAATCTCCGGGTTTATCCAAAACAGGACCTGAAGTAATTTTAAGTCCGACGTTTAATTCATTTGCCAGAATATGCGCCAAAGTGGTTTTTCCAAGTCCGGGAGGACCGTGAAACAACGTATGGTCTAAAGCCTCGTTTCTTAAGTTCGCTGCTTTCACAAAAACTTTCAGATTGTCAATCACTTGTTCCTGACCCGTAAAATCATCAAATGATAAGGGGCGCAATTTTTTTTCAACTTCCAAGTCTTCAGGAGAAGAAGTGTTTTTATCAGGATTCAAGTTTTCGTTCATAAAAACAAAGATAACGAAGTCAAAGAATTAATAATTGAAAAATTAAAATTAAAAATTAAAATGACTGAAGACCGAAGACGGAAGACGGAAGACGGAAGACGGAGGACGGAAGACGGAGGACGGAAGACGGAAGACGGAAGACTTTAACACAAGTTTCTGGTTTCAAGTTTCAAGTTGTAAAAATTAAAATTCCCAGCACCTATTCCGTTAAAGAATATTTGCTGAGAATTTCATTTAAAATGTTTTATAATATTTAGGACTCCTCTTCACCTTCCTTTAAAGGCGTAATTTGGGACACATAATCTTCTTCATGTCCGGGTTTGCTGTAATCATAAGGCCAGCGATGAACTGCTGGTATTTCTCCCGGCCAGTTTCCGTGAATATGTTCAACAGGCGTTGTCCATTCCAAAGTATTTGCTTTCCAAGGATTTTGTTCTGCTTTTTTTCCTTTATAAATACTGATAAAAAAGTTTGTCAAGAAAATCAGTTGTGCTGCACCTCCTAAAATAGCAAATAAAGTGATTACAATATTTACATCGGCCACATCATCAAATAAAGGAAACGCGGTGTTGGCATAATATCTTCGCGGTAATCCTGCCAATCCAACAAAATGCATTGGGAAAAATACCCCATAAGCTGCGATTACTGTTATCCAGAAGTGCCAATAACCCAAAACTTTGTTCATCATTCTTCCATACATTTTAGGAAACCAATGATAAACCCCCGCAAACATTCCATAGATTGCAGACACACCCATTACCAAATGAAAATGGGCTACCACAAAGTAGGTGTCGTGTACGTTAATATCCAGCGCACTGTCGCCAAGCACCAATCCGGTTAATCCTCCAGAAATAAATGTAGACACAAAGCCAATAGAAAATAACATAGCCGGATTCATTTGGAGATTTCCTTTCCACAATGTCGTAATCCAGTTAAAGGCTTTTACTGCGGATGGAATTGCAATTAATAAAGTGGTAAATGTAAATACCGATCCCAGAAACGGATTCATTCCAGAAACAAACATATGGTGTCCCCAAACAATTGTCGATAAAAATGCGATCGCGATTATTGAACCAATCATTGCTCGATATCCAAAAATAGGTTTTCTGGAATTACAAGCCATAATTTCAGAAACGATACCCATTGCCGGCAATATTACAATATACACTTCGGGATGACCCAAGAACCAAAATAAATGTTCGAACAATACCGGAGAGCCTCCTTGATAATGTAAAACTTCCCCTTGAATAAATATATCTGATAAGAAAAATGATGTACCAAAACTTCTGTCGAAAATTAACAGTAATGCAGCGGAAAGCAAAACAGGAAATGAAACCACTCCAATAATAGCAGTCACAAAAAACGCCCAAATTGTCAATGGCAATCTGGTCATTGTCATTCCAACCGTTCTTAAATTAAGCACCGTTACAATATAATTTAATGCGCCCATTAAAGAGGAAGCAATAAATATTGCCATAGAAATTAACCAAAGTGTCATTCCCATTCCAGATCCCGGGATGGCTTGCGGCAAAGCACTTAAAGGCGGATAAATGGTCCAACCTGCTGATGCTGGGCCCGCTTCCACAAAAAGTGAAATAACCATAATTACACTCGATAAAAAGAACAGCCAATAGGAAATCATATTTAAAAATCCGGAGGCCATATCACGTGCGCCAATTTGCAACGGAATTAATAAGTTACTGAAAGTTCCGCTTAAACCAGCTGTTAAAACGAAGAAAACCATGATGGTACCGTGGATAGTGACCAATGCCAAATAAATATCTGGCGACATTACGCCTCCGTCTTGGTGGCGACCTAAAAAAGCTTCGATAATACTAAAAGAAGTATCTGGCCAAGCAATTTGCAATCGGAACATCATAGACATAAATACCCCAATAATTCCCATAAAAATTCCAGTAACCAAATACTGTTTTGAAATCATTTTATGGTCAGTACTAAAAACGTATTTTGTAATAAATGTTTCTTTGTGGTGATGATCTGACATATTTATCTATTTTTTAGTAGTGTAGTAGTTAATTATTCTTGTACAACTTCAGCAATCGTTTTTTGAGTGCTCAACCAATTGTTAAAATCTGCTTCTTCCTGCACAATTATTTTCATTTGCATATTGTAATGCGAGGAGCCGCAAATTTTGTTGCAAAGCAATAAATAATCAAATTCGTAAGGATCTTCTCCTTTTTCCGCCCTGATTTTATTGATGCCTTCAACTTTTGCCATTGTTTTTTCATTTGCCCTCATTTCTTCGGTTGTCATGTTTGGCGTAAAAGAAAACTGGGTTACCATTCCTGGAACGCAATTCATTTGCGCCCTAAAATGAGGCATATAGGCTGAATGCAAAACGTCTTGGGAACGAAATTTAAAAATCACTTGTCGCCCTTTTGGCAAACGCAATTCTCTGGTTGGAATATCATCGATTGCGTTTTTATCGGTCATATCAACGCCCATTGTATTGATTCCTTTTATGTTGCGCACATTTGCTCTTCCCAATTCATTGTCGCTACCGGCATAACGTGCTTCCCATTGAAATTGTTTGGCATATACTTCAACAATTAAAGGATTTTCGGCATCAGAGGCATCCATAACATCATTCCAAACTGAAAGTCCGTAAAGCACCAAACCGGCAAGAACAACAGCCGGAACAATGGTCCAAATCATTTCCAATTTATGGCTGTCGGCATAAAATAATGCTTTTCTTCCTTTAATTCCACGGTATTTAAATGCGAAATAGAATAGTAAAAACTGGGTTATTGCTTGTACAAATAAAATGAGAACCATCGTTACCATATACAAATTATCAATACGAGCACCTTCAGAAGAAGCTGATTCAGGCAGTAGAATTACGGAATATTTCCAAAATGAAAATATCATCAATCCATAAAAGAAAACGCCAAAAACTGCAAATAAAATTCCTTGGGTATTGTTATCCTTTTCAGTGGCAATAGCCCCTTTCAAATTAAAAATACTTATTATTTGCCAAATTGCAATTCCTATTACGATTGCGAGTAAAATATAAAATAATGCTGTCATATTTTTTAAGCTAGTAGTTATCGTGTTGCCAAATATAAAAAAAATCCTGAAGAAAAAATATTCAGGACTCTTTTCTATGTGCCTTTTATGAATTTAATAATGAAAATGTTCACTTTCTTTTATGAATGGGCTGCCTTTTGCCAATAATGGTGCTTTTGTCATTGCATTAAAAACAACATAAATAAAAATACCTAAAACAAGCAATACTGAGCTAATTTCAGAGATGCCAAAAAACCATTGGTCACCAACTGTAGCTGGCATAATCATCACAAAAATATCAATATAATGTCCTATTAAAACAATAATACCCGCAGTTACAATAAACCAAGGCACACGTTTAAAGTCGCTATTCATTAAAATTAATAACGGGAAAACAAAGTTTAAAACCACCATTCCTAAAAATGGAACTTTATAATCGTTGAATCTGGTCACAAAATAAGTTACTTCTTCAGGGATATTTGCATACCAAATCAACATAAACTGCGAAAACCATAAATAAGCCCAAAAAATACTGAATCCGAACATAAACTTAGCCAAATCGTGTAAATGACTGTTGTTTACAAATTCCAAATATCCTTTTCCTTTTAAATATATAGAAACCAAAGCGATTGTTGTGATGGCAGATACAATTAAACTTGAAAAAACGTACCAGCCAAATAAGGTACTAAACCAATGCGGATCTAAAGACATAATCCAGTCCCAAGACATCATGGATTCCGTAACCAGGAAAAACACCAAAAATGCCGCTGAGCTTTTAAACAATTTTCTGTAATTGCTCAGGTCTGTTGAAGCATCTTGCGCAAGGGTCATTTTTCTTGCATAATTGCGATACAAAACCCAACCTAGAATATAAATGGCAGCTCTTCCTAAAAAGAATGGCACATTTAAATAGCCTGCTTTATTTTGGATTAGCACATCATTTGCAACAACTTCAGGATCCATCCAAGTAAATAAATGATTTTGTGTGGCTGAAAGGACAAAAAATACAAATAACAACACACCGCCAACAGGCAAATACGCCGTAATTCCTTCCATTACCCTAAACAAAACTACTGACCAACCGGCTTGTGACACATGTTGTATCGCATAAAACGCCAAGGTTCCCAATGAAATCATAAAAAAGAAAAACAAGGCCACGTATAGCGCCGACCAAGGTTTGTTTTTTAATAAATGATACACGTGTTCGGCATGAGCATCTTCAGATTGCGCAGCATCACCGCTTTCTGCAGTACCGTGATCGGCAGCTGCGACAACTTCGCCATGTGCGTTATGACTTTCTTGCAATAGCACTTTAACTTCATCTACTGATGCAGGTGCAGATAAAAATCCATAACCAACTCCTAAAAGTCCAATAATCATTAATGCTAATGATAATGTTTTTAATTTACTTGAAAAGGTATACATATTTTTAAATTCTATCTTAGTAAAAGTGTTATTTTAATAGTTCGTTTCTAAGCTGTTGCACATACATGGTCACTTGCCAACGTTCTTTAGCTGTTAACTGACCTGAATGTGAACCCATTAAGTTTCTTCCGTGCATGATTACGTGGTAAATACTTCCTTCCGTAATTGGCCTGTCCTTGTAATTAGGAACGCCTAAAAATTTGTCTCTTTTTACCAATTCGCCATCGCCAGCACCTGAAGCGCCGTGACAAGAAATGCAATAAATGGTATACATTGCTTTACCGTTTTCCAAATTTGCCTCATTTACTTCCAATGGATTTTTCAGATTTAATAGAGCGGCATCATAGCCTTCTTGTGTATTTGGATAATCGTAAGGCACTTTTCCGCGAGAAATAGTTCCTTCGACAGGTGGCTGAGAAGTTCTTCCATCACCAAAATTTGGATTTACCGAATAGGTATCGTAGCCTACCGATTTATACATATCTGGCATATATTGGTAATTTGGCTTTGTTTTATCCAACCAACAAGATGAAAGGGTGAATAAAAAAGCCAAGGCTATTGTTATTTTTAAAATGTTCTTCATTTTAATTAATGCTTTTCAGTTACTTTAATTTCTACAGTTCCTGTTTTTTCCAGAAATGCGATCAGTTCGGCTTCATTTCCGTCAACAATCACTTCCATCACAAACATATCATCGGTTGTTCTTGGATCAGGATTTTCAGCTTCTTTAAATGGCCATAATCTGCTTCGCATATAAAAGGTGATTACCATTAAATGCGCTGCAAAAAATACGGTCATCTCAAACATAATAGGCACAAATGCCGGCATATTTTGAACAAATGCAAAGCTTGGTTTTCCGCCAATATCTTGCGGCCATTGCTCTATCATCATATAATTCATCATCCAAACGGAAAATACCAAACCTACACAACCATACATAAAAGCGGTAATTGCGATTCGTGTGCCTTTTAATCCCATCGCTTTGTCTAGTCCGTGAACCGGGAATGGCGTATAAACCTCTTCAATATGATAATTTGCCGCACGCACTTCTTTTACGGCATCCATAAGGATATCATCATCATTATACATTGCTTGAACTACTTTATTACTCATGATTTCCGTCTCTTAATTTTTTATATTTTTCACCTGATGCCTTCAAAATAGATTTAACCTCTGCTTGCGCAATCACAGGGAATGTTCTTGCGTATAATAGGAACAGCACAAAAAAGAAACCGATGGTGCCAATAAAAATTCCAATATCCACAAATGTTGGCGAAAACATCGTCCAAGATGAAGGTAAATAATCTCTGTGCAATGAAGTTACAATAATCACAAAACGTTCAAACCACATTCCAATGTTTACAACTATGGAAATGATGAAAGAGAAGGTGATGCTTGTTCTTAATCTTTTAAACCACATAAATTGTGGTGAAAATACGTTACAGCTCATCATAAATAAATAGGCCCACCAGTAAGGACCGGTTGCTCTATTTAAAAATGCATATTGTTCATATTCCACACCTGAATACCAGGCAATAAATAATTCGGTGATGTAGGCACAACCAACGATGGAACCTGTAATCATAATTACAATGTTCATCAATTCAATATGTTGTTCTGTAATATATGCTTCAAGATTTGACACTTTTCTCATAATGATCAACAAAGTGTTCACCATGGCAAATCCGGAGAAAACCGCACCCGCAACAAAATAAGGAGGGAAAATAGTGGTATGCCATCCCGGAATTACTGAAGTAGCAAAGTCAAAGGATACAATGGTGTGTACAGAAAGCACCAAAGGTGTTGCCAAACCGGCCAATACCAATGAAACTTCTTCAAAACGTTGCCAGTCTTTGGCCCTGCCTGTCCATCCAAAACTTAACAAACCATATATTTTCTTTTGAAAAGGTCTGATTGCCCTGTCACGTAACATCGCAAAATCAGGCAATAAACCTGTCCACCAAAACACCAATGAAACCGATAAATACGTTGAAATCGCAAAAACGTCCCATAACAAAGGGGAGTTAAAGTTGGTCCAAAGTGTTCCAAATTGGTTTGGCAATGGCAATACAAAATGCGCATTCCAAACACGACCCATATGAATAACAGGAAACAAACCCGCTTGAATAACGGAAAAAATAGTCATCGCTTCTGCAGAACGGTTGATCCCCATTCTCCATTTTTGGCGAAACAATAACAATACGGCAGAAATTAACGTACCGGCGTGACCAATACCTACCCACCAAACAAAGTTAGTGATATCCCAAGCCCAGCCAACAGTTTTATTTAATCCCCAAACGCCAATTCCTGTCCCTATGGTGTAAACAATACAACCAATACCCCAAAGGAATGCCGTAAGCGCGATTGAAAAAGCTATCCACCATAATTTAATTGCTTTACCTTCAACTGGAGCGGCTACATCAACAGAAATGTCATGGTAACTTTTATCTCCATCAATTAAAGGTCTTCTAATAGGTGCTTCGTAATGAGACGACATAATTCTAATTTAATTATAATCTATTAATATTCTTTTTATGCTTCTTGAATGTTTCTCACTTTCACATGATAAACAACATTTGGTTTTGTGCCAATGAACTCCAATAAGTGATAGGCTCTTTTATCTTCGGCCAAACTTTTTACAGTATCTTCTTGCTTATTGATATCACCAAAAACCATTGCTCCGGCTGAACAAGCATTTGAACAAGCAGTTTCAAACTCATTTGTGTTTACTGGTCTGCCTTCTTCCTTTGCTTTTAAGATGGTTGCCTGAGTCATTTGAATACACATAGAGCATTTTTCCATAACCCCTCTTGAACGAACCACAACATCTGGATTTAACACCATTTTGCCTAAATCATCGTTCATATTGTAATCGAATTTGCTGTTGTTTGGATATTCAAACCAGTTAAATCGACGCACTTTATAAGGACAGTTATTTGCACAGTAACGCGTTCCGACACATCGGTTATACGCCATTTGATTTTGACCCTGACGACCATGTGAAGTTGCCGCTACCGGACAAACTGTTTCGCAAGGCGCGTGGTTACAATGCTGACACATTACCGGTTGGAAAGAAACTGACGGATTTTCGGAAGGATCTTCCAAAGCATCCATCGCTTTTTTGAAGCCCATTGCTCCTTTACCGTTGTCTTTTACTTCATTGTCACCGGCAAAATTTTCTTCGTGAGAATAATAACGGTCGATACGCAACCAGTGCATATCTCGAGAACGTCTGATTTCGTCTTTTCCAACAACAGGAACATTATTTTCGGCGTGGCAAGCAATAACACAAGCGCCACAACCTGTACAAGTATTTAAATCTATGGAAAGGTTGAAATGATGACCTACGGTTCTGTCAAATGATTCCCATAAATCAACCGATGATGCTTCAACCTCTTTATGATCTAAAGACACTTTTGGCGATTTATTCCATGTGTGTTTTGGGTCAATTGAAGTATCATTATACGTTTCCAAAGTGGTTTCTTTAATAATGTCGCCTCGGCCCATTAAGGTATTTTGCAATTGAACACAAGCAAATTCATGTTCGCCTGCAGCCAATTTTAAAGTTACATTTGGCTGAAAATTATTAAAGTCTTTATAAAATTTATAAGCATTTTTACCCGTTTGCATCTCTGCTTTCATTCCTTGTTTTCTGCCATATCCAAGTGCCAGACCTAAAGATCCTTTTGCTTGTCCCGGCTGAATAAAAACCGGTAATATTTCTGAAACGCCATTTACGGTCAGTTCCACCAAACTTCCGTTTAATGCACCGTTTGCAACATAATTATTAACTGCGCCCAAAGCCACGGCATCAGCTTTCGACATCGTTAAATAGTTATCCCAAGAAGTTCTTGTGATTGGATCCGGAAATTCCTGTAACCAAGGATTGTTGGCCATTTGACCATCACCCAAACCTATTTTTACATAAAGTTCCAATTCTAAATCACTGCCTTTTACTGCTTCTAATTCAGTAGCTGCAGTCTCAACATCAACCTCCAGTGAAATTGCGCCGCTTTGAGCTGCATCAGAAGTAAAAACGCCATCGTGCAACGCTTGATTCCAAGATTTGCCGCCCAAAATTTCAACATTCCAAGTTTCTTTTAAGAAATCATAATAAGTTGCCGTACTGCCTGTCCAAGCCAATAAACTGTCTTGAAACTGACGCGTATTAAACAATGTTTTAATGGTTGGCTGAATTAAGCTGTATTGTCCTTTTTTTATTTCAACATCGCCCCAAGACTCTAAATAATGAGGTGTGGCCAAGGTATATTGAACCGCATTTGCAGTTTCATTGTCCTGCATAGAAAATGCAACCGATAATTTCACTTTTTTCAATCCTTCAACAAAAGCTGAAGCATTTGGCAAGGTGTAAACCGGATTTGAATTGTAAATAATGACTGCGCCAATTTTACCTTCATTCATATCGGTAATTAATTGTGCAACATCAGCATCATTTCCTTTTCTTATATTTTTGGTTGTGCTAACTTCTAAAACTTCGCTGTTCAAAGCTTTATTGATTGCCAAAGCAAGGATTTGTGCGTTTTTATCCTGAATACCTGTTAAAACTACCCCTTTACTTCCGGCTGTTTTAAGTTGTGCTGCTGCATTTTGAATGGCAACATTTAAAGGAGTTGCTTCAGTTGGAACAACACCATTTACAACTGCTTGGTATAATTTTATAAGAGTTTGATTTTGCTCAGATGGTTTTACCATGATACGCTTATCGGCATTGGCGCCTGATAAAGACATATTTGATTCAAACTGAATGTGGCGCGACATTTTTCCGTTGGTTGGAATCCGTCCTTTTGAATAGCGGGATTCAAAGCCGCCACCTTGCCAATTTCCTAAGAAATCTGCACCAATCGAAACAATTACTTCTGCTTTTTCAAGATTATAATCTGGTAATGCTCTAGTGCTATACATCAATTCAAAAGCATCCAATGCCGCAGATTCTGAAACTGCATCATATTCAACGTGAGCTACATTTTCAAAAGTTTCATTTAATTTGGCAATCAATTTTTTGGTTGAAGGACTTGCGCTAGTTCCGGTTAAAACCGCTATTGGCAAACCTGCTGCTTTAACCTCATTTAATTTTGCAATAATTTGTTGGTCGGCTTCATTCCAAGAAATTTCAGCGCCATTGGCTTTAGGACCTTTTAATCGAAGGCTGTCGTACAATGAAAGTACTGAAGCTTGCACACGTGCATTTGTGGCTCCATTCGCCTCTTTATTCGGTTCAATTTTTATTGGGCGACCTTCTCTAACTTTTACCAAAACATTCGCGAAATCAAAACCGTCAGCGATGGTAGTTGCATAATATTCCGCAACACCCGGAATGATATCATTGGGTTTAATGATATAAGGAATTGATTTTACAACGGGACCTTCGCAAGAAGCTAAAGTTACCGCGGCAGTTGTGAATCCAACATACTTTAAAAAGTCTCTACGTGTTGTTGATGAAGCTTCCAAGGTTTTTTTATCTCCTAAAAACATATCCATCGGAATTTCTTCAGGAAACTCATTATGTTTTAACGTATCAACAATAGCGCTATTTTCATTTAGCTCTTCAACACTTTTCCAGTATTTTTTGTTTGATGCCATTTTATATTTGGTTATTTACTTCGTAATTAATATTAATAGTGACATTTAGCACATTCTAATCCTCCCATTTGGGCGGCAGTCACTTTTTCTACACCGTATTTTTTAGACAACTGGTCATGAATATTTTTATAATAGCCATTTTTAGTTAAATCCACTTCTGTTGCTCTGTGGCAATCAATACACCATCCCATTGTTAACGGCGAAAATTGTTTCATGTCGTGCATTGTTTCAACAGGACCGTGACAAGTTTGACAAGCAACACCGGCAACCGTTACGTGTTGGGCGTGGTTGTAGTAAGCAAAATCGGCCAAATTATGAATTCTAACCCATTCAATAGGTTTTTGTTCATAGCCTTCAATATATTTTACGTTTACTTTATCCCAGCCAACTGCATCGTATAATTTTTGAATTTCTTTGTCTAAATCTTCTTTGGTGTAATTTCCAAACAATTCACCTTTATATTCTGAAATTGATTTATGGCAATTCATACATACATTGGCCGTTGGAATACCGGAAGTTTTACTATGTTTTGCTGATGAGTGACAATACTGACAATCAATTTTATTGTCACCCGCATGAACTGCATGAGAAAACACAATTGGTTGAATTGGCTGATAGCCTTCATTGACATCAATTTGCATTAACCACCCAAATAAAAACCAAGCTCCTAATAAGATAGAGAATATTATGAAAAGAAAACGCAAGAAAGGATTGAAAATCAATGTTTTTAAAACGCTCACTCCCGATTCTTCATCGTCTTCAACAGCTTTTCTGTTGGTTACAGCCGCTATAATTAATGACAACAACAATAAGGCGCCAATGGTTATGGCAAGGGTTGGCAAAACGCCAATTCCCGGTTTGTTGAAAATTTCTTGATCTGCTGCGGAAGCTGAAGCTGCAACAGGCGCAACATCGCCAACAGCCATGTATTTCAATAAATCATCTAAATCCTGATCCGTAAGCTGCCGAAATGGCGTCATGGCAATAGGAGAATATTCAGCAGCAATTTTCGCCAATTTATCACCCGATGCAACTAAAGCCGCATTGTCTTTTATCCATAATTTTAACCAAGCATCTTCATACTTGTCTCCAATTTTTAAAAGCGGCGGGCCAATTAACTTGCCTTCCATTTTGTGACAAGCGGCACAATTTGTTTTAAAAATTTGCTTACCGCGTTCTACGCCTGGATCAGCTTCTGTTGCCACTGCAGCAACAGCCTCAACAGGTTTGCCTTTGGTATATTCTAAAATATCTTTAATATCTTGATCAGACAGTTGCGGATTCGCTGTCATTGGCAATTTATTGTTCTCTTCAAAAACCTGAATTGCTAATTTATCTCCCGACTTAATCATTCCCGGACTGTCTTTAATCCAGGCAATTAACCAATCTTGATCTCTTTTATCGGTAATCCCCAATAAAGCGGGACCCACTAATTTTGCATCTAATTTATGACAGGCTGCGCATACAGATTTAAAGAGCTTTTCTCCATTTGCTGGATCACCTTGTGCCGATAAATTAAGCGAGAAAAAGAATAGAAAAACAAGACCAGTAGTGACTAATCTTGATAATGGACTGTGTTGTTTCACACTTTTCATATTTAAAAAAGATATTTTCTTTCTAGTTTGGTACAATATTTTCATATACTAATATATGACTTAAATCATTTTTTTTAAGGATTTGACAAAAGTAACATATATTAATAATACTTAAAATCTAAAAATTGTGTTAAATGTAATTTATATTCATTCTAAATAACTAGTTTATGCACTTACATTTCCAGGAAAATTATAAATTTGAAAATTATATAAAATATTATGAATAAACTATCAATAAAAGCAATAATTTTTGTTTTTTTCGCCACTTTTTTAAGTTCAAACACTTTATTTGCGCAAAGTGAAAATGAAAAGATTAATACCTTAATCGAACAAAAAAAGGCTTTTAATAAAACAAATAAAAATATTCTTGTCTTTAAAATTCAAATTTATAATGGCAATGAAACACAAGCTTACGCCGTTAAAAGAAATTTTGAAGCTGATTTTCCTGAATATCGCACAAAAATTATTTACAAAACACCAGAGTGGAAAACACATGCCGGAAATTTTAGAACGCGTTTGGAAGCCGACAGGGCGCTTAATCTCGTTAAAATAAAATACGCCGGAGCCATTGTTTTGGAAGAAAAGATTTAAATCCTATCCCCAGGCCCTTTCCAAAGGAAAGGAAGTTTGATTCGTTTAACTTCGGGCTTCGGACTTCCGACTTCCGACTTCCAACTTTTTCAAACCACCCTGCTTAATCTTTCAAACAAACGGGTTTTTAGGTTGTTATAATCTACAATAGATTCCATTATTTTATCTCTTTCTTCTTCAACACCAAACTCGGCAATAAGTGAATTAATTTTTTGTTCAATAAGAATTCTGCGCATATTGTAAATGGCGTCAAGCACCATTTTTGAAAGATCACTTTTTTTGCTCCTGATAAAAATATTTTTGCGTTCCCAATTGCTTAACACATGCCTTTCGTCATCCATTAAAATAGTGGTAACCAAATTTGCCACTTCGTAATTTTCGTGATTTACCAACTTATCCACTGAAATAGTTTCATCTTGGTTTAATTGAAATATTATTTCAAAGTAAATATTTTTAAAAGTGTCATTGGTAAATTCCACCTCATCATCATGCAAATTCAAATAGATTTCCTTTGAAACCATATTGTTGAATTTTACCTTTTTTATAGGTTGAAATTCTGCATCTTCCGCTTCTTCCTCTGCAATAAAATCGACAAATTCCACTTCATTATTTCCATACAGCAATAAAATTTTTATAATTTCCCGTTCATATTTTTGAAGCTCGTTAACTTTTTCGAATTGCGGTGTTTTTTGCAATACCGCTTCTGTTGGTCTTTCTTGAATTGGCCTGGAAGAAGCATCTCTCTCTTCCTTTTTATCGATTTGTGCCAGCTCACTGAAAAGTACATTTTCGGAAATATCCATAATTCTGGAACATTCCTGAATGTAAACTTCACGCTGAATTCGGTCGGGAATTTTAGAAATACTGACCACAATATCCCTAATTAATCCGGCTTTTTTAACAGGATCATGCTGTGCTTCTTCCATCAATAAAGCCACTTTAAAATTGATGAAATCTTTGGAATTTTGTTTTAAATATTCTTTTAATTCCTGACTGCTAACTTTTTTGGAAAAACTGTCGGGATCATCTCCATCAGGAAACATCACCACTTTTACATTCAATCCCTGCTCTAAAATAAGGTCAATTCCGCGAATCGAAGCCCTGATTCCTGCGGCATCTCCATCAAAAAGAATGGTGATATTTTTTGTGAGTCGGTTAATTAATCGAATTTGATTTTCAGAAAGTGCGGTTCCTGAAGAGGAAACCACATTTTCAATGCCTGCCTGGTTAAATGAAATCACATCGGTATAACCTTCAACCAAATAACAATTATCTTCTTTTGCAATGCTTTGCTTTGCATAATAAATACCGTATAAAACATTGCCTTTGTGGTAAATTTCACTTTCGGGAGAATTTAAATATTTGGCCGCTTTTTTATCGTTGCCTAAAATTCTGCCTCCAAAACCAAGAACCCTGCCGCTCATACTGTGAATTGGAAACATCACGCGGCCTTTAAAACGGTCGAATTGTTTGGTTCCTGTGGATGAAAGCAAATCGTCTTTGACAATGGTAAGTCCGGTAGCCTCCAAATATTTGAGGTTGTATCCTTTATTTAACGCTTCAGATGAAAAGGCTTCCCACTCGTTCAAAGAATATCCCAATTGAAATTTTTGAATGGTTTCATTGGTAAAACCGCGTTCTTTAAAATAACTTAAGCCAATAGCTTTTCCCTGATCGGATTTAAGCAGGGTTTCATGGAAATAATCGCGTGCATATTCCGAAACAATAAACATACTTTCTCGTTCATCGGCCTGATGCTTTTGTTCGTTGCTTTGTTCGGTTTCCTCTATTTCAATATTGTATTTTTTCGCCAAGAACCGAATGGCTTCCGGATAGGAATAATGTTCCTGTTCCATTAAAAAAGTAACCACGTTGCCGCCTTTTCCCGAACTGAAATCTTTCCATATTTGCTTCACGGGAGAAACCATGAACGACGGACTTCTTTCTCCGGAAAACGGACTCAATCCTTTGTAATTGCTGCCCGATTTTTTTAACTGCACAAACTCGCCAATCACCTCCTCAACGCGGGCAGTTTCAAAAACTTTATCGATGGTACTTCTGGAAATCAATGGTCTTTATCTTTTGAATTTTATTTTTCTAAATTACAATTATTACCGACAAAAAAAAACTGTCCAAGGAATTTTTACCTTTAAAACAGTTTTTTTTAGATTTTATTTATTTTAGACTTATGAAACAGCTTTTAACTTTTTTATGGTTGATCTGTCTATTTTATCTTCAGCATAATCTTTTGTGATTTTAAGCGTTTTTTCACCAGTTCCCGGCAAATCAAACATCGCATCAGTCAAAATGGCTTCACACAAAGACCGAAGTCCGCGAGCGCCCAATTTGTATTCAACCGCTTTATCAACAATAAACATCAACGCATTTTCATTGATGGTAAAATCGATGCCATCCATTTTAAACAATTTTTCATATTGTTTGATGATGGAGTTTTTAGGTTCTGTCAAAATCATTCTCAAAGTTGTTTCATCCAAAGGATCCATATGCGTCAATACCGGCAAACGTCCAATAATTTCAGGAATTAAACCAAAATCCCTTAAATCTTTCGGAATAATGTATTTTAACATATTTGCTTTATCAACAACATCTCCTTTTATGGAAGCGCCATAACCAACTTCTTGACGGTTTAACCTTTTTCCAATCACTTTATCAATCCCGGAAAATGCACCTCCGGCCATAAATAAAATATTTTTGGTATTCACCTCAATAAATTTTTGGTCGGGATGTTTTCTTCCTCCTTTTGGCGGAACATTCACCACAGAACCTTCCAGTAATTTTAACAATGCTTGTTGAACGCCTTCTCCGGAAACATCACGAGTTATCGAAGGATTGTCTCCTTTACGGGCAATTTTATCAATTTCATCAATAAAAACAATGCCGCGCTCCGCTTTGCTTACATCATAGTCCGCCGCTTGCAATAAACGCGTTAAAATAGTTTCCACATCTTCTCCAACATAACCGGCTTCGGTTAAAACAGTGGCGTCAACAATACAAAATGGCACATTTAACATTCTTGCAATGGTGCGTGCAATTAATGTTTTGCCAGTTCCTGTTTCTCCAACAATGATGATATTGCTTTTTTCAATTTCAACCTCTTCTTCATCTTTTGAATCTGGCTGCAGCAATCGTTTGTAATGGTTATAAACCGCAACGGCCATCACGCGTTTTGCCTGATCTTGTCCAATCATATATTGATCGATAAAGGCTTTAATTTCCTTTGGTTTCTTTACAATCAAATCATAAGTAAGCGCAGTAGAATTACTTCCAGCAATTTCTTCCATCACAATTCCATGAGCCTGCTCAATACATTTGTCGCAAATATGTGCGTCTAAACCTGCAATAAGCAAATCTGTTTCCGGCTTCTTACGGCCGCAAAACGAACATTGCAATACTTCATCCTTTTTTGCCATCCTATTACTTTATTTGTTTATTCGTGATTTTAAATTGCTGATTAATTCTAATAATTTCACCAATCTAATTCTTTTTGGCGTTCCCGCCAGCTGGCAGGCCTGCCTGCCGGCAGGCAGGTCGGGCTTTTCGTTTCAATCTTTTTTAAAGCAAAAAAGCTTCAAAAAAGGATTTCCTCTTCAATCCCTAACGCACATACTGCTGTAACCAGAACTTAGCCTAAACTGCAAACAATAACCGATTTATTTTCTGATCAATACTTCATCAATCATGCCGTAAGCTTTTGCTTCATCGGCTTTCATCCAGTAATCACGATCTGAATCATGATGCACTTTTTTCATTGTTTGGCCTGAATGTTTAGAAATTATTTGATACAATTCTTCTTTTAATTTCAAAATTTCCCGAGTGGTAATTTCAATATCGCTTGCCTGGCCTTGGGCACCGCCCAAAGGCTGGTGAATCATAACGCGTGAATGCGGCAATGCCGATCGTTTTCCTTTTGTTCCTGCACACATTAAAACAGCGCCCATTGATGCGGCTATTCCTGTACAAATTGTGGCAACATCAGGTTTTATAAATTGCATCGTATCGTAAATTCCCAAACCGGCATAAACGCCTCCGCCTGGTGAATTAATATAAATACTTATGTCTTTTGAACTGTCTACACTTTCCAAAAACAACAATTGTGCTTGTATAATATTGGCAACATAATCATCTATTCCTGTTCCCAAAAAAATAATTCTATCCATCATCAAACGCGAAAAAACGTCCATTTGGGCAACGTTTAACTGGCGTTCTTCAATAATATAAGGCGTAAGACTGCTGACCAATTTATCATAATACATGCTATTGATTCCATGCTGCTTTGTCGCGTATTTTTTAAATTCTTTTCCGTAATCCATTTTTCAGGTTTTAAAATATTAAGAGTACAAAGATATGAAGTATTTATTTATTTTAATCTGAAATTATTATTTGTGTGTATTTACCTAAAATTCAATAATTTTTTATCATTTTTATTATGCGCGCATAGTATTATTCTTTATCTTTGGTAGGAATATTTTGATATTAAACTTTAATTAAAAATTACACGCAATGAAATACACTTTATTAACAATCTCCTTATTATTTATTTTTTCAATAAGCAGTTACGGACAAGAATTTGTAAACGGAACCATCATCACGCAACGTTATGACACCATTACAAATGTAAAAATCGAAAAATTAAATGACACAAAAAGTTTGTTGCATTTAACCTATATTGATGCCAATGGCAATCAACAGAAACCTGATATTGCATCCATAAAAAGTTACACCAGAGGCGATGAAAATTTTACGCGCATATACAACAATGGCGATATGGTGATGGCAAAACAAATTACCGCCGGTAAAAAATTGAATTTATACGAAAGAAATTATAACGGTGTAACCGTTTTTTATGTTGAAAAAGTTTTTGATGAACTTATAAAAGTTCCTTCTTTAGGATCAAAATACCAAAAAGTTTTGGGCGATTTTTTAAGCGATTCTCCTGAAATTTCACAAAAAATTAAATCGAAAGAATTGCAGGACCTAAACGAAATTGTAACACTTTACAATAAAGATTAATTTTTGCACCAAATTATAAAAGTCCGCTGATGTTTTTTCATTGGCGGACTTTTTTTATTCATTTTACTTATATTTGAAATTTGTAACGCCCTTTTTATAATGATGAAATTTTACACGCTTATTTTATTCCTGCTGATATTTCAGTCGGCCATTACCGCTCAAAACTACCAACAACGATTTAATGAAATTGATGTAAAACATTATAGTTTAGAGATACAAGTCAACGACTCAACCAACAATATTCAGGCAAAAATGACTGTTTCGTTGACCTTTAAACAATTGGTGAATGAGTTTCATTTGAATTTGGTTCAAAAAGATTCCACCGGAAAAGGAATGTATATTGAATCTGTTTTTCAGAATAACGACACGGTATCATTTACGCATACCGACAATAAAATCAACATTCAGCCGAACTTTGTGAATACCGACAGCATTTTTAATTTTGAAATCACCTACAATGGTGTTCCAAAAGACGGACTTATTATTGGCGAAAACATTCACGCAGACCGAACTTTTTTTGCCGATAACTGGCCAAACAGGGCACACAATTGGTTTCCTTGCGTTGACCATCCTTCGGATAAAGCAACTGTAGAATTTAAAATAATTGCGCCCAACCATTATCAGGTAATTGCCAATGGCTACTTATTTGAAGAAACCGATTTATCCAATAATTTAAAGTTGTACCATTATAAAACTGCCGAACCGTTGCCTACAAAAGTGATGGTGATTGGCGTTGCGCGTTTTGCGGTGCAACATCTAGGGGAAACAAACAATATTCCCGTTTCAACTTGGGTGTATCCGCAAACAAAACAACAAGGATTTTATGATTTTGCCAACTCAAAAAAAATTCTTGAGTTTTTTATCGAAAAGTTTGGTGAATATCCTTATCAAAAATTGGCAAATGTGCAATCCAAAACGCAATTTGGCGGGATGGAAAATGCCGGCGCTATTTTTTATGCTGAAAAATATGTAAAAGGCGAACAAGATTTTGAAGATACCATAGCCCATGAAATTGTGCATCAGTGGTTTGGGAATTCCGCCTCAGAGATTGATTGGCCTCATTTGTGGTTAAGTGAAGGTTTTGCAACCTATTTCACCAGTTTGTATATTTTAGAAACCAAAGGTGAAGCAGCCTTTCAAGAAAGAATGAAAGAGGAACGTGAAACTGTTTTAAATTTTTACAAAAAGAAACAAACACCAGTAATTGATTCTCAAAACACCAATTTAATGAGTTTGTTAAACGCAAACTCCTATGAAAAAGGCGCTTGGGTTTTGCATATGCTTCGGAAAAAATTAGGTGATGAAACTTTTTGGAAAGGAATCAGAACCTATTATGAAAAATTTAAATTAAGAAATGCTTCAACCAACGACTTTAAAAATGTGATGAAAAACGTTTCTGGCCAAAATTTGGATGCCTTTTTTACGCAATGGCTTCAAAAAGCAGGACATCCTGTTTTAAAAACTTCCTGGTTATATTATCAAAATAAACTTAGGCTGCTCATTGACCAAACACAGGAAAATTCATTTCAATTTCCGCTTGATGTTGAAATCATTTACGCCGACGGCACTTCTGAAATAAAAACAATCGAAATTTCCCAAATAGCAATTCCTTATGAAATTGAAACCAAAGGAGAAGTAAAGGATGTTAAATTTGATCCAAATGCTTGGTTGTTGTTTGAAATGGCCCCCTAACCCCTGCCTCGCCGGCAGGCAGGCCCGAAGGGGGAATTATTAAGCTAAAATTCATATTTATAAATACTTCCAAAAAATCTCATCAACTTTCGGACGTTTTAGCTTCCGGCTCAGACCTTCCGTCTCCGATCTTCCGTCTTCCGTCTTCCGACTTCCGACTTTATAACTTATTAACTTATTAAGTATTACCTTTGCAAAAAATATAAGAATGACCTTTTCCGATTTAAATTTAAACCGATTTTTACTGAACGCTTTAGACGACTTAGGCTTTACCGTTCCAACGCCCATTCAAGAAAAGGCATTTTCGGTGATTATGAGCAGTAAAGATGTTGTTGGTATTGCCCAAACCGGAACTGGTAAAACTTTTGCTTATTTGCTCCCAATATTAAGACAACATACTTATTCTGATCAAAAACACCCACGGGTTTTAATTATTGTTCCAACCCGGGAATTGGTGGTGCAGGTGGTTAAAGACATTAAAAGTTTGACTCCTTATATAAATGTTCGTTTTGCCGGAATTTATGGCGGAACCAATATAAATACCGATAAACAGCTTGTTCACGCAGGATTGGATATTTTAGTTGCAACGCCAGGACGTTTGTTGGATTTGGCTTTGGATGGTGTTTTAAAACTGAAATTTATCCAAAAATTTGTGATTGATGAAGTTGACGAAATGATGAACTTAGGTTTTAGGCCACAAATAATTACCTTGATGGATCTGCTGCCTAAAAAACGCCAGAGCATTTTATTTTCTGCAACTTTAACCAAAGAAGTGGATAATTTGTTGGATACTTTTTTTAAATCACCCGTTAAAATTGAAGTTGCAACCAGCGGAAGTCCGTTAGATACCATTCAGCAACAAGCCTATCCGGTTCCAAATTTTTACACGAAAGTCAATTTTTTAAAAAATATTCTGCAAGACAAAAAGACTTTTAACAAGGTTTTGGTATTTGTGAAAAACAAAAAACAAGCTACCATTCTTTTTGATGAAATGGATTTGGCGTTACCAAAACAAGTGGCGGTCATTCATTCAAACAAAACGCAAAATTATCGTTTGCGTTCTGTGGAGAAATTTGAAAAAGGAAGCACTTCCATCTTAATCGCCACCGATATTATTGCACGTGGACTGGATTTAACCAACGTAAGCCACGTAATAAATTTCGACATTCCAAAAGAGCCCGAAAATTATATGCACCGAATTGGAAGGACCGGCCGTGCCGAACAATTGGGAACTTCCATCTCTTTATTTACGGAAGCTGAAGCCGATTATTTGGGTGAAATTGAATTGTTAATGAACCGTGAAATCGATGTTTTTGACCTTCCGGAATCGATTGAAATTGCAACGCAGTTGATTGATGAGGAAATTCCGAGATCAGAACTTGAAGAATCTTCAAGTGAAAAGAAAAAGGAGACAGTTGATGGCGGATTGGCATTTCACGAGAAAAAAGAGAAAAACAGGAAAGTAAATTTAGGCGGTTCGTACCGTCGTGAAATTGTAAAAAAATATAAAAAACCGCTCACACGCGGACAAAAAAAGAAGTAGGTTTAGACCAAGTTAAAACATAAAAAAACGCCTTTAAGAAATTCTTCAAGACGTTTTTTGATTTATAAAACGCAACCCTACTTTATTGTATTACTTTTATGACCACGCGTCTGTTTTTGGCCCTGCCTTTTTCTGTTGTATTGTCGGCTATTGGAAACGACGATCCAAAACCTTTTGCCGAAATTCGGCGGCTGTCAATTCCCTGTTTTACCAAATAATCAACGATACTGTTTGCACGGGCCTGACTTAGTTTATTGTTAAGTTTCAAACTTCCTGTATTGTCTGTATGACCTTGAATCTCAAGCTTTGTTTCGGTATTGTCATTAAAAAATTGCACTAATTTATCCAAATCCGATGAAAAAGAAGTGTTCACAGTTGTTTTTCCAACTTCAAAATAAATATTATTCAACACGATACTTTGTCCAACTTTTGCTTCTTCAATAGCCAATTCTAAATTTACAAAAAGCGTTACACTTCTGTTTAAACCTTTGGTGCTTACTTTAACAATGTTAGAGATATAATTGGCTTTTTTTCCAACAAGCGTAAAATCGCTTTCAGCTTCAAGTTGGGATTGAAAAATTCCGCTTCCTGAATTGCTTTGTACGCTAGTGATGTTTTGATTTGTGTTGTTGTTGATTGTTATAACCACATTTCCTTCAGGAATATTTTGGGTTTTATTGATTACAACACCCTGCAATGTAAACTGCGGATCGTTGTGGGTTAAGCTGATATTGATTTGATTATCTTCGGTCTCAAAAGCATTTTTTTCAATATTTTGGGTTGAAGAATTGATACGATTTAACAAACCAGAAACGCTGTAATCTGAAGGGACTATTGAAGTGAAAACGGCTTTTCCGACAGCATTTGTAGATACATTTAGTTTTTTATTGTCTGGTCCGCTAAGAGTAACTTCCACATTGGATAAAGGCAAACTTGTAGCTTCATCATAAACAGAAACCATTATATTCTTGTTCGATATTTCCTTTTTCACCAGTTCAACTATTTCCGCAGGTTTTACTTTATTTTTACCGATGCTAACAGCGATGCCAATTGTATAATTAAAATGGTCATTAACTGAGGAAGTCAACGCGTAACGGTACTGAATATTTGTAAAAATAAAAGCTTCATCAAATACATTGAATTGCAATCCGGCGCCAACAGGAACATAAAAACCCGTTTTGCCCTGATATAACGAAACTCCAACACCACTTGAAATATATGGCACAAGCGTATGTCGATCGGTCAACATTTTAAAATTCAGAGCGGCATTGGCATCCAATAAAAATTCATTGCTTCCGTAAAATGTGCCATCGTCATAAAGATAATCTGTCCAACTGCCATCAATTGTGGCAACAAAATCAATTTTATTGCGAATTCCCTTTAAGTAATTAATTCCGAATCCCGTTTGCATATCGCCAATTTTACTCCAAAGGTGATTTTTAAGCACATTATTTAAAGAGCTTGTTTTGATTTGCTGGGCGGTATTAAAATCGTTATAAAAAATATGAAACGCCAAGGTTGAAGGCTTTCTTTCTTGCGGAACTTGGGCTGCTAGTTGTAGCGCTAAAATTCCAAAAACGATGATACTGATAATTTTTTTCATGCGCTTTTATTTAATCTTCGTTCATTTTGTCCTTATTGCCAGCGCCCATTTGGTTTATGATGGTGAAAACGGCTGGTTCACTTCTTCCCTGATTATTCATATCATTACTTGGAACTGGGTGCCCTTCCATATCAAGTGTTTGCACTGTCCATATAAATTTTTGGTTGGCGGTATCATCTAACATCGGCAGACTGGTTCTCCAAATATATTGTGTTGTGCCTCGCAAAGCGGGTTCATCTAAAATGGGAAAGTTTCCGCGAAATGCCTGCATCGGTGTTTGCCCGGGCAAAATTTCAAAAACCTGAACACGATAAGTAGGAAGTTCGGAGGTATTCGGCACCAATCCAGTCCAACGAAAAGTAATCAAACTTTGGGCAACAAGTGCGTCCAATTGTGCGCCGTCGGCAGGAACCATTAATTTAGGCAATTGGTAAGAAGTGATAAAAAACGGATGAGTCTGGCGCGCAAAAACCGCCTCGCCAGAAACATTTACCACTTCAACTTTTAATTGGTATTGGCCGGCAGCCAATCGCCCGGTGCGTTGAAGCGTATTTTGCACTTTTCCCGATAAAACTAAATTTTGCAATTGCAAAGCATCGGCCATCGTAAATAGGTTTACGCCTTCTCTTAAAGTATAAATACGAGATGCATTAATATTTGACGCGCCAACAATGCTTCCGCTTTCATCTGATAAAGTTGTCCTGAGTTTAACTTGGGCCTCGCCTTGCACAGGTCCTTTCATATAGGTGATAATCATTTGTCCGTTTATCGGATTTCCCCATTGCGACAACCAAGGTTGCGGCCTGCTGTTTAAAGCCAAGTTTACGGTAATTTGTGACTGAGCCATCTGAACAATCAGAAAAAATCCAAGGGCTGTTATTAAATTATATTTTTTCATTTTAGTTGAATATTCGTTTGTTTTTTAAAATTTATAACGCAATCCTGTCCGCATAGTCGTCTCAAAATACTGTGGATTGCCAGAGTAAATAGGAATTAAAGAGTTTCCGGGCAATTCTGTTCCAAATTTGAAAACATTCGCCGTCAAAGAAAATTGCCAAGACAGTTTTTTATAAATTTCCCATTCATAGCCCGCTGTTGCCAATAAGTTTTTATTTGCTGTAAAAGGTTTCATCGTGGTTAAATTGTATTGAACCTGACCTTTTAAATTAAATTTTTGGTTCACCTTCCATTTCAATCCGCTTGAAGCAGTAAACAAAGAAAGGTCAATTGCAGGCGCTGTATTTTTGAACCACATTAAACTAAAATCCGGACTAATCTTTTTTTCGAAAAATGTTGGAACATACAGCAGCAATGCTGTTTGTGTATTGTTGTGCGTGGTAACAAAAACAATGGTTTCATCATAAGTACTCTTGGTGTATGTGGCGCTTATTAAATGACTCATTTTAGTGCTGCTCCAACTATAGGAATGATTTATACTGAGTTCATTGCTCACGCTTTTGTATCCCGACAAATCTGGTGCATCATAACCAAAATTGTTAAAACTCATATTCAAACTAAGTTTGTCGCTAAATTGCGTAAATACATTCACATTGGCAATAATTTGTCTGGTTTTGTCCGGACCAGAAGTAAGGCTTAAATTTCCAAAACGCTCGCCGATACTGGCAACCACATTCACTTTCTTTTTCCAGGCGTTAAACCGCGCATCAATAAGGTAATCAATAAGGTCATTGTTCATAAAAGGATATCCCGCGGTAAAATAGCCGGCACCAAAATATTTAAATTTTGTGCCAATTTCCCAATCTTGTCCTTTTTTGGCCAGACCCAATAAAACCGCATTGTCTTTTGAAGAAGAAATATGTGCGTTGATAAAAGGTTTGAAATCCTCCACCGGAACAGAAGATAGCGGCGTATTTAAATTAAGCGTATGAAAACTTTGTCCGAGTTCAATATGATATTTCCATCCGTTTTCTGAATTGGCCGTGGTTAAAAAAGTAACGACCATGTTTTCCTGCGGATCAATAGGCGACAAAGGCGGTGTTGTTACAGAATTTCGTTTGTCGATAGATTTCACAAAATTGAATCCGGTAAAATAACTTCCCTCTTTTTCAAGACCAATTTGTGCCATCCATTGGTTGCGTTGATAAGCTCCAATTACGCCAGCAGGATTTGGAAGCGTTGGCGCTTCGTAATTGACAGGACTTTGTGAGACACCTTTAAATAATTTAATTCTGAATTTTCCTGGTGATAAATTAACGCCATACCCAAAAACACCCAAATCTCCGGTACTTAAATCACTGTATTTTAAGGTTTGTGTACCCAACAGAAATTCTGTAGTTCCAATTTTAGGGCGCAAACCAAAATTATTCGCCGGATTTGTTAAAAATTGCCACACATTTTGTTTCGTTCCAGCCGGTGTAATGAAATTGGTTATCATAGGACTGAAATTAAAATTCATAGGAATTTCCCATTTGCCAATTGAAAAAGTTGGATTGAAGGAATATCGCACTAAATTCCAAGGTTTTCTGGCGGAATAAAAATCGGGTACGGCCGGACTTGGATTTTTATCGAGCCCATAACCTTCATACCATATTCCCATATCACCTTTTACGGAAAAAGCATATTTCTTTTCTTGTGCATTTGCTTGAAAAGCAAGCAACAAAATAATAATTACTGCCGTTTTTTTGAGTTGCTTCATTTGGTTTTGATTAAATATTATTTTGCTTAATTTTGATATAAGAATTCTTCATTTTGATTTTTTTAAATTCATAAAAGGCATAAATAATATTTTATAACATCGAAAAATTCCACTTCAATATTCCTCTATTATCTAATGATTACCGTATTGCTAATTTTCGACTGTCCGCCATCTTTTGTGAATACTTTAACCGCATAACTGTTTGTTTCTTTGCCAACAGGCTCTTTAAAAAGAAGTTTGGTGGTGTTTTTATACTGAATTAAATTGCCCTTTTTATCTGCTTTATAAATTACAAAATAGGTATTGTCATTCAAAAATTCATATTCCCAGGAAAGTGAAATATCCTTGTCGTCCTTTTTAATGACAAGGATTTTTATAGGAGGCCTTACGCCATTATCGAACGGTTTTCCATAAACAGGCTTTGCATATTCCGAGAATAAATTGCTGTCGTCTTTTGCGCGTAAAGAATAGAAATAAACGGTTCCCTGTTTTAACTTTTTATCGGTAAAGGATGTTAACTTATTGTCCAATTTGCTGAGCAATTCCCAAGGCGCGTCCGTTTTTAATTTTCGATAGAGATATTGTTCCACAACATCTTCACTTTCGCTTAATGCAAAATGCAGTTCTATTTCATTTTGTTTAACAATTACATTTTTAAACACCGGCGTTGTTGGAGGAATTTTATCTGGACGTTTCACTTTTATTATTTCAGAAGATTCTGATTGGTTAAAATTGAAATCTAATGCAATAATTTTATAATAAATATAAGGCGTGAGTGAATTTAATGTTACCGTGTCCTTAAAAATTACTTGAACTGGCTTTATGATTGAATCGTTTTCACTAAAGCCTTCACGTATCAAAGAAAATTCGTGTTCATCGCTGTTGGACCTATACAATCTGTAGCCCATTAAATCCAATTCTTTATTCATCTCAATGTTTATGGTAACAATGCCCAAAGAATCAATTTTTCCTGAAATAAATTTAGGTTTTGCAGGCGGAATTGAATCTGTAATTGTTACAAAAGCCGGCGTTGTAGAACTTATATTTCCGCTGGTGTCAATTGCCTGAACAACATAATAATTGCTTTTTACGCCGCTAAAAGTTTTATCGGTAAAACTTCTTGTGCTTTTTGACAATAAATTTTGATGCAGAATTTGAAAATTTCCATCATTGATTTCGCCGCGAGCCACTATAAATCCTTTTAAATCATTATCTATAGGATCGGTAACATTCCACTCAACCAAAACTTCATCAAATTTTTCATGTTTGGCTTTTATGAGCAGTGGTTTTTTTGGAGGCGTAAGATCTTTAGGCATTGCTTTTGCTGAACCAAAAAGAATTTTTTCCCCAAAAGGATTGTAACCGTAAAAACGATATTCATACCATTGGTAATTTGTTAAATTTTCGTCTTTATAACCATTTCGATTTGATGTTTCACCCAACGTGTAAACGGGTGTTTCATTCAATGGTTCGTAATTTCCGGTTTTATTGTTTTTTCGTTCAACCAAAGCGCCGGAAACCATATCACTTTCTTCCCAAAGAAAAGTCAATTCTTTGTCGCCAGTAACCGTGTATATTTTTCTTTCCTCTTGCTTTTTATTTACGGCAGTTTCAATATTAAAAGGCAATCCAACAACTTTGTAAGCTGATTTTGGTTCTTTATTTAATTTAATCCGATACAAATAATTTTTATTCTTTTGAACGGTTTTATCTGTATAAGACAATCCAATTGCTTCGGCTACATCCTTATCTTTAATGGCATTCATCACAAAAATTAAGTATTCGAAATCTTCCTTGCTTTTTTGTTCTTTCATTTCTTTTATGCCCTCATCAAAATTGAATTTTCCTCCGGTTTGTTTGTCTATATTGTCAAAAAAGTCTTTTGCAAGGTTTAAATTGTGCTTTGTTTCATCGTCTCCTTTTGAAAAAGCGGCAGTCCATTGCCCTTCATTATAAGGAAAAACTTCAGCAATTTTGATATATTTTAAATCTGCTTCTACTTTTATCTCTTCAGAAATTTCAGCTCTTTCTACCACAAAACCGAATTTTATGCCGGAATATAAAATAGATTTTTTATCGGGAAAAAATCGCATTTCTACTGCATTGTCTTCAGGTAAGTAACGCGCAACCATATTGATAATGCTTGTTGGCTGTTCCTCATTGCTTTCTTGTGCATTTATGCTTGAAAAAAACATAAATAGTGCCATTGAAAGGATCGAATATTTATTTATAGATTTTTTCATTAGTTGCTTTTAATAGTGTTATTAATGACTTTATTTGTGCTAACCAGTTGCATTGGTCCTGTTCTGAAAGTTTTGGTTACTGTTTGCGTAACCGGACTTCCATTTGATTTAAGTGCATTTACCCAAACGTTATTTTTAAATTCCTGTAAATTGGCAACCACTATAATTTTATACCATTTATTTAGCTCAAGAGCATTTACAACGGCTGCTGGCTCAGGTGGTAAGTTGTCATATTCGCCAGCTTCAGGCGCAGGATAAAATGTTTGTATTGCAACATTTTTTGACAAACTAACATTGCTGATATTATTGGGCACATTGCTTACAGGCATATTGGAAATTTGGACAACAGCCGCTTGCGGCGTGAGTGTCTTGTTTTTCATATTTGTCACTGGCAATACAACGGCCTGTTGTTGCGCTATCATTGGACCAACCTTAACATACAAATATTCCCCTAAATTATTTTTGCTAAATTTTTTATTGATACTTGCATATACGCCGGTAGTTTCATTTTTTTCTTGAAGCGTTACTGTGGTCACCAATTTAAATGTTCTGTTAATGATGCTGCCGCTGCTTTGTTGTTCGGAAACGTCAAATTCCTCATTTAACGGCAAACCATATTTTACGGCAATTGGCATTGTTGTAGGAAAATTATAGGTGGTTCCTGGATGAACATATTTTATCAATAGCTGTTCCTGGTCTGCCGCGGCGTCTTGTTGCGCAATTGCAGGCCCTGTGCTTGCCGGTTGTGTTGTATCGCCACTGCCGCAATTGTCACCCCAATCAAAAGTTTTGTTAAATGATTGATTTACAAGATAGTGATATTGGAGGTGTGTGCAACTAGTCCATTTGTTCACGCCCCAATGATCATTTTGTTTGCCTACATGATAGGCGCCATCACCCGCATTGCAATCGCCCAATGTGTGTATTTTAGTTGTAAAACCTCCTATTTGTATATTTCCCTGAACGGCGCCAGCCACATAAGTTGGCCTCGGAAATTTAGCGTCTAACCAGCCGCCTGCTTTTATACTTGCCAAATTCCAAGTGTCATTTCCTTTCACCACTTTCGCACCTGCATCAACATAAAAACCAATATTTCCTCTTGCTCTCCAACCATTTAAACCGATGCGCTGGGAAGGATTGGCACAATTTTGTCCGATGTATTCCATCATACTTAAATTGACTTCTGCGCCGGCAGCCATCACAAGATCCAAATAGTATCCATTTACTATATGCGTATTAAAATTTTTATCGATTTTTATTCCAACGCCTAAAGCAAAACCTCTTCCGGTAGCAGAATTGCCATCAACACCAGGAAATGACGGGATGCCCGGATATTGATTTACAACACTGTAATAACTGTTTCTGAAACCTTCGGTAAAACCATTTACAGGCGCTTTAATGTCGTTTCCGAACATTAAATATTCATATAAATTTACGCTAAAAATACTGACTACATTGGTGTCGGTAGGTTCACCAAATTTAAAAAACCATTTGTTTGTTTTCCCATTGGTGTCCAAGGTTAATTCAGCCGGACTTGGTGTGGTAATTGGCGGCGCATTTACAGTAACAGCCGCATACATATAAAAATGTTTATCAGGGAAATTATAGTCGGCAATAACACTTCCTTTAATTTGTGCTTTATCTCTTTCTATTTGAGGAAGCAATGGCGCACCAATATAAAAATCGCCCGTAAAACCAATATTGTACATTCCTTGACCAGCTGAAAATTGTCCGTTTAACCCAACATCGGCATTAAATGATTCAACTTTAGGTGTGGTTCCAATTACGGCAAGCACTTTAAATCCTAAACTGCCTTTTTTAGGCGTAAAATCATATTTTTTTGTGCTGTTATTTATGGTTGCCAACATATTGTTTGATGCGCCGCCTCCAAAGCCATAAAAAGCAACTCCCGGTAAAAATGGCAAGCCAGGTTGAAAAATTGCCGATGCTTCAACCCGCCAATATCTGTAAGTTGATGTATGAAGATAACTGGTGTTTCCAAATTCGGCCAAAGCTGAAATACTCACTTTTGGTGCTTTAAAAGTTGCTTGAAGTGTTCCCTTGAAACCATTTCCAAAAACGGGATCATCATTTCTGAATTGAATGGTTCCATCAATAGAAACGGCTGGTAAATTTGCATAAACACTGATGTCGGAAATACTGGTTCCAATATATTTTGGTTTAAATTTTCCCAATCCTGAAGCATTTTGATTGTCTTCAATTGCCAATTCAACGGCCAATTTAGATTGCCCTCCTACATCTGTTGACAAGTTAAAAATGACATCAAAATTTAATTTTCCATGAAGCATTTGACTGCCTGTGGTTGGCAATTGCTTAAATCCGATATTGTCTATGGTTACCGGGAAATTTGCCAGGAATTTTTGAGGACTTGCAAATGACCATGCGCCCGCATTGAAGGTGAATTTATTACTTGCCAAACTTGAGTCATAATTCATGGCAATTCCTTGAAATCCTATGTTCATATTGACATTTTTCACCGGCCCTAATTTCACATTGTTCCAAACAAAATTTCCGTTGAGCATTGTTTGAAATGTTTTTTTGTTTTTATCAACATACGCAACAATATTTGAGGTTTGGGCAAGTGTCATCACGCCTTTTAACAAATTTGCATAAATTGGACCTGTCGGTTCAATGGTTAATTGAAAATAGCTTGTTTGAGAAGGCAATTGCGCGTTATTGAATAGTGCGATATATTTTAATGGATTTTGAATAGAATCCGCTTTACTTACCGGCAATCCAATTCGGCCTTTAACACTTGCTTCAACAAGCGAACTCGATTCAATTTCTACGTGAACCGTATCAATGCTCGCAACCAAATCGGCTACGTTTGCATTTGGAAACTGAACAACATTGGTAGCTTCCGCAAATAGCGTAATACCTGTATTGTCAATAATCATATTTTGAACTGAAATTTGAGGTTTGCCGCCCGAATTGGTTTGCCAGGTTGTGGGCATTTCCACAACCAATTCTTTCATATAAAAACCCCTGAATAAGTTGGATGTTTCTCCATCATAATTTTCTGGAAAGGTGATGCTTGGCGGATTTAAAACATCGGACATATCATAAGACAAACTATCGGCCAATACTGTCATTCCTTGTGCGGAAACTATTTCTGATTTATCCAAAGTACCAGTTAAAACCAAATCATTCCAAGCAGTGCCTAAGGCAAATAGTTTTGCCTTGGTTTTGGAAATTCCATCATCAGGAGAAGGCAATAACCAATCTCTGGTAAACTCAGAATGTATTTCGATTCCGAATTGCGAAAATCCATTTTCACCCCATTCTACAAAACAACCTGTATTTGAATTTGTGGGTTTTTTAAAGGTGAAATTAATTTTAGGATTTGCAATAATGGTAACATCTTCAACAAGTTCTATTCTATTGGGAGGCATTTTAATATTGCTGGGATGAAATTCTATATTTTTAGCAATAAAACCTACCAATTGAACAGGATTTCCCCAGTCTTGCGGCGTAGTTTTTGAAGTTACCAAATTGAATTCAGATTTATTGTTTCTAAAAACCAATTCGGTGATCGCCAATTGATCCCCGTTTGGAAAATTAAGTCCAAGAGGCAATTTCACCGGAGTCGTTACTTCTGTTAAATTATTATAAGGAATTGTTTGATTGGTTTGGCTTTCAACCCAAGTAACCATACTTGAAGCCGCACTATTCGCCCAAGGATTGTTGGCTACAATTTCTAAAGCCCAATCTTGCGGATAAACTGGCGCTGTAGCATGAATTTCAGCCAAAATTTTTCCTGTGAGCAATTTCTTATTGGTATCAACAGTAATGCTGTCAAATTTAACGCTCACTCGTGCCTTTAGCCAATTTATGAAGGCTGTTCCTTTACCTGAAAATTTATTGGTGCCGCTAACTTGTGTTGTAATAATGGCAAATTCTCCATTATAACCGGCATAAATGGTGTCGTTAACCGCAATATTTCCTGTTGGAACCACTACTTCCTCCTCTTCATTAACAGGCATTGATTTATTAACGTTTGGCGCTGCTTCATTTACCGCAAACTGAAATGGGCTGCTTATTCCTTTATTTTCACCTATTGGATTCCCTTCTTTGTTTAATGCTTGAACATTCCATACAAAATCGCATAGGTAAGGTGGTTTGCAAGGACCATCTATAATATTATTAATCACAACCTGCGTCATATTTTCAACATCTTTGGTAATAATAGGCTGGTTTGCCTTCATCGCTTGCGTTCCTGTTTGGCCTTCAGTCAGTTGCCAAACTTTTAACCTATAAGTTACCGGCTCTTGAGGTTTTGGTACTATAGGAGTCCAACGAAACAACTGTGGTTGCGCGAAGTCACCAGTTGTATAGGAAAGTCCATTTACGGGCGTTAAAGGCTGAGGTGGCTGATACGATTTATGCTCAGTTTCTTTTATGGTAAATGATTTACAGCTTTCACCGATTAAAACCTGGCCAACAGCGCCATAGCCATAGAACTTTACACAAAGTTCATAATTCCCAGGTTTTAAAACGCAAGTTTTTCCCAATAAGTTAAGCGCCGCTTCGCCCGACCATACTTTAGCGGGTGAATTAAAATTACTTGACGGAGCATTGTCAACAGTATAGTTTCCGCAAACGGCACCATTGCCTTTTATAGAAACCAAAATTCGGCTTTCCGTCACCATTGGGGACACTTTTCCGTTTTCCATTCTGGTTTGTGCAGAAATCATGAACGGTGGCATAGATTTAGACCATTCAGCAATATTTCCACTTGGGTTTGCAGGCAGAGAAATGTTGATACCGGTAATAAGATTGGTTTGCGCAAAACCCTGAAAAGTAATTGCCAATAATAGGAGCACAAGATGTTTCTTCATAACTGTTGTATTTTATTTTATGATTTCACCATTTCTGATTTTTATGGAAGACTTGTCCTTTAACAATTTAACGGACGATTTTAGCTTTTTTATTTTTTCTGCGGGAACATTTGGGTCGTTTTCAAGATCGGCAATGGCTTCTTCAATTGAGTTGTATTCTTTTACATTAGCATCATCAGCACTTTTTTTGATAATTAAAAGTGGTGTGGAAACAGATTGCTTCTTTGTAAATAAATTCTGTAAGTTTTTTAGAAAATTCCACATGGGAGCTTTAGCTTTTGTATCAAATCTAAACACAAGAATCGGCTATCACAATAGCTAACAAGCGTGCGGTAGGTATTAATAAACTAACGGTAGGTTTTCCTAATTTAACGGTAAGTGTAAAAAGTAAATTTATTCCTTGACAATTATTTGATAGAGCGGAGGCGGAAGTGAAATGATAACCTCGGTGCCGTGTGCATTATTATTTTGATTGCTTAAATCGTCAATCATAATTGGTTGGGGCAATTCCATTTTTTCGCTCAACAAACGGAGGCGTTCCTCAATAATCTGGATTCCTTTTGAAATATGGTCAACTTTTTTATGTTTCCTTGCTTCAATAATTCCAATGCCATTATCGGTAACTTTAATCAGTAGTGATTTACAAATTTCACCATCAATTTCTATATTTTCAAAAGAAAAAGAGATGGTCAGCAAACCTTTTATTCCCGAATTAAGAATGCCGTGCCACAGCGCGTTTTCAACAAATGGCTGGAGAATCATATTCGGAATCATTAAAGCATTTGAATCTATATCGTTTCCTGTAATAATCTCAAAAGAAAACCTGTCCTGAAATCTGAGTTTCTCCAAATTCAAATAAAGTTTCAGTCGGCTGATTTCTTCAGATAAAAGTATAAATCCGCTTCCGGCGGTTTCCAAATTTTTCCGTATCAATTTAGCCATAATCGCTATATAATCGTTGGCTTCTTCATTTCTGTTGCTGTTGATAAGATATTGTACCGAATTAAGGGAGTTAAAAATAAAATGCGGGTTCATCATGGCCGACAAAGCTTGATGTTTAAGGTCATTAATTCTCTGATTCAATTTTAGTTTTTTACGTGCTTTACGCTGTTGAATTCTGGCTTGCCAAGCCACCAAGAAACTCGAAACCAATGCAACAATTAACAGCATCAAAAATTTAAACCAAACGGTTTCTGTAAAACGAGGTTTCACTTCAAAGGAAATCTGAGCCGGATTGCTCCAATTTCCATTTTGGGATTTTGCCCTAATTTGGAGGTTATATTTTCCATTTTTAAGAGAAAGAAAATTAAGAACATCATCGTGGGTTTCTTTCCATTTGCTGTCATCTAATTTATACTGATATCTCACAGAGCCCGGAGAAGAAAAGTTTAGCGCTTTAAAATTAATGGAAACATTTCGCTGTTCAGGCTCAAAAACCAGATGGTTATAGTTGGCGTAAATTGAATCCCCGGCCTTTACGCCCATAATTTTAACCTGTAGTTGCGGTAAAATAGCATTGTCATACAAACCAATATCCAAAAACGTGATCCCGGCGCTTGAACCAATCACTAACTGGTTTTTTCCCCGATCATAAAAAAGTGAATAAACTTCATCCGACGGAAGGCCGGTTTGCTTATTAAAATATTTAATTGTGTTGCCATCAACCAAATAAAGACCCTTCATATTTCCAACCCAAATTCTGTTTTTTTTGTCGGAAACAACTGAAGTAGACGACGATAAATCCTGATCCCCAATATTTTCATAGTCTGTAATGGAATTGTTTTTTAGATTATAACGAACAATCCCTTTTTCTCCGGCTACCCAAATGTTGTGGTCATTATCTTGAATAATGGCATTTATTTTCGAATTTAAAATTGAATTGGATTTAAAAAAGGTTTTCTTTAAAGTTAGTTTCCCTGCTTTATCGAGCAAAACTGATGCTTTGCACAAACCATGTCCGGTGCCAATCCAAAGTGTTTTTTCTGAATCCTCAAAAATTTGATTGATTCGGTTTGCGCTGCGCTCTTCACCAAAAATAAACACTTCTGATGCTTGGTTTTTACCATCATTAAACTTATTTTGCACTCTTATGTAATTTGTTCTTCCTCCAAACAAGTACAATCCATTGCTTAATTTGCAAAATGAAAGTCCATCAAACAAATGCAATTTTATGTCTTTATAAGAAATAGTGGATGTGTCGTTTTTTACAACTGACCCACAAACATAAAATTCATTATTTAAATTTTTAATGTTATAAATATATTCCGATAAAGTTTTATCATTTTTATTTTTGATCTGGTCGAATTTTCCGTTTTCTAAAATACTTACGCCATTAAAAGTACCCAATAATAATTTTCCCGAACTTACTTTAGCAATAGCATAAACGTTATTATTATGCAATCCGTCATTTTCATTATAACTTTTTAGGTAAAGATTGTTAATGCAATAAACGCCTTTTCCAAAAGTGCTGATCCAAATATTTCCTTCCTTATCTTCAAAATATTTGTTTACCAGCGTATTTTGTAGGTCTAATTTACTTCCAATATCTATTATTTTGTTTGAACCGTTTGGAATCATATAAAAACCCGAATTTCTGTTTGAAAACCAAATATTATTATTTTTATCGCTTAAAATAGCGGTAACCTCATTGTTGCTCGCTAAATCTATTTTATATGTTCCAATTATAGCCTTGTTTTTTAATTGGTAAATTGTTCCTTTTGTGCCGATATAGTAACTCCCGTCATTGCCGTTGGCGAGACAAAAAACTGAAGTTTCGGGCAAACTTTTGATGTTCAATTTTGAAAGTGATTCAACTTTAAAATCATACAAACCCGTTGTAGTTAAAGCCATTAAATCACCATTTGCCAGTTTTTCTAATTTATTGATGTAAACGGGAAAGGCCTTAATAATTTTTGTGCTCAGTTTACCCGATGCGGTTTCACTGATTAAATTGATATCACCCCAACCATTATATGCAATAATTTTCTGTTCATTTTTTTTTGAAGTGTCAAATATTAAGTAAGAAATCACCAAACTTTTGCCGTCAATTACGCTGCAATAATTTTCAATTTTACCATTTTTTAAAATATTAATTCCCTTTTCAAAATTACCGATGTATAATTCGCCTTTTCTTCCTTCCAAAAGAGAAATAATTGAGTTGGAATTTAAACCGTCTTTGGTTCGGAATGTAGCAAAGTGATTGCCATCAAACTTACTTATTCCGTTGGCGGTGGCAAACCACATAAATCCGTCATTATCTTGAATAATATCGTAAACGGTGGAAGATGCCAATCCGTCGGACGAAGTATAATGATAATAAGATGGGGTTTGTGAATGGATATTTGGAAAACAAAAGAGAAAAAATGCGGCAAAAATTATATTTTTATTAAGCATCTCTAAACAGTATTTAGAAATGTTTTTACGCGCAGGATAAATTCTGGTGTTTTTCGGCGCGATATTTCAACTTTACTGCCGTCGGTCATGGTGACAAAGTTTCCGCTAAAGTTTGAATAGTCCTTGATATATTTCAAATTAATCAGGTGCGATTTGTGAATCCGAAAAAAATATTCTTTTGGCAATGATTCTTCGAAATCTTTTAAAGTGCGTGATATTACAGAGTTTTTTTTGTCTTTAGTGACAATTGTGGTATAACAGCCATCAGCTTCCAACCGCAAAATATCGTCGATATTGAGAATATTAAATCCACGGGAAGCAGAAATAACCAATTTATTATTTTCTAAAACAGGTTTGAAACTGTTTTTTTTACCATTTATACACAGCAGTTTTTTAACGCACAATTTGAGTTCTTTGATATTTATCGGTTTTAAAAGATAATCTTCTGCCCTAACTTTTACCGCATTAATTCCAAATTCGTCGTGAGCACTTACAAAAACAACCATAAATTTTCGATCTTCAAATTCGTCAAGAAAATCAAATCCATCAAGTACCGGCATATTAATATCTAGAAAAACAACGTCGGGCAAATGATTTTTCACCAAAGCTATTGCCGAAACCACATCGTCTGCACTTCCTATAACTTCAATCTCCGGACAGTAATTTTGAATAATCAGTTTTAGATTTTCCCTGCCGTGAAGTTCATCATCAACTATGATTGCGGTTAGTTTGTTGATTTCAATTTGTGAAGACATGATTCCTTTCATTAATTTGTTATGTATTTAGATTGATTTCTGGTTTAAAAAATCCTACTATTAAAATGAACCCAATTAGTTAGCGGTTAAAATACAGTTTTTTTTGTTTCCATTTTTATTGTGCACAATTGAATTTAATTCTTGGGAGTTTATTTTGTTGAGATTTCGATAAAACCCATAAAAAAAACGCCTTTAAGAAATTCTTCAAGGCGTTTTTTGATTTTATAGAAATGCAAGTTTTTATTTGTAAACTTCTTTTACAAATTCTTCGTAGTTCACTTCTTTCGTTTTAAAAGTCATTTTTTCTTTATAGAAATTCAATAATTTTTGACTTACCAATTGTTCCTGCAAACGTCTTGCTTCATCTTGGTTGCTTAAAACACGTTGGGCAATATCATCCAATTCCTTTTCTTCCGGATTTAATTGTCCGTATTGTGCCATTTGAATTTTCACAAAACCTTTGGTAAAGTCTTTCAATTCGTCATAACTAACATGAAGTTTGTTGTCTTTTAAAATTTTCCCTTCAATTAATTGGTAACGCAACCCTTTTTCCGATTTTTCATATTCTTCAGCAGCATCTTCTGGAGTCATCGGTTTTTCACCGGCAACAACCATCCATTTTTTAAGGAATTCAGCAGGCAAATCGAATTTGGTATTTTCCACCAAATATTCAGTCACTGCATTCAACAATTGTTGATCGGATTGTGTTAGGAATTGCTTTTCAGCATCTTCTTTAATTTTTGCTTTTAATTCGGCTTCCGATTTTACAACATCAGCACCAAATATTTTATCGAACAATTCTTGGTTAATTTCAGCAAGTTCATTTGCGTTAATTTCTTCAATGGTAAACGTTACCGGAATTTCAATTCCGTGAATTTCATCATGGCTCAATCCCAAAGCGCCCATTAATTTGTGGTCGTCATCAAACAAACCTTTGGTGTTTAACGCAACAACATCTCCCACTTTTTTTCCCAGTAATTTTTGTTGATTGGCTTTTCCTTTGATGGATTCTAAAGAAATAGTCGATTTTTTGTTGATTTCTTTTTCTTCGTTTACGAAAGTTCCGGCAATGTTCACGCCTTCTTCAACAACATCTTTAGGAACCAATTTCCCAAAACGTTTTCTGATATTTTCAACTTCTTTTTTCAATAATTCTTTGTCTGCAACAATATTGTATTGTGTCACTTTATTTTTTGCATCCAAGTTCACTTCAAATTCAGGAGCCAGACCCAATTCAAATTCAAAAACATAATCATCTTTATCCCAAGAAAATTCTTCTTCCATTTTTGGCAATGGATTTCCAAGAATATCTAATTTCTCTTCAATTAAAAAATTGTTTAAAGCTTCTTGCAACAATTTGTTAACCTCATCAATCATAATAGATTTCCCGTACTGTTTTTTAACCATTCCCATAGGCACTTGTCCTTTTCTAAATCCGGGAACATCCGCTTTTTTACGGTAATCCAGTAAAATTTTCGCTACTTTTTCTTGGTAATCTGCGGCTGAAATTTCAACCTTTACCACTGCATTTAACGCATCGATATTTTCTTTTGTAATATTCATTTTATGCTGTTTTTATCTTAAATCATTCAAAATTGGGTGCAAAAGTACTATTTTTTACGCATCTAACAAATATTTAACCCGTTCAAATTCAACTATTTTATTGCTATTCGTCTAAAAATGAATATAAAATAGATTCAAAAACAGAGAGTATCAAACTAAATAATAGCGCAATCCAAAAACCGGTTACTTGAAAACCATCAATAAGATTGTCGGCCAACAAGATAATTAACGCGTTGATCACCAGCAGAAATAAACCCAAAGTTACGATAGTAACCGGCAAGGTTAAAATGATAAGAATTGGTTTTATGGTGACTCTCAACAATGCCAGAACGATTGCTACGATAACTGAACTGGTGAAATTTACAACAGAAACTCCCGGTAAAAAATGGGCAATAACCAATACGGCAACTGCGGTTAAGACTATTTTTAAAATTAAGTTCATGAATTTATGTTTTTAGTGTTTATAAAATTAACTAAAATTATGTAAACATTCTAATTACGTTAAAAAATTGATAACCTCTTCATAAAACTGATCGGGATTCTCTGCGTGAAGCCAATGGCCGGCATTTTTTATAGTGACAATTTTTGAATTTGGAAAGTACGCTTCAATTAACGGTCTGTCATCTTCCGTAATATAATTTGATTTTTCGCCTTTCAAAAATAAAGTTTCTCCATCAAAATGGGTTAAAGAAGGCAGCGCCTCTCCCACTTCGCTGTTGTGTTCCATCAAACTTTGCAAATTGAAACGGTAGTCCAATTTTCCTTTTGATTTCCAATAAACGTTTTTGAGCAAAAATTGCAATACACCTTCTTCTTTAATGTAAATTCGTAAAACATCTTCCACTTTTTTTCGGGTATTGTGAAGCGAAAAATTAACCACATTCAAAGCGGCCAAAATATCTTCATGGTGCGGTTTGTAATATCTCGGACTGATATCTGCAACCATTAATTTATCAACCAATTCGGGATAGGTAACCGCGAATCGCATCGCCACTTTTCCGCCCATGGAATGTCCCAGCAAAATTATATATTCCAAATGATGGTGTTGCACATAGTTGTACAAATCTTCCACCAGCAATTCATAGTCAAATTCATCCGAATGAAAACTTCGGCCGTGATTGCGCTGGTCAATTAAATGCACTTCAAAATTTTCGGAGAATTGGGTGCCCAACGATTTCCAGTTGTCGCTCATCCCAAAATAACCATGTAAAATAATCAATGGCTGTCCGCATCCTAAAATTGTTGAGTGCAGTAATTTCATTTTATTTGTTGGTTTCAGGTTAAAAAAGTTTCAAGTTTCAGGTTTCAAGCTGGAAAAGTTAAACGGTTAAACATTTCAACTTTTAACCTACCTTCGGCAGGCAGGCTTTTAACTTATTTTTATACATATTCACCACATTTTCCAATCCCAAATACAATGATTCCGTAATTAATGCGTGGCCGATGGAAACTTCCAATAAATTTGGAATATTTTGGGCAAAAAACTGAATATTGTCCAGACTTAAATCGTGGCCGGCGTTAATTCCCAGTCCAATTTCATTTGCCAAAACAGCACTTTCAAAGTAAGGTTTTATGCCATTTTTATTTCCCAAACCATACTGTTTCGCAAATTCTTCGGTGTACAGTTCAATCCTGTCGGTTCCGGTTTTGGCGGCAGCTTCAATTAATTTTAAATCAGCGTCAATAAATATGGAAGTTCTGATGCCTTTCAAATGAAATTCGGCAACCATTTCTTTTAAAAAAGCTTGGTGTTTGATAGTGTCCCAACCTGCATTTGAAGTAATGGCATCAATGGCATCGGGCACCAAAGTAACTTGTGATGGACGAATTTCCAACACCATATCAACAAATTGCTTTATCGGATTTCCTTCAATATTAAACTCGGTGGTGACAATTTTTTTTAAATCAAATGCGTCCTGATATCGGATATGGCGCTCGTCTGGTCTTGGATGGATGGTAATTCCTTCTGCGCCAAAATCTTGAATATCGGAAGCCACTTTTACCACATTTGGATAATCTCCTCCGCGCGAATTTCTTAATGTGGCAATTTTATTTACATTTACGCTTAATTTTGTCATTCCTGATAAATCTTTAAAAATTAAATGAGTGCACAAATTTACGAAGTAAGAAACTGTATTTGGATTTATTTTTGATTAATTTTGTGGCATAACGGCAAACAACATGGAAACGACCCCTTATATTTTAACAGAATTTAAAGCATTTACAACGCGCACAAAAATCGCTGAAGTGAAATTGCTTTTTAGTGAAACCACCTATTCTCACTTTCCTGTTGTTGATAATGGCCATTTATTGGGATTGATTGCTGAAATTGACATCCGCACTATTTTTGAAGATGAAAAGGAACTTGGCAATTTTCAATATTTGTATCAGTTTTTTTTCACTGAAGAAGACAATAATTTATTGGAAATACTGAAGATTTTTGCGGCGAATGAAACAAATTTAATTCCTGTAACCAACGATTTTAATGAATATAAAGGCTACTGCGATTTAATTGATATTCTGCATGTTTACAATAATACGCCATTTTTAAAAAGCGAAGGCACGGTTTTAGGCATCGAAAAAAATGTTTCTGAATATTCATTTAGTGAAATTTGTCAAATTATAGAATCCAATGACGGAAAAATGTTGGGAATTTTTATTTCAGAAACCGACAATGCAACGGTGAAAATTACGCTCAAGTTTTACTCGCAAGAGATTAATAAAATTATTCAATCATTTAGAAGGTATAACTACAAAGTGCTTTCAAAGCACAAAGAAGATTTTTACTTGGAAGATTTAAAAGAAAGATCCATTTACCTGCAAAAATACCTAAACATTTAAAAATGAAAATTGCTATATACGGACAATATTACAAACCGGAAGATAAAATATACCTTGAAGAATTATTGAATGTTTTAAAAATTCATAAAATCCAGTACATCATTGAACTCAATTATTATGAAGGATTAAAAAAAGATCTTTCAATTGCGAACGCAGAAACATTTTCTTCACATACAGCATTAGACTCCTCATTTGATTTTATGTTTACCATTGGCGGCGACGGCACCATTTTAAGGGCAGTAACCTATATCAGGAATTCCAACATTCCAATAGTTGGGATAAATACAGGTCGGTTGGGCTTTTTGGCAACCGTAAAAAAAGAGGAAATTAACTCCGCCATTGAACAACTTTTACAAAAAAAATACCTGATTCACAAACGCACTTTATTAAGCGTAACAACCACGCCAAAAATTATTGGTTTGTCGTCCCTTAATTTCGCCTTGAATGAAGTTACCGTGAGCAGAAAAAATACAGCCTCCATGATTACCATTGAAACGTATTTAGATGAGGAATATTTAACTTCGTATTGGGCCGATGGCTTAATTATTTCAACTCCAACAGGCTCAACCGGATATTCCTTAAGTTGCGGTGGCCCTATACTTATTCCACACGCAAAAAGTTTTGTGTTAACGCCAATTGCGCCTCATAATTTAAATGCGAGACCATTGGTAATTCCCGATGAAACCAAAATTAAATTGACCGTTAGCGGACGAGAAGATAAATTTTTCTTGTCGCTGGATTCAAGAATCACAACCATCGACAGCAAAACAGAAATTTTTATTGAGAAATCGGCTTTTACTTTAAATGTTGTTGAAATTAACAAGCAAACATTCATAAAAACACTTCGGGATAAATTGCTTTGGGGACAGGATATCAGAAATTAACCACCGTATAATTCATAAAGCAAACAGGAAATTTGACCGGCAATAATTTCATTTAAAATCAGTTAATCAAAAAAGACGTTGCTAAACCCAAATAAGCAACTATAATTTTTTATATTTGCTGGCTATTTTATTTATGAAAAAAATTATTCTATTCACTGCAATCGTCTTTATCACAATGACTTCCAAAGCTCAGATTAATGAAGTTGGATTGTTTGTTGGAGGAAGCAATTATATAGGAGACATTGGTCCGGAATATTATATAAATCCAAATAATTTAATGTTGGGCGCTATTTATAAATGGAATATGAACCCGAGAATTGCCATAAGAGGCACTTTTACCTATGCTGAAATATCGTCAGATGATGCCGATGCCACAAATAAAGCGAGATTCAATAGAGGAATGCGATTTACAAACAGCCTAAAAGAATTGGCGGTGGGTGTTGAATTTAATTATTTTGAATACAATTTAAACGACGACAGCAAATCTCACACACCCTATTTATTGGTAGAATTCGCTGCATTTAATTACAATGCGGTAAGGTCCGAAACGCCTCCTGGAAGTTTGCAATATAATTATGAATCGAAAACAGCTTATGCCATTCCTTTTGGAATAGGCTATAAAACAAGGTTGATTAACGATTTTGCCATCGCCATTGAAATTAGGGCGCGTTATACTTTTGTAGATGATATTGATTATAACAACCAAAAAATAAATTCACTGAAATTTGGAAATCCCGACAGTAACGACTGGTATGTGCTAAGTGGCATATCACTAGTATACACGTTTGGAAGACCTCCTTGTTACGCAAACCCTAATTGATGGAAGATTTTAAATCCCAAATAAATGCAGACAATCTCCCAAACCATATTGCAATCATTATGGACGGGAACGGAAGATGGGCCGAAATGAAAGGAAAACCTAGAGTTTTCGGACATAAAAATGGTGTAACCTCAGTAAAAGAAGTTATTGAAGGCTGCCGTGAAATTGGCGTCAACTATTTAACGCTTTATGCTTTCTCAACCGAAAATTGGAACAGGCCAAAACTGGAAGTTAAAACGTTGATGGCATTATTGGTATCTTCTTTAAGAAAAGAATTAAATACACTGGTTAAAAACAACATCAAATTAAACACCATCGGCAATATTGAAAATCTGCCCGAAAAAGCACAAGTGGAACTTGCGGAAGTTGTAGAAAAAACAAAAAATAATACCTCTTTAACACTTACGCTTGCATTAAGTTACGGATCAAGGGAAGAAATTGTTAATGTTATCAGAAATATATCAAAAAAAGTTGTTAATAATCAAATTGCCATTGAAGAAATTAACGAAAATATTATTAATAATCATTTATATACGTTTTCTTTGCCGGATGTTGATTTATTGATTCGAACGAGTGGCGAAAAAAGAATCAGCAATTTTTTATTATGGCAAATTGCTTACGCCGAATTGTATTTTACAGATACCCTTTGGCCCGATTTTAGGAAAGAAAATTTATTTAATGCCATAGTAAATTATCAACAAAGAGAAAGACGATTTGGTAAAACCAGCCAACAAATTGAAAAAATCAATGACTAAATTTAACATAGCGCTATTACTTTTTACAATTATTTTATCATCTAACGCCACAACCGCGCAAGAACTTTTAAAAAATAATTCAGAAAATATCGAAATAAAAAATGATACCCTCATTAAGGATGTCATTGTTAACGATACCATCATTCCACTAAAAACAAACAATATTTTTGTTAAGGACACCAATTACGAACTTGGCGGCATTACCGTTAAAGGGCTTCAAAAATTTGAAGATGAAACCGTAAAAGTGTTTACTGGATTAACCATTGGCCAAGAAATTAAACTTCCTGGGGATAAATTGACCAGCGCCATTAAAAAATTGTATGAAACAAAACAATTTAGCAATGTGGAGGTTTATGTTTCTAAAATAGACGGAAATGTTGCCTATTTGGAATTTGAAGTTTTAGAGTTGCCGCAATTGAACAACGTAACCATTGAAGGCGTTAAAAAAAGCAAGGCAAAAGAATTGCAAAAAGATGCCGAGCTAAAAAAAGGCGCCATGGTAACCGACAACTTAATGGTAACTTCCAAAAATTATTTCAGAAAAAAATATCAGGAAAAAGGTTATTTAAAAGCAAAAGTGACCCTCGACACCAAACCCGACACTTCAAGCGTAAATACCGTTAATATGTTGGTTTATATTGACAAAGGAGAGAAAATAAAAATAAAAAACATCAATTTTTCAGGGAATGAAGCTTTTGGTGATGCGAAGCTTAAAAAATCGATGAAAAAAACCAAACAAAAGATGCTTGGCAGGTTTTGGAAGAAATCAAAATATATTGAAGCCGATTTCAATACTGATCTTGAAAATATAGTAACTGCCTACAGTGAAAAAGGCTATAGAGATGCACGAGTTATTGACCATTCTATGGCTTATAATGATGACAACACCATAAGTTTAGATATCAGGGTTGAAGAAGGAAAAAAATATATTTTTGGCGATATCCGATTTTTAGGAAACAGCAGATATACAGATCAACAATTGCAAAGTATTTTACGAATAGAAAAAGGTGATACGTATAACGGAAAAGTATTGAAGGAAAGAGTTTCGGGTACCGGAAAACCAGATTCTGAAGACATTACTACCATTTACCAAGATAACGGATATCTTTTTTCAAGAGTATTGCCGGTTGAAACTAGAATCAACAACGATTCTATTGATGTTGAAATCAGAATTTATGAGGATGCGCCAACAAAAATTAAAAAAATTACCGTTAATGGAAACGACAGAACCAATGACCACGTAATTTACAGAGAAATTAGAACAAAACCAGGTTATTTATACAGCAAAAGCGATATCATTAGAACCATCAGGGAAATTGGACAATTGGGCTTTTTTGATGCTGAAGCAATTACGCCAGATTTAAATCCAAATTACCAAGACAAAACAGTTGACATCGATTATACCGTTGCAGAAAAAGGTTCCAGCCAAATAGAACTGCAAGGTGGTTATGGCGGTGGTTCATTTATTGGAACATTGGGATTGTCGTTCAATAACTTTTCTGTCAAAAATATATTTAACAAAAAAGCTTACAAACCGCTTCCAATGGGAGATGGCCAAACGCTTTCATTGAGATTGCAAAAAAGCAGGTATTATACCACTTCAAGTTTTTCATTTACTGAACCTTGGTTGGGTGGCAAAAAACCGCAATCTTTGTCGTTTTCAATCTACAATTCAAAACAATTTAGGTACGATTATACCACCAATAAAGTGGATAAAGACCAACGATTAAACATTATTGGTGCCACTGTTGGCTTAGGAAAACGTTTAAAATGGCCAGATAATTATTTTACCTTGTCGCAAAGTGTCAGTTACCAATTGTACGATTTAAAAGAATATGGGATGAGAATTGGAAACTTAACCTTAAGCAACGGTAATTTAAACAACTTGTCTTACAACATTACTTTAGGCAGAAGCTCGGCTGGTTCAAATCCGGTTTTCCCAACTTATGGTTCCGATTTTAGCATCGGCGCTAAATTAACATTCCCATACTCTTTGGTTGAAACAAAAGATTATTCATCTATTGAACTTGCCGAAAAATACAAATGGTTAGAGTATTACAAAGCAAGTTTCAAAGGAAAATGGTATACTGCTTTATCAAAAGATTTGGTTATTATGTCGAATGCCGAGTTTGGTTTCTTAGGAAATTACAATAAAAAATTAGGCGATTCACCGTTTGAGAGATACTTTGTTGGTGGAGACGGAATGGCTTCTTACCAATTAGACGGAAGGGAAACCATCGCTTTAAGAGGTTATGAAAACGGTCGATTGTCAACAATAGACGGCGGTACCGTTTACAACAAATTCCAGATGGAATTGAGATATCCCATCACTTTAAAACCTTCTGCATCTATTTATGTTTTAGGATTTTTAGAAGCCGGTAATTCTTATGAAGGATTTAAAAACTTTAACCCATTTGTATTGAAACGCTCGGCCGGACTAGGTTTAAGAGTCTTTATGCCTGCATTCGGATTGTTGGGAATTGACTTCGCGCACGGATTTGATCCACTGCCAGGAGAAATGGTGAAATCGGGCTGGCAAACGCACTTTATAATTGGACAACAATTTTAACCAAAATCAGTTATATTTGTATAGATGAATAATTAATTGGCACGATTTTTTCTAAATACATTATAGTTATGACAAAGAGTATTTTTTTATTCGCGTTTTTAATTTTGGGCGCTTCAGCAATTGCACAAAAAGCCCAAAAAATAGGTTATGTTGATTTGGAATATATTCTGGAGAATATTCCTGAATATATGGAAGCCCAAACAAAAATTAATGCCAAAGCCATCGCTTGGCAAAGCGATATTGAGAAGCAACAAAAAGAAATTGAGGCTTTAAAAGCAGATTTGAATAATGAAAAAGCGCTTTTGACAAAAGCATTAATTGAAGAGAAAGAGGAAGATATACAAATTAAGGAACTGGATTTAAAAAATCAACAAATTGCGCACTTTGGCACGAATGGTGATTTGTTCTTTTTAAGGCAACAATTGGTAAAACCTGTTCAGGATATTGTGTACAATGCAATTCAGGATATTGCAACAAAAAGAAAATTTGACTTTGTGATGGACAAATCCAGTGCGTTGCTTATGTTGTACACCAATAAGGAATTTGACATTAGCGAGTTGGTGTTGAACAGCGTTACAAGATCCAAAAAAGTGGAAGCGGTAAAAGAAAAACAAAGTCAGAAAGAAGACAAACTTGATATTAAAACAGATGAAGATGTTGAAGTAAATACCGAAATTAACAATGAGGCATTACAAGAAAAAATTGATGACCGTGAAGCTAAAAAAGAAGCCTTAAAAAAGAAAATTGAAGATCAAAAAGCCGAAAAACTAAGACTAAGAGAAGAACAAAAAAAAGCCATTGAAGAAAAAAGACAACAGAGAATAAAAGAAATTGAAGCGGCCAAAAAAGCCCAACAAGAAAAAAAAGAAAATAATTAATTTAAACAACAAACAAGAAATGAAACATTTTAAAACCTTATTATTAATCGCAATAGTTACTTTAGGATTTAACACCATGCAAGCGCAGCAAAAAATTGGACATATCAGTACCGATTTGTTAATAAGCCTAATGCCAGAAACGAAAGCATTAAATGCTGAGATTGAAAAATTGAGCAAAACTTATGAAACTGAGCTAAAAGCGGAAGAAGCAAAATTGGAAGCAAAATTAAAAAAATATGATGCTGAAGCAAGTTCCCAAACAGATGAAGTGAACCAACAAAGATATGCCGAAACTCAAAAAGACAACCAAAATTTGTATCAGGCATCTCAAGTTGCCAGAGAGGATATTACAAACAGAAGAAACGAAATTTTAAAACCTATTTTAGAAAAAGCAAAAAAAGCAATTGATGACGTTGCCACAGCGCAAGGTTTTACTTATGTTTTAGAAGCTTCAACTTTAATTGTAGCAAACGGAACAGATTTGTTGCCTGCAGTGAAAACAAAATTAGGCCTAAAATAATAACAAATTATTATCCAAAAAATTAATCCCGCTATTGCGGGATTTTTTTTACTTTTATCTTAATGAAAAGCCCATAATGGGCAATTAAAAAACAAAGGCCAGTTTTCCCAATAAATTAAATGTTGAAAATTTTGAGCCCTCTTTTTCTATTATTATGAAAAACAAACCCATCGGTTTATTTGATTCAGGAATTGGCGGCACTTCAATATGGAAAGAAGTGGTAAAACTGCTTCCCAATGAAAATACCATATATTTGGCCGACAGCAAAAATGCGCCTTACGGAGAAAAATCTTCCGAAGAAATTATTGCTTTAAGCATAAAAAATACAGAGTATTTAATTTCAAAAGGGTGTAAATTAATCATCGTTGCCTGCAATACCGCAACCACCAACGCAATTGATTATTTAAGAAAAAATTATTCAATCCCTTTTATTGGAATTGAACCGGCCATAAAACCCGCAGCGCTTCTAAGTAAAACTGGTGCTATAGGAATTTTAGCCACAAAAGGAACTTTATCGAGTAAATTGTTTGAAAAAACCACCAAGGAATACACCAAGAATATCACCACGATTGAGCAGGATGGCGAAGGATTGGTTCCTTTAATTGAGGAAGGAAAATTAAATTCTCCAGAAATTAGTACACTGCTTACCACCTATTTAAAGCCGATGCTTCAATTTAATATCGATCATTTGGTTTTGGGCTGTACGCATTATCCTTATTTAATTCCACAAATCAAAAAGATAGTTGGAGAAAATGTCACTATTATTGATTCAGGTGAAGCAGTTGCCAAACAAACAAAAGCTGTTTTAGAAAAAGACAACCTGCTTTCAACTTCAACAACAAAAAGCCACCATCATTTTTATACCAATACCGAAACAACAGTTTTAAATGAAATTTTAAGTGATGTTGCTGTTGAATTTAAGGTTGAAAAGTTGGATTTTTAGTCCTATCCCCAGCCCCTACCGCGGCAGGTAAACTTTCCAAAGGAAAGGGAGTTTGATTTGGACTTGTAAGAAAATATTTTTTATCTTTCTTAACCAATTTTATAACTTGAAACTTCAACTTGTAACTTCTAACATATTAACTTTTAACTAATCTTCCTTATACCAACCGGCATAAGTAACATAATTATCGGCAATTCTGTTAATTTCTCCTGAAATCAATTCTTCACTGATATCCTTTATTTTTTTCGCTGGCATTCCGGCGAAAATACAACCAGATTTTACGTGGGTTCCTTTAGTTAAAACCGCTCCGGCAGCGATGATGGAATTGCTTTCCACAATACAATCATCCATAATAATGGCGCCCATTCCAATCAACACATTGTCGTGAATGGTGCATCCATGAACCAAGGCATTGTGGCCAATCGAAACATTGTTCCCGATATTTGTTGGTGATTTTTGATAAGTTGCGTGAATTACGGCACCATCCTGAACATTCACCTTATTGCCCAATTTTATGTAATGCACATCGCCTCTAATCACGGCATTGTACCAAATACTGCATTGGTTCCCCATAATCACTTCCCCAATTATTACCGCGTTTTCAGCGATAAAGCAGTCTTCCCCAAAAATTGGTTTTATTCCGTTTAATTCTTTAATTATCATTTTTGTTTGTTATTTAAAAAATATAGCAAATTGAATATGCTATTTTGATCGTTTAAAAATCAGTCATCCTGAGCCTTTCGACTCCGCTCAAGACAAGCTCCGTCGAAGGGCGTAAATTAGAATGCGCCGTTTATGTTAGGGCAACCGCCTCTTTTTGGTGGTCTGCAACCAAAATTAAAGCCCAAGGTAATTTGGTGGTAACCTGCATCATCAAACAAGATTTCGCCAGATTGCTTCGTATAGGTATAAGAAGCCATAAAATTTTTATAATTAACCCCAACAATGGGCGTTAAATAATTGAGCTCCTCGGTATCCGCATTGTCAAATCCTTTTCTGTATGAAAATGCTGCCCAAAGTTGCGCATCTGCTACATCTTTATAAACTTTAAAATTAAAATCCACAAACTTCTCTCCTGTTCTTTCAATGGTCTGAGCCATAACTGAAGGCTCCAACTGCAAACTTTTCCCCTGTCCATAATAATAGCCCAATGTCACCAAATACCTTCTTAAATTTAGAGATTCATAGCGATCATTGTATAAATTTCTTGCAGATAACATAATATTTTTCGCAGTAAAATAGGAGAAAAATCCGCCTTTATGGTAAGCCGCACCAAAATCGGCATTGAAATAACTCTCGCTTTGAATAATTTGTGAAATTACCGGATCAGGAATCACAAACGAGCTTTCATCAACATTGTTATTTACGGCCATAAAAGAAAGTCCGAACGACAATTGGTTCACTTCTTCCATTCTTCCGAAGTTTAAATGATAAGCATAAGTGCCCTGAACGCCTTGTTGGGAATGATAGCCATTTTTATCATTAAAAAGAATGATGCCAACGCCCATACTTTCCCCAATGCGCGTATGTGCACTCAAAGTTTGCAAAGATGGCGCATCTTCTATTCCCGCCCATTGGTTTCGAGCTGTGAGTCTTAATTTTCCGCAATTTCCAACACCCGCGGCCGCAGGATGCACCAAATACACATTATCTGATAAATAATCAGAATAAATTGGCAGAGTTTCCTGAGATTTTACAAGGTTTGGAATGCTAAAAAGTAATATTAAAATAACTGTTTTAAGTGCTTTCATTGATGATGAAAAATAATTCCAAATATATCATAATTATGCCTATTAAAAGTAATGTTAGGCATTTTATTGCACGATAAACTAAAAGTGATTGCAATTTATTATTGAAATCTTCCGAGTTGAAAAACCTGCTTTTTATTTGTTTTAACAAAAATTTAATCGACCACTTTAAAAAATTCGTATCTTTGTAATTCGTTATGAAGCATATTTTAAGGAAAATATCGGCAATTATGATGGCATTTGTAGTGTTGTTCTCTACAATGTCATTTACCTTTAGTGAGCACTATTGTGGTCACAACTTGGTTGATATTGGGGTGTTTTCTAAAGCTGAAGCTTGCGGAATGGAAATGCAAAAACCTGCTTCTTCTGGAGATTGTGAACTTTCAAAAAGCGATTGCTGCAAAGATGAAGTGACACAATTCACGGGTCAAAATGAATTAAATACCAGTTTTTCTTCTTTAAATTTTGAGCAACAAATATTTGTTGCTTCTTTTGTTTATACTTATGTTAATTCATTTGAAGGTTTAGCTGCAATCAGCGTTCCTTATAAATATCATACGCCACCTCTGGTCGATAAAGAAATTACGATTCTTTATCAAGTTTTCCTTATTTGATACTTTTTATTTAATTACTGATTAGGTTTTATAAAGTTGTTTATGCTTTAAATACTTATTTAGTCATTTGTTGCTATTTTTTACTCAACAAAACAGCTTCATCTTAAATTAAATATCAAAATATCAACTTATTATGTTTAATAAAATTATACGCTATTTTTTAGAAAATCGCATAGTAACCATCCTTTTATTACTCGTCTTTATTGGCTGGGGATTGTCGACAGCGCCGTTTGACTGGAAGACTGGTTTTATTCCAAAAGACCCTGTTCCTGTTGATGCAATTCCTGATATTGGCGAAAACCAACAAATCGTTTTCACCGACTGGGAAGGAAGATCTCCCCAAGATATTGAAGATCAAATTACGTATCCGTTAACCTCATCGTTGCTTGGAATTTCAGGCGTCAAAACCATTCGAAGCACTTCCATGTTTGGATTTTCGAGCATTTTTATCATTTTTGATGAAGATGTAGAATTTTACTGGAGCAGAAGCCGGATTTTAGAAAAACTGAATTCACTTCCAAGCGGACTGCTTCCTTCAGACACAAAACCTATGCTTGGACCTGATGCTACATCTTTGGGACAGGTTTTTTGGTACACGTTGGAAGGAAGAGATGCTGAAGGCAATGTAACCGGCGGTTGGGATTTGCCGGAACTTCGAAGAATACAGGATTTTTATATAAAATACGGACTGAATGCCGCCAATGGCGTGTCGGAAGTGGCCTCAATTGGCGGTCACGTGCAAGAATATCAGGTTGATGTTAATCCGGATGCGCTGAAAGCCTACAACATTGGCTTTGATATGGTGATGATGGCCGTAAAAAATACGAATAAAGATATTGGTGCAAATACCATTGAAATTAATAAAGCCGAGTATATGGTTCGTGGTTTGGGCTATATCAAATCTATTGAAGACATAGAAAAAGCGGTGGTGACCGTTAAAAACAATACGCCTGTACTTATAAAAGAGCTCGCTGTGGTAAGTTTGGGCGCAGCACCAAGAAGAGGCATACTCGATAAAGAAGGTGCCGAAGTTGTTGGCGGTGTTGTGGTTGCCCGTTATGGTTCAAATCCGCTGGAAGTCATCAACAATGTAAAAACTAAAATCAAAGAAATTTCAACCGGATTGCCTAAAAAAACCTTGGCCGACGGCACGGTGAGCCAGTTAACAATTGTTCCGTTTTACGACAGAACTGGCCTAATCCAAGAAACCATAGGAACTTTAGAAAGTGCCTTAACAGAAGAAATTATCATCAGTATTATTGTAATCATCATTCTGTTATTCAATTTAAGAGCCTCAGTAATTATTGCAAGTTTGTTGCCTTTGGCCGTAATTATGACTTTCATTATTATGCGTTATGCCGGTGTTGACGCCAATGTGGTGGCGCTTTCCGGAATTGCCATTGCCATTGGCGTGATGGTGGATGTTGGCATTGTTTTGGTTGAAAACAACATCCGGTTTTTTGAAATGCCAGAAAATATCGGCAAAAAAGGAAAACAGCTTATCCATGTAATTTATGAGGCAACTACAGAAATTGCGCCTGCAATAACCGTTGGCATTGCAACCACAATTGTAAGTTTCTTGCCGGTATTTTTTATGGAAAATGCCGAAGGAAAACTATTTAGGCCACTGGCTTTCACCAAGACTTTTGCATTGGGAGCCTCCTTTTTAATTGGCGTTGTGTTTTTGCCAACGATTATCTATTTAATTTTTGGCTTTAAATTTTCAAAACAAAAAATAAGTAAATTTTGGAATATCACCTTAATTGTTTCCGGAATTGTATTGGCCATTGTGTTTTCAACCTTGATTCCTTTGGTGCTGACCTTCATCGGACTAAAAAACATATTGGCGCCAATTTATCCAAAATACATTGGTAAACACTCAAATTTAATCACCATTGGCATCGCCCTGCTATTTACAACGTTAATTCTTACAAAATCGTGGGCGCCGCTTGGCCATCAAAACAGTTTGTTTTCAAATTATCTAATGGTCATCATTATCATTGCTTCGGTTTTATCAATGATTATTTCTGTGATTTATTATTATGAGGAAATTCTGGTTTGGTGCTTGAATAACAAGCGAAAATTTTTAATGCTGCCGCTATTTACCATCCTTTTTGGATTATTCATCTGGATTGGTTTTAACGGTGTTTTTGGCTGGGCAGCAAATGGATTTGATAAAATAGGCCTCAACCTAAAAACAACTTCTGTGTATTCCTATATGCATCATAAATTCCCTGGAATTGGAAAAGAGTTTATGCCTTCGTTAAATGAAGGAAGTTTTTTATTGATGCCAACTTCTATGCCGCACGCAGGGATTGAAGAAACCACCAAAACCTTGCAATTGTTGGATATGGCAGTTATTAACATACCCGAAGTTGAAGTTGCCGTGGGCAAACTTGGAAGGGCAGAAACCGCTTTGGATCCAGCGCCAATCTCGATGTATGAGAATGTGATTGGCTACAAATCTGAATTCATATTAAATGAAAAAGGACATAGAGAAACTTTTAAAACGGACAATAAAGATCGTTTTATTCTAAAATCGGGCGATTCACTTTCCAATGAAGATGCCATTGTAAAAGGCGTTACCAAAATAGATTTAATTCAGGATGATGATGGTGATAATTTCAGAAATTGGAGAAAACAAATTAAAACGCCCAATGATATCTGGAATGAAATTATCAAAGTGACCGCTTTGCCGGGAATCACCTCAGCGCCAAAATTACAGCCTATTGAAACCCGATTGGTGATGCTCCAAACAGGAATGCGAGCGCCGATGGGCATAAAAGTTTATGGGCCCAATTTAAACACCATTCAGGAATTTGGCGTGCAGCTTGAAAACATTTTAAAAGAAGTTCCTTCCGTAAAAGCAGATGCCGTTTTTGCAGACAGAATTGTTGGAAAACCCTATTTGAATATCAATATCGACAGAGATAAAATTGCGCGTTTTGGGTTAAGCATTGAACAAACCCAACAAGCCATTGAAACTGCTATTGGCGGAATGCCAATTACCACAACTGTTGAGGGTCGCGAACGATTTTCCGTTCGTGTCAGGTATCCGCGTGAATTGCGTGATGATCCCGAAAAATTGAAGAAAATTTTAATTCCAACCCCAACGATGGCGCAAGTACCTTTGGGCGAATTGGTGACAATTGAGTATTTGCAAGGCCCGCAAATGATTAAAAGCGAAGATACTTTTTTAGTGGGATATGTATTGTTCGATAAAAAAGAAGGAAATGCTGAAGTTGATGTGGTTGAAGACGCACAGGAAATTATCGATTCAAAAATTAAAAGCGGCGCTTTGGTTGTTCCGGCCGGCGTAAGCTATAAATTCTCCGGTAGTTTTGAAAATCAGGTTCGGGCAGTAAAACGACTTTCCATCGTAATTCCGATTTGTTTGTTGATTATTTTTATGTTGCTGTTCTTTCAATTTAAAACAATTACCGCATCTGCCATTCATTTTTCGGGTGTTTTTGTTGCCTTTGCCGGCGGATTTATTATGATTTGGCTTTGGGGACAAGATTGGTTTATGAATTTCAACGTTTCCGGAATCAATATGCGCGATTTATTTCAAATGCACACCATTAATTTAAGTGTTGCCGTTTGGGTTGGATTTATCGCCCTGTTTGGAATTGCAACGGATGATGGCGTACTGATGGGAACTTATATTCATCAGGTTTTTGAAGAAAGAGATCCAAAAACAGTTGCTGAAGTGAGACTTGCAGTTATTGATGCAGGAAAAAAACGCGTTCGACCTGCGATGATGACCACTGCGGTAACCATTATTGCATTGATTCCTGTATTAACTTCAACAGGAAAAGGTTCGGACATTATGGTTCCTATGGCAATTCCGGCATTTGGCGGAATGATTATTCAAATCATGACCATTTTTGTGGTGCCCATTTTACAGGCATCCTGGAGAGAGTCGTTAATTAAAAAAAATAACCAATGAAAGTGATAAATATATATAAAATATTAAATATCAGATATTTACTATTTGTATTGGCATTTTATTCAATAAATGGGCAAAGCCAAACCTTGAAAGATTATTTGGTGATTGCAGCCCAAAACAATCCTGAAGTAAAAGCTGCTTATACCGAGTTTGAAGCTGCCATGCAAAAATCGCCGCAAGTGAGTTCATTGCCCGATCCAAGTTTGACGATGAGCGCTTTCGGCCGTATGATAGAAACCAGAATTGGAGCTCAGGAAGCGCGATTCAGCTTTATGCAAATGTTTCCTTGGTTTGGAACTTTATCTGCCAAAGAAAATGCAGCCAATTTAATGGCCGAGGCTTCATTTCAAAAATATGTGGACATCAAAAATGAGGTTTATCTCAACATCAAAAAAATGTATGCCGAACTTTATGAGTTAAATCAAATGATTCAACTCGAAGAAAAAAACCTGCAAATTTTAGACACCTATCGGGAACTTTCCTTGAGCAAATTCAAAAATGGAAAAGGCGCTATGGTTGATGTGGTAAGAATTGACATCAAAAGAAACGAAAGCGGCACCAACATACAATTGTTGAAAGACCAAAATCAGCCGATACAAATTGGATTTAACAGTATGTTGAACAGGGATTTGAATGAATTTATCAATATTCCTGATTTTTTGCCTGTTGATGAAAATTTAACCGCCATAAACAGAGACAGTTTATTTGCCAAAAATCCTAAATTGCTGCGATTGGAAAAACAAAAAGCCTCTTTTGAAGCCGAGCAAATCATCGCAAAAAAAGAAGGCTTTCCAATGATTGGCCTTGGGGTAGATTATTCCATTATTTCAAAACGGGATGTTCCTGATTTGGAAATGAATGGCCAGGATGCCATTATGCCCATGGTTACGATAACGCTTCCTATTTTCAGAAAAAAATATAAAGCCGCACAAAAAGAAGCCGAATTAATGGTGCAGGTCACAACGTATGAAAAACAAGCCGTCGAAAATAATTTACAGGCGAGTTACAGTATGGCCAATTACAATTTGTTAAAAGCCAAAAGGCTGAAAGATTTGTATAAAAACCAAATGGAAAGCACCAACCAAGCCATCAAATTACTGCTGGCTGCCTATAGCAATTCAGGAACTGATTTTGAGGAAATCTTAAGGATGAACCAAGATTTGTTAATGCTTGAAACAGCGACAGTAACCGCAAATAAAAATGCATTTACGGCACAATCACAAATAGATTATTTACTTTCTAAAGAGGAATAAAATGACAACAAAAACTAAAAATATAGTAAAAATGACAGGGATCTTGCTTGCAGGACTCTTGTTGGGCTGGATCTTTTTTGGGGGAAATGACTCTCAAAAATCGGCCAATGAAAACAATACCGAAATTTCTGAAGAAACCATTTGGACCTGCTCAATGCATCCTCAAATTCGTATGAGTGAACCGGGAAAATGCCCTATCTGCGGAATGGATTTAATTCCTTTGGAAAATAACCATTCCGAAGCAGATCCGAATGCCCTTCAAATGTCTGAAAACGCCATGAAACTGGCAAATATTCAAACTATGATTGTTGGTTCAAAAGAAGCCAGCAAAGAGTTGCGATTGAATGGCAAAGTGCAAATTGACGAGCGGAAACTATATGCACAATCTACGCACATACCGGGAAGAATTGAGCAATTGAGCATTAATTTTACGGGCGAAAAAGTGAATCGCGGTCAGCGATTGGCCATGGTTTATTCCCCAGAATTGGTGACTGCCCAGGAAGAATTGTTGCAGGCCTACAGCATCCGTAATTCGCAACCCGAATTGTTTGATGCCGCAAAGCAAAAGCTCAGAAACTGGAAAATTGGAGACAAATCGATCAACAATATAATCAGCTCAGGAAAGCCTATTCAGCAATTTCCTATTTCAGCCGATGTTTCCGGAATTGTTACGGCAAAAAAAGTGGAATTGGGCGACTATGTGGAACGTGGTATGCCACTTTATGAAATTGCCGACTTGTCATCAGTCTGGATCCTTTTTGATGTGTATGAAAGCGACATTCCGTGGGTGAAAATTGGCAATAAAGTGAGTTACACCATCCAGTCGTTGCCCGGAGAAAATTTTGAAGGAACCATTTCATTTTTAGATCCGATGATCAATCCCGAAACCAGGGTTGCCACGGCAAGAATTGAAGTTAAAAACGCAGAAAATAAATTAAAACCTGAAATGTTCGTTTCCGGGATTGTAAAAAACAACATCAGCAAAACAGGAAACACGGAAATTGTCATTCCAAAATCGGCGGTGATGTGGACTGGTGAACGGTCTATCGTTTATGTTAAAAGCACTTCTGAAAACAAAGTCAACTTTAAATTGCGGGAAGTCATGCTCGGACCTTCACTTGGTGACGCTTATGTGATCAAATCGGGATTGGAAAACGGGGAAGAAATAGTGGTAAATGGTACTTTTACCGTGGATGCCGCTGCGCAATTGGCGGGAAAACCAAGTATGATGAATCCGGAAAATAATGTTGTCAATACAAAAAATAGCCAAACCGAAACAGCAACTTCCAAAGCTGAAAAAACTGCCAAAACAGCAATCAGTTCAAAAGCCAAAGAAGCATTAAAACCGCTTTATCAGGAATATTTAAATTTGAAAGATGCTTTGGCAGCCGATCATTTTGCCAATGCAAAAAAAGCAGGAATCGCTATGCAAACAGCGCTTTCCAAGGTTGATATGTCGCTTTTTACGGGCGAATCGCACGAAATTTGGATGAAGCACCAAAACAATTTGAAATTGGCACTTCAACCTGCGCCAAACTTCAAAAACATTGAAGAAGTACGGAAAGCATTTCAACCTGTTTCTGAAGCAATGATAGCTTTGACGAATTCATTCAAACCATTTGGCCAAACACTATATGTTCAACATTGCCCAATGGTTGATGGCAATAAAGGCGCAAATTGGTTAAGCCAATTTGAAGAAATAAAAAATCCGTATTTTGGCGCTTACATGCTAAAATGCGGTGAAACAAAGGCGACAATTAAATAGTTGCAGTACCTTTAAAAAAGGAAAAATATTTCAACAAGAAAAAGAAAAGTAAACGTTAACAAATAAATAATAAAGCAAATTAATAATTACAAAAACAGAATCTCATGAAAACAAAAATTTTAATCGCAGTATTGTCAATCGGACTTTTTACAATGTCAACCGTAAAAGCCCAAGAAAAAGCAAAAATGAAAGTTGAAAAAACAGAAAAAGCTGCTTTCGCTTGTCCAATGAAATGTGAAGGTGAAAAAACATACGACAAAACAGGTTCTTGTCCGAAATGCAAAATGGATTTAAAAAAGAAGGAAATGAAAAAAGAAAAATAAAGATTCTTAAAATGTTCTGATTTTAAGAAATACAAATTTTTGAAAATAGTATCGGGCTAAATACTTTTATTAACAACGACAGAAAATGAAACACACCTATAAAATAACCGGAATGACCTGTAATGGTTGCAGAACCAATGCTGAAGATACCTTAAAAAATATAAAAGGTGTGTCAAAAGCGACTGTTAAATTGGAGGAAGGCAAATTCGAAGTTGACATGGAAAACCATATTTCAACAGAAACATTTCAGCAAGAATTTCTAAAAGCAGGATTGCATTATACCATTACAGATTTTGATCCAAATACCGCCAACGAAAAAACAGAAAAACCTGTAGCCATAAAGCCAATAAAAGACGGAAACGGCGTATTTTACTGTCCGATGCACTGTGAAGGTGAAAAAACGTACAACAAACCAGGCGATTGCCCGGTTTGCGGGATGGATTTAATTGAACAGCCAAAAGCGATTGTCGCAACACAATATACTTGTCCGATGCACCCCGAAATTGTGAAAGACGAACCTGGTTCCTGCCCTATTTGCGGAATGGATTTGGTGCCGATGGAACCAACGGAAAGCGCAGAAGACAAAACTTATTTGAAGTTGCTCAAAAAAATGAAGATATCGCTCATTTTTGCGGTTCCTGTATTTATTATTTCAATGTCCATGCACCTTCCCACAAATCCGCTGTCCAAACTATTCCCCCAAATTTATTGGGATTGGTCACAGTTTGTTTTAACGCTTCCTATTGTTTTTTATACCTGTTGGATGTTTTACGTGCGTGCCTGGAAATCGATCATTACCTGGAATTTGAATATGTTCACTTTGGTGGGAATAGGTACGGCAGCCGCATTTTTGTTCAGCATTGCCGGACTTTTATTCCCTTCCGTTTTTCCGCAGGAATTTAAACATATGGGAAGCGTCAGTTTGTATTTCGAAGCAACGGCGGTTATTTTAACGTTGGTGTTGTTGGGCCAATTGCTGGAAGCCCGAGCGCACAGCAAAACCAGCGGCGCTATTAAAGAATTGCTAAAACTGGCGCCTTCGGAAGCCACTTTAGTTGTTGATGGCGTTGATAAAATTGTTTCCATTCATTCCATCAAAAAAGATGATTTATTGCGCGTAAAACCGGGTGAAAAAATTCCTGTTGATGGCATCATTGAAGAAGGAAGCAGCAGCATTGATGAATCTATGATTTCGGGAGAACCTATTCCTGTTGATAAAACCGTGGGCGACAAAGTAAGCTCAGGCACCATAAACGGCACAAAATCATTTGTGATGAAAGCGGAACGCGTGGGGTCGGAAACCTTGTTGTCACAAATTATAAAAATGGTAAGCGACGCCAGCAGGTCAAGAGCGCCCATCCAAAAATTGGCAGATACCATTTCTAAATATTTTGTGCCAATAGTTGTGGGAGTTTCCATCATAACCTTTGTTGTTTGGGCATATTTCGGACCTGAACCTGCAATGGTTTATGCTTTTGTGAATGCCGTGGCGGTATTGATTATCGCTTGTCCGTGCGCTTTGGGATTGGCCACACCTATGTCCGTGATGGTTGGTGTTGGTAAAGGCGCCCAAAGCGGAATTTTAATCAAAAATGCCGAAGCGCTAGAAACTATGAATAAGGTGAATGTTTTAATAACCGATAAAACAGGGACGCTTACAGAAGGAAAACCTTCTGTTGAAAAAGTGGTTACTTTGGAAGGAGATTCAGCAGATTTATTGCATCAAATTGCTTCCTTAAACCAATATAGCGAACATCCATTGGCGCAAGCCGTGGTAAATTATGCCAAAGAAAACAAATCAAAACTTTCTAAAGTTGATGATTTTGAAGCGGTGGCAGGAATGGGCGTTATTGGCACTGTTGCCAAAAACAAAGTGGCTTTGGGTAACAAAAAGCTGATGGAAAAAATAAAAGCAGTGATCCCAAAAGATTTAGAAGCTCAAATTTTAGCCGAACAAAAGTTGGGAAAAACAGTTTCGTATATTGCTGTTGATCAAAAAGCCTTGGGTTATGTGAGTATCACCGATGCCATTAAAAAAACCAGTGCAGCCGCCATTAAAAATTTGATGGAGCAAGGAATTGAAGTCATAATGATCACGGGCGACAATGAAAATACCGCCAAAGCGGTTGCCGACGCGTTGCATTTAACCAATTTTAAAGCAGGTTTTTTACCTGAAGACAAATTGAAATTTATTAAAAATCTGCAAGCCGAAGGAAAAATTGTGGCTATGGCCGGTGATGGCATCAATGATGCGCCCGCACTTGCCCAATCAAATGTGGGAATTGCGATGGGAACAGGAACCGATGTTGCCATTGAAAGTGCTGCAATTACCTTGGTAAAAGGCGATTTACAAGGCATTGTAAAAGCAAAAAATTTAAGTCACGCCGTGATGAAAAACATCAAACAAAATCTGTTTTTCTCATTTGCGTACAATGTATTGGGCGTACCCATTGCGGCAGGCGTTTTATTCCCTGTATTCGGATTGTTATTGTCGCCTATTATTGCCGCTTTGGCGATGAGTTTCAGCTCTGTATCGGTGATTGCAAATGCTTTGCGGTTGAGAAATTTGAGCCTTGACAAATAATAAATTCCCGGATTTCAACAATTAAAATAGGGAATCTATCTCCTTATCAAGCTAAAATGTCCTTTGTGTTCTGAAGTATTTCCACTATAATCTGTCATTTTTGCCAAGTACCAATAATCCGTTGAAACTGCTTTATGGGAATTGTAAAATCCGTCCCAACCCTGCTGTGAAGCACTGATGCTTGTCATTAACTTGCCGTATCGGTCGAAAATATAAATTAAAGACGATTTAAAAACTGCCGGATCCACGCCTAAAACATTCCAAGTGTCGTTTTGGCCATCATCATTTGGCGTAAAGAAATTTGGGAAACCAAAAACATAAACAGTTACTTGCGCGATGCCACAACTATTTTTATCACGTACAAATACGGTATGCGTTCCGGGAATAACTTCCGTAAAAACTGGGTCGTCCTGATAAGGTCCGGAAATATCATCCAGCGAAAATTCATAATTGCCAATGCCCAAATTTTGGCCGGCATTATTTATGGTGATGGAATTATTGCCCGAATTGTCAGCAACTTGAATGTCTTCCGAAGAAATATCGGCAATAATAGATTCTGTCATGGTGATTTGCTTCGGAAAAGAGACGCAACCCAAATTTGAAGTTGCAATCACAGTATAAACACCTGCTTCAAAAATATCCACAAAAGGTTGTTCACTTATGACGTCACCTGCAGCATTTGTCCATTCATAAGTATAAGTTCCGAGCGGATTATAGATAGAGATTGTTTTAGGCAAATCGTTTAAACAAACAATTCCTGTTTCATCAAGCTCAAATTGAGGTCTCGGATTTACGGTTAATTTTAGCACTGGCGCAATGCCAAAACAATTGCCGTTAATGGCACTTTCAACGCGCACCCAAATGGTTTGGCTATATGGAACTTCACTTAAATAGGCGTTTGCCGGACTTATAATATTAGTTTCCAAAAGTGCATCTGCCTGATTTCTATAATAACCAACCCTCAAATTTGGGCTGGTGAATTGGGAAATTATTTCTGAAGTGACTTTCGCCAAATTAAATTCGTGCAAACCGTCAATGGTGGCATCATCGTCGCAAAATATTATTTCACGGCTATATGTTGGCGGAAATGAAGTGATTGTAACCGTTAAATTTACCTGCACTATTCTGTAACATCCATTTGTTGCAACAACTCTTGCAAAAACAGTTGGACTAACACCGTTTGAAAAAGATGATTTATTGACTGCATTTATTCCTGAAGCTGCATTTATTGCGGACAAATGATAGCTAACATTTAGGTTGGTGTTTCCTAATGTCACAAAGAAATCCGCTTCAGAAAGGTTAAAATTGGTTACGCCATCCGGATTTCCGTCTTCATCGCATTGTGCCAATTCATAAGGTATTGTCATTGCAATTGGCAATGGTTTAACTTCAATCAAAAAAGAAGTATCCGCGTAACAAGTAACATTGTTAGTGGTTTTATTAATTACCCGAACATAAATGGTTTGCAAGTTGGCTACACTGTTTGTAAAAGCAGTCGGGTTTAAAATTTTGTTCATATATGCAGCATCTCGGTAATAATTTACTTCAAAAACATAGGGTGATTGTCCGTTCAAAATAACACTTCCACGTTCGGTTAAATTAAATTGATAAAAACCATTGGTGTCGTTGCCGTCTGACGCATCATCACAATAGGATAAATTGGGAATATTTGCAGCGGCGGCGGGATATGCCGTATCAAGAACCTGTAAAGTAAAACTGGTGGTTTGGTAACAATCAACAAATCCCTTGTTGTGGATCCGCGCATAAATCCGTTCTTCGGCATAAGGCGTAACATTCGTATATAGATTAGGCAAAACATTGATGTTATTATTGGCATTGGCTTGCGTGGCGAAATAATTAATTTCAAAGGTTGATGAACTTTGGGAACCTAAAATTTCAGCATCTTTGGTTCTTAGATCGAATTGATACAAACCATCATTGTCGAAATCACATTGCAGAATGTTGGTGGTTGGATTTGCTTTAGCTTTTTCAAAAACTTCTAGGTTGAATGTCGTTATTGCATAGCATGCTGAATTTACGCTCGGTTCAACCCTTACCCAGATTGTTGCTGTTTTTGATGGATAAGCATTTGAATTAAGAATCCAGCCTTTCCTGTCATTTGCTTTAGTTACATCATCATAATAAGTAACAATATTAGCCGAGCCATTTAAAATTATTGGCGTTTGTTGGTCAAGATTAAAAATCATAAATCCGTCATTATCATCGTCACAGGCCTTTAAATCTGGCGGTTTATTTGCTATTGGTGGCGGCGCTGCTGAAATATTAAAAGAAACAACTTCAAAACAATTTGTATTCGCATCATTTTGAATTCGGGCCCAGATTGTTTTTCCGCCACTAACATAAGCATCAGGGCTGATTATTGGAGCGGCACCAACTTGTGCAAAAGTTTGAAATTCATGATACGTTACGGTCATCCCTGTTTGTCCATTCAAAATTGCTGTAGAGTTAGACGCTAAATTGAAAGTCTCAACACCATCGCCGTTTGTGTCACAGAGCACAATATCTATTGGATTTCCGGCGGTTGGAATCGCATGAAAAGTAACCAAAATATCATCGGACTTTGCAATTCCCGTTGTGTTGTCTGTAACAGTCACCTGATAAGTTCCCGTTGTATTTACAAAAATTGCCTCTCCTGTTTTTGCAGGAGAGAACGGCACAAACAAACCAGTTACAGTATTCATGTACTTCCATTCATAACTTATTGAAGGCCCAAAAGTTTTGGCATTTAATTGGGTATTTTGCCCAACACAAAAATTTCTGTCGGGACCCAAATTCACCAAAATTGAGCAGTCCAAATACGCTGCATTATTTGTGATTACGGCACCTTTCCAATTGATGGAAAATCCGGAATTGTTTCCTGAATATTGATTGATTAATATCACATATTCGTCACCTGCGTTTACATTCATCCAGGAATCATAAGCTTCGGTTTGGGTATTGGTAACAGGGTCAAGACCAACGCCCGTGTACCCGGTTGGCGAAGCTTTACTGTAATTACAGGCAATCGGCGCCCCTAAAGCGCCACAAGCGGTATTTGGGCCATAAACCGCAAAATCCCAGTCTTCACTTAAATTATTTGGTGTAATATTGAATCCAAATTGTCCGCCGGCAGCCAATTTAAAGCGAAACCAATAAGAATTTGTTTCTATTGTGGTGACTCCCAAACCATTTCTTAAACAGCCTGAAACACTGCTGCCAAAAAAATCATCATAGCCAAAACCATTCACAACACCGCCAGAATTGGCGTCGGAGCATATGGGCAATGCATTAGAACAGTCTTGTTGTCCATAACCATAAAAAATTCCGGTAAGTAAACAAATGGCTAATGCTATGAAGTGCTTTTTCATAAGTTATCTTTGGGATTGGCTATAGTTCTGCAATCAAATCTATGATTTATCTTTTCAAATTTAAAATTAAATTCTTAATTGCAATATTTTTAAATGACTTTTTAATTGAGCCTAAAGTAATTAGAAACCAAAAAAGGTTATTTTCAACAGAAAACAACCTTTTTTGAATTTTTGATTTTTTTACAAATTCGCCACCAACCAATTTCCAACTTCGCTTGTTTTATAGGCTTTGTTTTTTCCTGATAAATCTTCCGTAACAATACCTTGTTCCAATGATTTGTTCACCACATTTCTGATTGCTTTTGCCTCTTCTGTTAGTTTAAAAGTGTCTTCAAACATCATCGCAGCCGATAAAACGGTAGCCAGCGGATTGGCAATATCTTTTCCAGCTGCCTGCGGATAAGAACCGTGGATTGGCTCATACAAAGCGTTTTTTTCTCCTACGGAAGCCGACGGCATCAAGCCCATTGAACCCGAAATTACCGAAGCTTCATCGGTTAAAATATCTCCAAATAAGTTTTCGGTGATCAACACATCATAAGAATTTGGCCATTGCACCAAACGCATGGCAACCGCATCCACAAACTCATAAGAAACGGTGACTTCCGGATAATCTTTTTCCATGGATTGCACAGTTTCCCGCCACAATCTTGAAGTTTCCATCACATTTGCCTTGTCCACACAACATAATTTTTTTGTGCGCACCATCGCCAATTCGAAGCCTTTTTTTGCCAAACGGATTACTTCTTCTCTTGTGTACGTGCAAGTGTCAAATGCGGTTTCACCACCATCTTTTCTTCCTTTTTCACCAAAATAAATGCCGCCTGTCAGTTCCCGTAAAAAAACCAAATCGGTTCCTTCAATGCGTTCTCTTTTTAAAGGAGAATTATCTATTAACGAAGGAAACGTAAATGTAGGTCTGATGTTCGCGAACAACCCCAATTTTTTGCGCATTTTAAGCAAGCCTTGTTCCGGACGCACTTTTGCGGATGGATCATTGTCGTATTTCGGATGTCCGATGGCCCCAAAAAGCACCGCATCGGCATTTAGGCAAATTTCGTGGGTTTCATCGGGATACGGATCGCCAACGGCGTCAATGGCTGCGGCACCTGTAAGTGCTGGTTTCCAGATTATTTGGTGGTTAAATTTAACCGCAATGGCGTCACAAACCTTTACCGCTTGCGCGATTACTTCCGGACCAATTCCGTCGCCGGCTAAAAGTGCTATTGTCAATTTCATATTTAGATGTTTATTTTTTTGAAAAATTATAAATTTTGGATTTTAGATTTTTGGATTATTTAAACGCAATCCCGATAGCTATCGGGACGCAAAGATAAAACCGCAAAGTGCGCTAGAAAAATTTTCATTATTCATTTTAATTATTTATCATTAATTTTTTAAACGCAATCCCGATAGCTATCGGGACGCAAAGATAAAACCGCAAAGTGCGCTAGAAAAATTTTCATTATTCATTTTTAATTATTCATTATTAATTTACGGACCCGCGTTAAGGATTGCGTGGTTTGTTTGAGCTCTTTTTTTGTATTTCACAAAAAAAAGCGAGCCACAAAAGCCTGACCCGCCAGCCTGCCTGCTGGCAGGCAGGCTGGCGGGGAACGCCCCAAATTTTTATTATTTTAAATATTCAACATTTTTTGGGTGGCTTTAATGGCGGAAACCGTTTGGTCTGAATCCAAGCCTCTGGTAATGAACCTTTTTTCGTCGTTTTGCCAAGTGATAATGGTTTCGCATAAGGCATCGGAATTGCTTCCCGGCGGAATCCTGACCGCATAATCCACCAATTTTGGCAAGGCCTTTTTCTTCTTTTTGTATATTTTGTGCAAGGCATTCATAAACGCATCAAACTGCCCGTCGCCATACGCGTGTTCTTCATACAACTGCCCGTCCATTTTTACGGCGATTGTTGTGGAAGGTTTTAAGCCCTTGGAATGCGTTAAAACATAGGATTCAACCGTAATTTTTTCCTGATACAGATTGCTGTTGAGCACATCGGAAATGATGTAAGGCAAATCTTCCTTGGAAACCAACTCTTTTTGATCGCCCAATTCGATAATGCGCTGGGTCACTTTTTTTAAATCTTCCTGGTTGAGTTCGAGTCCCAATTCCTGCAGATTTTTCTCAATATTTGCTTTTCCCGAAGTTTTTCCCAAGGCATAAGAGCGTTTTCTTCCGAAACGTTCGGGCAATAAATCGTTGAAATACAGATTGTTTTTATTGTCGCCGTCGGCGTGAATTCCGGCAGTTTGGGTGAACACATTTTCACCGACTATCGGCTTGTTCGCAGGAACTCTGATGCCCGAAAAAGCTTCTATCAGTTTGCTGACAGAATATAAAGAGGTTTCTTTCACCGAAATCTCAACTTCATTTTTATAGAAATCGTTGATCACGGCAACAACGCTTGCCAACGGCGCATTTCCGGCGCGTTCCCCCATTCCGTTCACGGTAATGTGCAATCCTTTTGCACCGGCATCAATGGCTTCCATGACATTTGCCACACTCAAATCGTAATCGTTGTGTGCGTGAAAATCGAAATGCAACTTCGGATATTTAGCGGTTATTTTTGAAAAAAACTGATAGGTTTCTTTGGGTGTTAAAACGCCAAGCGTATCAGGCAACAAGATTCTGGCAATGGGCTGCGTGGCTAAAAATGCCAAATATTGGAACACATATTCGGGTGAATTTCGCATTCCGTTGCTCCAGTCTTCCAAATACACATTGGTGGTGATTCCTTCTTTTTGCGCCAATTCAATGGTTTCTTTTATTTCGGCAAAATGCTGCTCGGGTGTTTTTTTGAGTTGATGCGTTAAGTGGTTTAAAGAACCTTTGGTCAGTAAATTTTGAACCTTTGCTCCTGCCCTTTTCATCCAATCTATCGATTGGCCGCCATCAACAAAAGTGAGCATTTCTACGCGATCTAAATACCCATGTTTTTTTGCCCATTCCGTGATGTTTTTTACCGCCTGAAATTCACCTTCGGAAACTCTTGCCGAAGCAATTTCAATTCTGTCCACATGAAGTTCTTCCAGCAAAAGCTTTGCTATGGTCAGCTTTTCGGCTGCTGAAAAAGAGACTCCGGATGTTTGTTCACCATCGCGAAGTGTGGTATCCATGATTTCAATTTTCCTTTTTTTCATGCTAAATCAAGTGTTATAGGTAAAAATATAATTTAAAGAGTGGTCAGCTGAAAAATATTTCAAGCAGTCCTTTTCAATTTATTAATAATATAGTCCAAAATTATGAGAACCTGAAATCGAAGATTCACGAATACATCATAAAATAAATAATGAATTAATGAGTAAACAAGTTCAGGTTGACGAAAATTCAACATTATTTAAAAAGGTCTTGCTGAAGCAAATTCCTGAATCTCTGATTTCATTTTTGTTAAATAATCAATATCATCATAGCCATTTAGCATATTTTCCTTTTTATAGGAATTGATGTCAAATGATTCCTGATCGCCGCTTTCCAATAAAGTAATGGTTTGGTTTGGCAGATTTATTTCAATTTCCGTATCCGGATTTGCTTTAATTGCAGCAAAAATTTTGTCCAAAAATTCAGCGCTCACCTGTACAGGCAATACACCAATATTCAAACAATTTCCCCTAAAAATATCGGCAAAAAAGCTCGAAACCACGCATCTGAATCCGTAATCGTAAATTGCCCAAACGGCATGTTCTCTGGAAGAACCCGAGCCGAAATTTTTTCCGCCCACCAAAATTTTTCCCTTATAAACGGGATTGTTTAACACAAATTCCGCTTTTGGCGTATTGTCTGGATTGTATCTCCAGTCCCTAAAAAGATTGTCGCCAAAACCTACACGCTCGGTCGCCTTTAAAAAACGCGCCGGAATAATTTGGTCGGTATCCACATTTTCAACTGGCAAAGGCACTGCGGTGCTTTTTAATATTTCAAATTTATCGTAAGCCATTATTTAAGTTTAAAGTATAAAGTTTAAAGTTTAAAGCTTTTTGTTCCCTTTAAATTCCAAACTTCAATTGTTAATTATTAATTAATAAGGTTCTCGGATCGGTTAAAACACCGGTAACTGCGGTAGCTGCTGCCACAAGCGGACTTGCCAACAAAGTTCTTGAACCGGGACCTTGCCTGCCTTCAAAATTTCTGTTTGAGGTGCTAACCGCCAATTTTCCGGCAGGAACTTTATCGTCGTTCATCGCCAAACAGGCAGAACAACCAGGCTCGCGCAATTCAAATCCGGCCGCATTGATAATGTCCAGCAATCCTTCTTCTTTTATTTTCGCTTCCACATCGTGTGAGCCGGGAACCAACCAAGCGGTAATATTATCCGCTTTTTTTCTTCCTTTAACAATAGAGGCAAATGCCCTGAAATCTTCAATTCTTCCGTTGGTGCAACTACCCAAAAACACAAAATCTACTTTTTTCCCAATCATTTTGTCTCCTTCATGAAATCCCATATATTCGAGCGATTTCTTGTAAGAAGCAACACCGCCTTCAACCGATTCCGCTTTTGGAATGTAGTTTGAAATACCAGTTCCCATTCCAGGATTGGTTCCGTAGGTAATCATCGGTTCAATGTCTATTGCGATAAAATTGATTTCTTCGTCAAAAACCGCATCAGCATCTGTTTTTAGCGTTTTCCAATAATCCATCGCTTTGTCCCAGGCTTCTTCTTTTGGCGTAAATAATCGGCCTTTTATGTAGTCGAAAGTCTTTTCATCAGGAGCGATAATTCCGCCGCGGGCACCCATTTCGATGCTTAAATTGCACACGGTCATTCGGCCTTCCATACTCATATTTTTAAACACATCGCCGGCATATTCCACAAAATAACCAGTGGCGCCTGATGCTGAAAGTTTAGAAATCATGAACAAAGCCACGTCTTTTGGCGTAACCCCAAAACCGAGTTTTCCATTCACGTTGATCCGCATTTTTTTTGGCTTTGGCTGCATAATACACTGTGAAGACAGCACCATTTCAACTTCTGAAGTCCCAATACCAAAAGCCACTGCACCAAAAGCGCCGTGGGTTGAAGTATGCGAATCTCCACAAACAATGGTTGCTCCAGGGAGCGTAATTCCGTTTTCCGGACCAACCACATGGACAATTCCGTTTTTTTGATGTCCCAATCCCCAATGCGTAATGCCCCAATCGGCCGCATTTTGTTCCAATGCTTTTAACTGGTTTGCGGATAACGGGTCTTCAACCGGCAAATGTTGGTTGATGGTTGGTGTGTTATGATCGGCTGTGGCGAAAGTTTTTTCAGGAAACAATACGCTGTTATTTCTGCTTTTTAATCCTAGGAACGCTACCGGACTTGTCACTTCATGAATCAAATGTCGGTCGATAAACAACACATCGGGTCCGTCGTTAATTTTTCGAATCACGTGCGAATCCCAAACTTTATCAAATAATGTTTTACTCATTTTTATTATTTTTTTTTATCTGTCTATTTTTTGCAACCAATACAAACGGTTATGATTGCAAGAACGGGTGCAAAATTATAAAAAACAATAAAAATGTCAATTTGATTAATTTTGATCTACGATACCCAAACTGCTTTTTTAATGACTGCAATATTGGTTTTGATATTTTATGATTTTACAGGAATGCTGTGATTTAATTTTAAATTTTTTAAAAGCATTTTGGCACAACAGAAACAATGGCTTAAGAGATTATTTATTTGGCAATTTTATTGAATAATCATCCGTATTTTTAGATATGAGTCAATAATAAACGCGTTTTCATAAATAATTCTCAGTGTTTATTTCTCATTTGATTTTTAAAAATGATATTGTTTAATCGTCTTTATGACCAAAATCACAGCAAATTTTATAAATGTCATTCAATTTTTAGGCTGAAATACTACGACATCCAAAAAATTAAGTGCTTGTTTATTTGCGTATTTTGTTATGTTTATTGCTAAAAATTACACAAAATATAATCAGATTTGTTTAGATACATTATAGACTTTCAATCAGTTTCTCAATATAAAATCGATTCAGCTAATTTTGCGTACGAAAGGCGAAATCCATATCTTTACTATGAAACTTCAATAACGCCATGAAAGCAATTTCTGTATTTTTTTTAATGCTCTTACTTCTCATTTCATGCAAAGAGAAAGTGCCGCCTAAAGTTGTGCTGATTCCTGAAATTGAAATTACGGAAGCCGGAAAAATTATCCCTATAGATTCGTCTAAAATTGCCAAAATTAAAGATTCGAGTGTTATTGCTTTTTACCATGCCAACCAAAACAAAACTTTCTGGATTATCGATCCTTCCCGAAAAAAGATTGTTGCGCTGTTTAATAATGTTCAGGAAGAAGGTTTGTTTCCGAAGGATTTCGACGTAAAAAAAATTCAAGATTCAGAAGAAAATCTGTCTAATTTATCGAATTCTGAATTGGCAGATTACGATATTTTACTCACAGAAAATTTAAGTCGATATGTTCAAAAAGTTTCAAAAGGAAATTTAAATCCGAATAAGCTTTACAGCAATTGGGAATTAAAAGAAAACAAGATCAACTATAAACAATTGCTGCTCAATTTTCAAAAAAAAGATTCTTTTAACTTTGCCCTTAATTCAGCATCGCCAAACCATATTGTTTATAAACGTCTAAAAGAAGCACTTAAAATTGTAAACACCTTGCCAAAAGATGCTTTTAAAAAAATTGAAGTCAAAAATAAAATTGTTTTAAACGACTCCAATCCTGCGATGATTGAAATCAAAAAAAAATTAATTTATTGGAAAGATTTAAAACCTTTAGACAGCATTACCGCCATTTATGATGAGGCCACGGAATTGGCCGTTAAGAAATTTCAACTGCGCCACGGACTTGGGCTAGACGGTGTTATTGGCGGCGGCACAGTACAAGCATTAAACTTTTCCAAAGAAGACCGAAAAAAGCAAATTATTGCCAATATGGAACGCTGGAGATGGTATCCGAGAGAATTTGAAGATGATTACTTCATTATTAACATTCCCGATTATACTTTGCGTGTTGTTAAAAACGATGATACCATAAGAACTCACAAGGTAATTATAGGTCGGCCATCAAGAAAAACGCCTGTTTTATCTTCCAAACTCACCCATTTAATATTCAATCCAACCTGGACTGTTCCGCCAACCATTTTAAAAAACGATGTTGTTCCGGCTGCGGCCAGAAACCGAAATTACTTCAGCAGTAAAAATATTACCATTTATGATGCTAACAATCGGGTGGTAAGTCCTTGGGATTGGAACGCCAGCAGATCGAGAAGCTACCGTTATGTCCAAAGTCCGGGAGCCTCAAATTCCCTTGGATTGGTGAAGTTTATGTTTCCAAACCGATTTACCGTCTATCTGCACGATACCAATACCCGAGGTTTTTTTGAAAAGGATATTCGCGCATTGAGTTCGGGCTGCATTCGGGTTCAAGATCCGTTTGAACTTACAGCCTATTTGTTGAATGATCCAGAAAAATGGAATTTGGAAAAAATTGACGAAGCCATAAACACCGGCAAAACATCACAAGTACAAATTAAAAAAGAAGTGTACATTCATATTTTTTATTGGACCGCCTGGAGTGAAAATGACATCCTGCAATTTAGGGACGACCTTTACAGTTTGGATTTGGATTTGTATAAAAAGTTGGATTAAATTAATCTTTTATACGCCATAAAAAGAAAAGATTACTTCGCTTTGAGAAAAGAGAAAAAAGACTTTTTAAAATAGTATTAAAATCATTGAAGATTAATGTTTAAAGTCCAACAGCTTACTTTTAATATCTAATATTTAATATCTTATATATTAAGAAGGATAATAAACATATATGCACGATTTGTCTTTAATGGTATCAATAACCTCTTTTGTAAGACCTTGTTTCAGGGCCAAACAGCCTAAACTTCTACCCAATCTTCCGTTTTGTTTTGCAAATTGTTCAGAAACATAATCTGCTCCGTGAACTACAATGGCTCTTGCCCTGGCGTTGCTGTTAATTCCTTTATCCATACCGTCCAATCGCAAAGAATAACCGTGTTTGCCGTAATACGTTTCTCCGGTTACATAAAATCCCAAGCTGCTTTGATAAGATTCCGGCTTGTCGGAAAAATTGGCCGCATATTCATTGCCTGAATTTCTGCCGTGAGAAACCAAAGATTGGTATAAAATAATGTTGTTTTTTAGGTCGATGACCCATAATCGATTCTCTTTGGAAGACAAACTATAATCAACAAGCGTTAAAATGTCTTTTTGGATAACGCCTTTTTCTTTCAACAGAAAGAAGCCTTCCATCGCTTTTGTGAAGCTTTTTTTGTTGGGAAGCATAAAATTATTGGTCATCAAATTATTGTAAACAGCAGCTGCTTTAGCTTCAATACTGTTGTTGACAACGGTTTCAATTAATTTTGTGCCTTTTGGTTTGAACGAAAATGCGGAGTTAATTGTAAAGAAAAAAAATCCGATTAACAATAGGGAGATTGTTTTATAAATCATTGTAAATCATTATGTTTAATATCAAAATTTAAGAGGGCGCAAGTTAGGGTTTTATAATTGCGCTGCAAACTGATGCCAAAATATTTTAAAAAATTTAACATTTTGTGTTTTTTGTGGGTAAAAATTTTACCAAAGAAACTAACCTTATGCGTTTTAAAACTTAATTAAACCTTTTTTATTGTGCAATTTTTTGAGAATTTTTGGTTTTCTTCCATATCGTTTTTAATCCACTGTAATTAATTTCAATTTTCTGTAATTGAGACCGTTTACTAGTCGCATTCCAAAATATTTTTTTTCTTTTAAAAATATTTTATGGAGTGCTATTGTCGATAAAAAATTATTTGTCAGCGACAATACAACTAGAATTATTTCATAAGTAAATATCAGATCGGCCACACCAAAAAGAGCAAATCAAATTATTTTAAACCACAATTGCAGTTTCATCAAAAACTATAATTTTAGCAAAAATAACAGTATTTACATTGGTTTAATATCTCAATAAATTTATTTTTGACACCAATAAATAATATTAAAATTCAAGAAATCACTCTTTTAAATTAGGCATTAATGAGTAGCTTTTCAACAGATCCAATTGACGTTTATAACTTTCCACATCGCCATTAATGGTTATTACCTCTTTATTTAAACCTATTAAAGCACCTACTCCAGCGCCAATCGGAGTAATAAAAATTGAATTTATAATAGCCTTTTCTCCTGGCGAAAATCCAAACCATTTGTCGCTGTCATCTGGACTCACTAATCCTGAAAATATGCCTACACCAAGTCCAATTAATGAACCAATCCATACCCCATTTCCAACTTTTCCTTTTCTCCTTATTTTAATCTTCTCAATTTGCGATGGACTTATAATTTGTAAATTAGAAAGATCAAATGATTTATTGTCTATTATTTTAACAGCATTTTCATCGACAGCATATAAATTCCCTTTAATAATATTAGAGCTGTTGACCAATGAAATCCAAACTTTATGAACTTTAATGTCGTCTTTGGTATTTTGTGCAATTGTTAAATGAGTTGCACATAAAAAAATCACGAGTGAAAATTTAATTTTTTTCATAATTGAAATTTTTAGTTAGTAAACAGTAGCCTTATTCTATAACTTAACAAAGCTAATTATCAGTTAGTTATGGCGATTTATAATCAAATATACAAAAAAAATTATGTGTTGCGAAAAAATAAAATATTTCGATTTTTATTAGCTTAATTCTGTTGTGAAAATGGTTCAAAATAATTAATATGACAATTTACAATTTATCAAAAAATAATTATAATTTAGTCCAAATAAAATTTACTACTATGAATACACTAAAAATTAAACAGTTACTAACTGTTTGGTTTGTATTAAGTTTGATGCAAACCCAGGCTCAGGACAACAAATCCAAAGTTCAAAGTGCACAAAAGGAGAGCACAACTATTACCGAAAAGGTAAATAACATTAATGGCGGCATGCCAAACAGAATATCTATGAATGTTACGGTACCAAAACAAACGCAAGGTGCAACATTTGGCGAAAAAGTAAAAGTTGGGCAGCCAATTTCTGAAAATGAAATTAAAGAAAACGCCTCACTGCGTGGAATTATTACCGGAAGCGCGACTTGGGATTTAGCAACTTCCAAAGGGGCAAAAAACAAACCAGCAGTGAGTTCTGTCGGCAATCTAGCCGGCGGCGCTGGCGGTGGTGCCGCAGCAGCTTCCTATGCCGCAACCGGTATGGTGATAAACCCCAATACTCAAGGCGTTATTTCAACAATTTTCGCCAGAGAAGCAGGAAGCGGAATGGCTACAGGAAGACGACAATATCAACCTGTTTTTATTGATGGACAGGAAAACGTTTGCACCAATTGCCTTGCGAAAGTACAATCCAATCCATATTTTAAGGACAATGGAATGGCAGGTGAAATGCCTCTTGAAAAAAAAGGTGTTGATGATGATTGTGATGGTGTTGAAGGATTAACAGTTTCTTTGGTAAATGAGCAAACCGGTGCTGAAGTGGCGAGTGTAAAAACCGCACGTTGCGGCGATTTCTATTTTGAAAACCTTCCAATAGCGACTTATATTGTAAAAATTGACGGGGAGTTTTTGTTAAAAAAATCTTATGATATTGCCTTTGATAAAAATGGAACGTATGATATTGCAGGCGAATTATTAAGCGGAAATAACCATTGGGCCCTTAAATTGAATACGGGTTTGACAGAAAACCCAAATGGCGGAGATAAAATAAATGCCGGATTGCATGCAGCCGGCGGCGCAATTGGCCAAGGTGCTTCCTTATTAGGCGGCGCACTTCCCGGAGGTGCCGTTATTTCAGCAGCCGTTTCAAGTTATTCGCCTGGAGACCCTATTCCCGGACTTGACGTGAAGCTTGGGAAAAATTCAAGCGACCAAGAAAACACTTCAAAAACAAATGAAAAAGGACAATTTGAATTTAGTGGATTAAGCCAAGGAAACTACACATTGTCATCAATCTTTCATTTTGATATCGATGGCAACATTCCTGTAAACTTGTGGTTGTCTAAAAAAGGTTACGATTATTATAAAGCACAATCGGATATGAACAAAACTACCGATGAACCTCCAATAAAAGAAACCGAAGAAAATAAACCAAAAAATAACGAAAATGCAAAGGAAAAAAAAGGATTGAATGCTGTAAATGTAAAAACCAACAAGTCTGATGCTGGGGCAAAAGACACTTCTGATGAAGCGCAAAGAAAAGGCTGGGACGGAACTGTAAAAGGCGGGAATCGTATCGAAAAATTAGAACAAGATGGATCTGAAAAAATAGACAAATCTGCTTTTTCTTCTGCAATAATAAATCTCCAGGATTTTAAAAATTCGTTTGTTGATGCAGAAAAATTAATACAAAAAGACAAACGACAATCAATAGCTTCCAGTAAAATTACGCCACAAATTAACAACGTCCGAAATCGCATCAGCCAACTGGAAAATAGTTTAAAGAATTTAGGATTGATGGGAAAAACCACTCCAGCATTAAATGATTTGGACGCCAAATTAAATGCTATGGATAATGATTTTTTCTCTTTGCTGGAAAATCTTGGGCAGATGGGAGATCAATACAGTTCCATCTCAAATGTGCTCAAAACGAAACACGATACCGCAAAAAATTCAGTGGGAAATATTCGATAAACAGGCATTATTAAAAAATCTGGGATAACAAAAAGAGGAGATCTAATTTAAAATTAAATCTCCTCTTTTGGTCGGCCCCTTGGGGTTTGAACCCAAGACCTACTGATTAAGAGTCAGTTGCTCTACCAGCTGAGCTAGAGGCCGAATTGGCACCCTAAATTTACTGATAAATATATTATTCCAAAGAAATTTTATCAATAACAAGTTCAAAATTTTCATTCACTTTGTTTCCAATCATAAACGCAATTTCCTCCAATTCTTCCGCAGGAAAATTAGGCATATTTAATTTTCTTCCTCTAAAAGTTGGCGAAAGATCTGAAAGCAAAATTTCAATGGTTTGCCATTCCTTGGTAGTTTCAAAATAAGAAATGTATGCTTGCTGATCTTCTTTATTGGTCTTTGCCCCAAATTGGTAGCGCTTTCCATCTCCTTTTAGGCGTAATTTCACTTTTTTATAACCTTCAATGTTCTTCTGGTTAAAACGAAATCTTACAGATGAAAATCCACCGTTATTTTCCAAAGAAACTGTTCCTTTAAAAACCCCATGACCTTCATCATTTAAATAAAATTTACTGCGTGATTGGCCGCCCATCACCACATCGTTCACAATTTTCCAATCGGAAATGTCACTTTCTTTGTTAAAATCAAAAATCACCATATTGCTGCTTATTCCCAATGAAACCATAAAAATTGAATGCATTAAAATCATTGCTTTCAAAATTGATTTTAAAATTTAATTGTACAAAAAAACGTAGGCATTTAGGGAACTTGCCACAATAAGCCAAATAAAATAAGGCAGTATAAGCCAAGTTTTTTGTTTCATTAACTTGCTGAAGTTCAACATAAAATAACCCACTAAAACCGTTAACAACACAATCACCAACAATCCCAACAAAACCAAATGCTGATTAAAAAATACGTAATTCCACGAAGTATTTAAAACAAATTGCACAAAAAACAGCAACCAAATATTAGTGCTGGATTTTGCCTGGATTAAATAAGCCATATAAATGGAAAAACAAATCATGATGGTGGTCCAAGCAACGCCAAAAAACCAGCCCGGCGGCGTCCATGGCGCTTTGTTAAGTGCTGTATACCAACTATCTTGCGGACCGTTGTTCATTAACAAAACACCAATTCCCAATGCACCAAAATTGAGCACCAAAAAAACAAGCAACCAAAGCGCTTTTTTCATCTGTTTAATTTTATTTTTTAGCTGTACAGCTGCTGCCTGCCTGTCGGCAGGTAAATTCGCTATTAATCATTGCTTTGCGTATCAAAATTTGTTTTGCTCGTTTCATCAGAGTTGTTTTGTGATTTTAGAACTCATAGGATTTGTTAAAGAGAAATAATAATCCAACAAATTCCCTTGCTCATCAATCAAATATTTTTGGAAATTCCATTTTACCGAACTGCTTTTAACGCCATTCAAATCCTTTTTTGTGAGCCATTGGTATAGTGGATGTTGGCTTTCCCCTTTTACGTCAACTTTCTCAGTCATTAAAAAAGTAACGCCATAATTTACCTGGCAAAACGATTGAATTTCTTGTGCATTTCCTGGTTCTTGACCGCCAAATTGGTTACAAGGAACACCAATAATCATCAATTTATCTTTGTACTTTTCGTGCAATTTCTGCAAATCGGCGAATTGTTTTGTAAATCCGCATTCCGATGCTGTGTTTACAATCAATATTTTTTTTCCTTTAAACGTTGATAAATCTATTTTTTCACCTGTTAAACCGGTTAAAGAAATATCATAAATTGATGGTTTAGCATTCATAATTTTTGAATTTTGATTTGTTAAAAATGCTCCGAAAAACAAACTTAAAGCAGCAACTAAAATTAAAGCAATTTTCATTTATTAAATTGTTAATCTCAAATTTAATCTTTTTTCTATTTTCTGCTTGATCACCGTCAACCTTTTCATTAAATCCATTAATTCAGGATTTTTAGTTTTCTTATATACTTCGTTTAAACCTAAAATTAGGGATTTAACTTCTCTTGAAGCCAAAATACGATCATTTGTGGTTTTTAATATCATTTTACGTTGCTCAAATTCTAAAGCATTTTGTACTAATTCCATATCTTGTAATTTTAAAAATGTCATAATTGAATAATTTTTTAGGCTTAATTCTAATAAGAACAGCAATTTACATAGCGTTATTTTGGGCCTGACTGCCTTTTTGGTTGGCGTTCCCCGCCAGCCTGCCGGCAGGCAGGCAGGCTGGCGGGGAGGGCTTTTCGTTACAATCTTTTTTGATTCACCAAAAGGGCGAATCAAAAAAGGATTTTCACTGCAATCCCTAACCAAATGCTGTTATAAATAGAACTTAGCCGTTTTTTATTGCTTGCATAAGAATATCAATTTGAAATTGAAGATTATTTTTCTATTTAAAATGCCTATTCTTAATGGCTTTAAAATAAGATAAAACTCTTCTGTTTAACTTTTATGCTGTAAATTTAAACAATATTATACGTCGCATTCAATTTTAATGATCTTAAATATTTATAGTTAAATAAGTATAATATATAATGACGTAAATAAATTCTTAATTATGAATATTAAGATTTTAAAAACAGTTTAAAATAGCTGAAATTTCAAAATTATACTTCTGGTTTTATTAAGGTTAAGAAATAAACTTAGAGAAAAAAATGCAGGATTTAAATTTATTTGAGTGTCAATGCCACCAAAATATAATTTTTGTTGGTGTTCCATAATTTAGTATTTTTAATGATCTTCAATTTTATAACTATGGAATTGTCTTTTCCCTTGTTGGCAGGCATTATTGCCGCAATATTGCACGTAATCTCAGGACCCGATCATTTGGCGGCCGTAACGCCATTTGCCATTGAAAGCAAAAAGAAGGCTTGGAAAGTCGGACTTTTTTGGGGCATTGGGCATTTGCTTGGAATGATTTCCATTGGTATTTTATTTTTGATGTTCAAAGACTTGATTCCCATTGAAAAAATATCGATGCACAGCGAAAAAATGGTCGGTATTATTTTAATCGGACTTGCCTTGTGGATTTTCTTTAAAATTTTTAAAGTCAATTTAAAACACAATTGGCATAACAAAATATTTATTCATGTAAGAATTTGTGATTTTGGAATAGCCTGCATTTCTTTTGTTTTATTCTTTCATCAGCAAATCCACATTGGCCACTATTTCATTTTCTTTATTATTCTTGTCATAAAAACGGACATATAAATGATAGGTTTCTCCAACTATCATGGGATCACCGGTATTGAGTGATGCCTGCAGGATTTTGGCCTCGGATGCGGTTGTTCCGTTTACCATGTCGGCAAATGCATCGGGTAGGTTTAAGATTTCTTCACCAGTTTTATCAGTCAGTAAAATGGTGCAGCCCGGAAATACTTTTCCGTCTTTTTCGGAAAAGTAATCCACTCCTGTTGCCACAACGGCAAGTTTACTGCCCATGGTAATTTTATGATCGCTTAATCTATTGCCATTTTCATTTGCCAGATAAACATCATCAATGGTGAGGCCATTATAACTTGTTGATAATCCCGAGGCTAGGTCTTTTTTTACGCCTTTACTGTATTGACAGGAAAATGTAATTATGCAGAAAACAGAAAACAGGATTATTGATGTTTTTTTCATATTGTTTGTTTTTAGTGATGTGAATTAATTTGATTTATAATATTTCTCTTTTATCTCCGGGATCAATGCATTCAATTTTTTTATTCTGGTTTCATCTGAAGGATGGGTGGATAAAAACTCCGGCAGTTTTCCTCCTTTGTTATTAGCTGCCATTCGCTCCCAAAATGGAATAGCTTCTTCGGGATTATAACCTGCCATGCCCATAAATATCAATCCTAGTTCATCGGCTTCACTTTCCTGCATACGGCTGTTAGGCAATTCCATCGCCAGTGTGGAACCAATGGAATAAAGTGCCAGGAACAGTATTTGTGTTTCCTGCTTCTTTTCCTTTAGTGCTTCTTCAAGTACCAGTCCACCCATACCAATGAGCAATGCTTCACTCATCCGCTCATTGCCATGTCGGGCAATAGCATGGGCTATTTCATGTCCCATAACTACTGCAAGGCCTTCATCGCTTTGAGATACCGGAAGCAAACCTGTATATACCACCACCTTACCGCCGGGCATACACCATGCATTCACAATACCTTGATTTATGGTATTAAATTCCCATTTAAAGGATTTCAAGTCTTTGCCCATATTGTTTTGCTGCATATAAGTTTCGACTGCCTGCTGAATTCTTGTTCCAACTCTTGTTACCATTTGCGCCCTATCATCAAACTGTGAAAGAGTAAGACTGGCTTTTACGACTGAATCATATGTGGAGAAAGACATGCTGGTTATCAAACCATTTGGAACAAGATTTAATTGCTTGCGTCCAGTTACTGGAACTGTTTTGCATGAGGATATGGTCAGTATCAAAGCTGCTGAATAAAAAATAAACCGGGAATATTTCATCCTTTATTTTTTTAAAGTTTAAAAAGTATAGTTAATTCAGCCTTACTTGATAATGCTTAATAAATGCTGTACTTTTTCACCAATAATTGGCATGGGTTTTTCTTCTCCATTAATGGCGGAAATCAGTCCCATAATCCATAAAACGAATAATACCAGCCCTAAAGGGAATAAAAGCAGTGATACGAGCCAACCCAGGTAAGGAATAAATAATAGCATAGTCTGTACAATATAAAAAGCGATGCCTAACAATATTATAAATAATGATTGCCTGATGTGATAGATTGCCAGCTGACTTTTATTATTACTGTTCATTACAAGCGCTATTACCCAACCTATAATTGTAAGGTAACTGATGATGGCAATGCTTTTGCCATCTATTTGCTGCATACCGGTGTTTGTGTTGTTTTCGTTTTGCATGTTAATGTTTTTTTTGTTAATTGTATTTGATGAAATCGTTATTATTAAAAGGTACCCGTAATTATCATTTCATTCTAAATAGATGAAGTTCTTCAATTGTTCCCCTATACATGTGTAAAATCCGACCATTTTTAACGGCTTCAAATTGTATGGTAAATGTTTCTGTGGCTCCTTTAAAACGGTTGGTAAGTTTCATTTCCCAATTTGTTACAAAGGCTTTACCATTACAAGTTTCACCAACATACCGGTTGTTGCCATTAAAGCCATCTACCCCTTTATAAATACTGGTATAAGTACCATCCGGTTGAAAAATAAATTCAGTGGTGCTTGATGCAGAAGCCATACCCATACTGTTTCCTGAATAAATATTATAATATTCTATTCCGGCACCGCTGGATGATTTCCAGTTTCCTGATAAGTCATTGGCTGCAACAGCAAATTTGTTATAATTAGCCATTACAGACAGTTTATCCCAGTTGGTTCCGTCCTGCTGATATACTGTTGTAAACTGATTTTGAAATCCTGCTTTATCTGGTGTAATGATTTCAATCCATTTGCCGCCGTTGCCATTTCTGTATAATGCAACATGAACTTTTTTACCGCTTGCATTTTCTGTCAGGTCTGCTTCGGCAAAGTATTTTGCATCCATAAATCCACCATCAGCCCACCAGCTTTTTCTTATCCAGAGATTGGATAAGTTTGAATAGCGTGGTGCAACAATTGTATTCCACACAAATGCTGTTTTTTCATCGAGGTTATTAAAGTCCCTGATGTTTGGTTGTGTATAATGAATTAAAGCAACAGTATTGCCTTTTGTTACCTGTACCCAATCTTCCTGTTCTGTAGCAACCCAACCGTCATCAAAATTAGTGGTGGCAAATGCGAACTTACTGTTTCCTGTTGGTTGAATGGTTGGTTGCAATACTGGTTGTATGACAGGTTGATTTACGGGATTATCTGTTGAAACATTTTTCATTTCAACCGATGCTAAAAGCTGTTCTATGGCAGGCATATAGTCTAGGCTGTTGGTAGTGGCCACAATACTTACGCAACGGTTAAAGCCACTCATGGTAGTGAGTACGGCAATGGGCTGGGTATTATTAAAAGTAAATTTGCCACGGCCTGTTTTTATTTTCCAGCCCCCGGTTTCCTTTACTGCATTTTCGGGATCCTGTGGTTCTTTATTATTTGGCTTTTTAATTAACCCTTCCCACTCGCTATCAAAATCTTGCTCAATGCTTCCTTTGCTGATGGTGCTTTTATAAATACCAATTTGGCACCATGACTTTTTTTTCTTGTCTTTAAAACTGTAAGTAATTACATTTTCATTTATCTCTTTTCCCCAATTTTTAGGTGGCGTGTAAGCAGTAAGGTCAAAGGTTTCTTTTTGGGCAAATACTTCGGCAGGGCTTAGCAGGGTTACCACAGAGACACCGAGAAAACAGATTAAAAATATTTTTTTCATTTGTACTTTTATTTATTACATATATTTATTACATAAAAAATTTTATTTTATTCTAGTTTGAAATACGTTAAGCTTTCTATTTTTCTGTCTTACTATTGCGGACAGGAACGGCAAAGACCAACACCCGTATAGTTGGCAAAAATTCCGGATGATCCAAATCTGCTATCCAACTTGCTTCCAATACCGAATACAACATAACCACCAGAATATGATATGGTTGGACGGCCGACACCGCTGCCGGTTACATTTGAAACAGCACGATTTTCTCCCGTTGTCATATTGTGCATTACAATATTGGAAGCGGGCACTCCTAAATTGGATGCTTTAGTTGAAAAAGCTACCCATTTACCATCAAATGAAATGGCAATTTTTTCGCCCTGTTCAATGGGACTATCGGCATTGCCGGAGATTCCGTTAGCTCCATTACTTGCTATGACTGTTTTACCAGTATTAATATCGTAAACATATACATCTTGGTACCCGTTTATGTTACCTGCCACCATATTGGTGGCAGTTGTGGTAAAAGCAATATAACGACCATCGCCGGAGATTGCTGGAAGCCACAATCCGGTTGGCGCTTTCAGTGCCCTGGTTGCGTTCCTTACCGTCGGCAGTAAGGCTTATCCGTTTAAATTTCGAAATATTTTTCTCCCATAAAAAAATATCCCAAAATCCATTATTGTCATTAGTAACTAAAGTAGCCGTATGAGAATAAAAGGCAATTCGTGTTCCATCGGAAGAAATGGAAGGTTTGGAACCACCGCCACCTTTTTTTGCAATTGGGTCTATACTAATCATTATTGTGCTTCCTGATTTCATATCACGTAAAAAAACATTATTGTTGGATGTGCCTTTATCGGTTGTTGAAATATTACTGGCCATTGATGTAAAGGCAATGAAGTTCCCATCGCCGGAAACTGAAGGTTCATAACTCTCTGCATTTGCTTCTGCACCACCAGTGCCAATACTCACCGTTTCAATTTTATTGGTGCCGGATTGCCAAATAAAAATATCACGAAAACCATTTTTATCGCTCTGCACTAAATTACTGGAATAAGATTCAAACGCAACTGATTTTCCATCGCCTGAAATTGCAGGGGAATAACTTTCTCCATTGCCCTCTTCGCCATTAGGAGCAGCGCTTATCAATTTTGTGATGCCGGTATTGCGGTCACGCCAGAAAATCTGGCGATATTTTCCGGTTGAACCATCTAACCCAACAGCGGTAGTTACAAAAGTTACGTAGCGTCCTTCTTCTCCATTATTGCCGCCAACTGCCGCTTCACTGCCGTCGTAAAAAGTGCTGAACGATTTGTCATTTGTACTGCGGCTGATATGGTCGTAAGTAAAATCACTACCCACTCTTAATATGTTTTTGTCTTGAGGCATTTTACCTTCGGCACCGGCATAAATGTTTGCTGTTTGTCCTGCAGGTGCTTTTTTTATTGAGATTTTAAATTTTGTGCTGTCCAAAAGTTTTGTCGGGAAATCAAATAATTTGGCACTATAATTAATCCCAATTTCTTTTGGAGTTGTTACCGTCAGGTCAGCTTTACCATTGTTTTGCAAAATAATGCTTGCGCCACCCGGGGCACTGTACATTCCGGAAATAAAAGACCCCTTGGGAAGTGGATTACTGATTGTTTTTGCTTTTTGCTGTGCCTGTAACCCGGTTACTAATATTGCGAGAATGAAGGACAAAAATATTTTTTTCATTTTTTTCATTTTAAATGTTATTATTGTCCAGGAAGTTTAATAGCAGTAAAAGTTTCAGGTGGCCCAAAGGAATAATAATTCCCGTTACTAAAGCGGCCATCCCTTGTTGTTTCTTTTGATGTGCTTAGTATTAGATTTTTCCCATCCATTTGTGCCTGGTAGGATGCATTTTCCAAAGCCCTTTTCTGCCTCGATTTAAGTTGATGATAATTATCTGCACCATTTTTTTTACTCCAGGATTCTATAACACTTGTTTTAGGGGTAATAGTTAACACATTGCCGTTCATTGAATAATCTCCCGTTTCTTTTATCAATATTGTTTCTGCATAATCCTCACTGTAATTTTTCCCTAAAAAAGAATAAGTGCCGTTTGTGTTAAATGTATATTGTTGTTTGTTGTAACTGTATGTGCCATACCTGTTATACAACTGTGAAACGCTGTTAGATTTTCCCCATGAACCGATGACCAAAGAATTATTTTCTGGCTTGTCAGTAGCTACTACTTTTTCTTCATTTTTTACAGGATTATTTAATTCAAGTGAAGCAATAAAATTCTGAATATCAACTATGTATTTTTCGTTATTGCAGGTTGCCAAAATGCTGAAACAGGTATTATATCCGGAAAAAGTTGTCAGCATGGCGATTGCATTTTTTTTATTGAACATAAAAGAACCTCCGCCGGCTTTAATTTTCCAACCATCAGCTTCCTGTGTTTCGTTTACTAGTGTTGGTGCTTTCGCTTTATATCTATTTATTACCAGCATCTGCCATTCACTGTCAAAGTCAAGTTCAATACTTCCTTTACTCGGCAGGCTTTTATAAATGGCTATCTGGCACCAGCTCGCATCTTTTTTATTGATAATACTATACCCAACAGCAACATCGACTACTTCTTTTTTCCATCCTTTGGGTGGGGTATATGTTGCCAAATCAAAAGTTTGTTTTTGGGCAAATGTAATTGCCGTAAAAGCGCTGAAAGTAAGGATGAGAATTGCTTTCTTCATGTTTTTAATCTTTTGTTATTTTAACATTGCTGATATAATATTTATCATTCTCTCCTGCGTTGTAACTAAAGAATGACAGGGCATTAAACAAATGAGCGGCAGGTATTGCTTTTTCGTATTCAACTATTTTATTATTGTCAATATATACCTGAAGAGTTTCACTCATTTTTTTAATGGTTACTTTAATGAGGTTATTTTTTTTGTTGTTAGAAAAACCGGGAGCAACAAACGAATTAGCACTGTTTGAATAACCAGGCGGCGACGGGAATTTTGTTTCCAGCGACACATCTCCATCTCTTCCATCATAGCCGGGGCGAAGTCCCAAATCCAGAAATGATTCTGCATTACCCGGGGAAGTTTCTTTGGCTAGTTTAAAATGAATTCGATTGGCCCCCCACGTAAAATTTTGAGCAACTACTAATTCGAAACTCAATGTAAAATTTTGTGGAAATGGTTTTTTAATCTGACTGGGTGTTAACGTATAGTCTGCCACGACAGCCCAGTTACCTCCTAAACCACCCAGATTGGTAACAACACTGCTGCTGCCGCCCGCACCTAAATTACTTTTCCATCCAATAGGTTTTTTGCCAACACCTGTTGTTGAAAAATCTTCAAAGAAAAAAACGTTTTTGTCTGCATTGTTTTTCTTTGATGCTTCAGATGCCTCGGTAACTACTACTGCTTCTTTGTAGGAAGGGGAACGAAGCGGTTTATATGGTTGGCCTTTTACTTTTTCGGGGTCAAAGAAAAAATTATAGACATAATCAAAATTAAAATTATTCAGTATTGATTCATGTAAATGTAGAAAATACGGTTGTCTTTCCATTCCCCAGCTCCACCGGATAACAAGCCACTGTGGCTGGTCTGTTTTGCAAAGTTCTTTAGCGGCCCTTGAGACTTTTAAAACAGGAAAGGTAGTGTGAACACCTTCCTTTCCATAAATATCTTTGTTATCGAAAAAATCATTGTAATCTTCGGTTGCATTTATAAAGCTCCAAATGTCAATTGTTGAAAGTTCCAATTCAGCAATATCATTCCATTTGCGTTTATATTTTTCTTTAAGGCGGGCAAGATTTTTTTGAGCCTTAGCGAAATTTTCTGCTGATATTTCGTTTATTTTTTGCCAAACCGGAAATTGCTTTTCAACTTGTGAAAAAAACTCACCGATAGTTATTTTTTCAAAAGGTAGTTGTTCATTGTCTTTGGTCATAATTACAATGTACTGGCCATCGGAGTCAATAGTTTTTTTTGGCGGGATAAAAAAATGTTTGTACCCTTTAATGTTTTTGTGGTTATCGAAACCTAGTAAATTACTTCTGGTACCTCTGGCTTTGTTATCATCATCATATCCTTTTGAATTTTCCTTAAAATCTGGTAGTATAAAATAGTATTCGTCGGTACTTGAAATAAAAGATATGGGTTGGCTGATATATTGCAGTCCATTAGCTTCAATGCGCCAATTATCAGAAAGGCTGTTTTGCGGCACAAATTTTCTCTGGGCATCTTTTTTTAAAAACATATATATTCTTGACCGTGCACCATACGTATGTGGCAGGGCATGGCCATGTTGATTTATAGCATTGCCCAAGGTGCTATTTGTGCTGCTGAATTTGGGTGTAGCATGTTGATAATAAGTCGCATCACCCAGGCAGCCTTTAGGTAAATACGATTGCTGCATCCATTCTACAAACTTTTGGCTGTAGCCAATTTGGGTGGCACTGTAATTTCTATTGCCAAGTTGTTTCCCTTTTGGTGCTGTAGTGTGTTCTCGAATTGTCATCCAGCCGATATCAATGTCAGCAATACTTTCGAGTTTGAAACCAATGCGGTCAACATATACCTGAGCTTGTGACGTTATTGTAAAGGCTACGAGTGCAATGAGAATTATTTTTTTCATAAAAAGATCTTTATACTGTTATAATCTTATTTTCCCAGCATATTTTTCAGGGTTGAAAAATCAACTGCTTTTTTTATCGCTTCCATATTATCTTCAAATACGGCATCGTCTTTTGATATTTTATATACCACTGTAAAAAACTGCGGCGATGACTTCGGTAATTTTTTCCGGTAATAATCCAGATTAGGTTTAATGGCAATAAAAGAACCTTTCGTTCCTTCTTCTACAAATTTTTCAAATCGTTCTTCATCATTCCATATGCAAACAGCTGGCTTGCTCAACTCGGTTTCAGGTTTGGTGAGGTAGTCATTTATATTTTTAAAATATTTATCCAGGTATGCTTTTTCGCCGGGGTTTTCTCTTACTGCTTTTTCTAATCTTTTCTTTTGTATCAGTAAATATTCTTTACGGTTGAGGTTAGAGAAAGGAAGTGTATCGTTGTAAGTAATTAACCAGCGGTATTCATATATCGGTGAGTTATAATTCACTTTTTCTTCGCCCATAAAATAATAGCCGTCTTTTTTTACCGGTCTTTGTTTCAGTTTTAAATATCCCCTGAAATCATCACCCAAGTCTGCGGCATAGAGCGTATTCAGGGAGTAAATAGCATTAGCAGAAATATTTACAGTTGTGGGAGTTGCATGGTCAACATAGTATTTTGTTTTATCGTTGCTTTGCTGGTCGCATAAAAACCTGAGAATGTACATTGAATAATAATAAGGGTCGGCTATCCAAGTTTGGCCGTTAACCATACTTTTACCAAACACTGTGCTATATAAAACCTGGCATCCCATTGGTTTATAGTTTGAAGAAACCATTTTGTGAATGCCGGCGGTTACTGCTTTTTCTTTTACTAAATCTGCCGCACTTACATTAACAATGGAGCCTTTCATTCCGGCTTTCCATGTGCCGGGTTTTTGAGCCAATATTTCTTTGCTGCAATCCTGAGCAGATAAGGAAATTGAAAACAAAAAGATTGATGATAGTATGATATATTTCATGATTTTATTTCTGTTAATTAAACAACCCTTTTACCGGGGTAAATGTTCCCGGTGGCTGCAGTCCACTGCTGAGACTTGGTTGCAGGCCATTTGCTCTCAGATCTTCCATATTATCGCCGGCTTCCCGCATCCCTTTTTCAAATAACTCTCTTTGTATGTCTTTTGTGTTTCTTACATTCTTACAATCGCTACTCATCATTTTCTTCAGGAGATCCTGGGCCAGTTTGTTTTTTTGGAGCTTTTTTATTTTTTCTGCTGTCGCTCTTTCAAGCTCTCTTTTATACTCTTCAGTTTTTGAATAAGCAATTTTGCTTTTAAGATATTCTTTAAACCACTCAGTATTTCTTTTTTCTTGTGCTTCCTGTAATGCTTTTTGCCTTGCTATTTTGTCTTTAATATAGTTGTTCCAAAAGTCACCTGCTTCCTTATTCTTTGCATCTATCTCTTTTTGCCGGGCTATTTTGTTTTTTACATAATTTGCCCAGAAATCGCTTATCTCTTGGTCCTTTGCATCCGGGCTTTTGGCCTGTTTATCATTACTTGCATCTGTAATTGCTTCCTGCGACCCGTTATTAAGCATATCAAGCAGTTGTTCTCCGGGGGAATTACCTTCTTCAGCAATACCCGGAGTCATGCTTCCATTGGCTGATTTGAAAAATGGATCCGGGCCCGGTTCTGCAATTGAAGTATGATCTGCTCCATAGGCAATTGTATGATTGGGAACCGGATTCGCTGTTGCTTTTTTAATTGCATACTTATTATCATCAAAGTTGTTAGTGGCTTTGCTTAGCTGCTGCCATTCAGGTCCCATGGGCATGCTTACAATTGTGGGGCAGGTAAAATTTGGAATTTCCGGCGGAGCAATATAGGTTGCTGCAAAACTATTTTGATTGACACAGGACTTTGCAATGGCGTACTGGTTATCTATTGCTGCATCGTTTATTTCAGTAATGAATGCAGTCCATGCAATACATTGTGTCATCACCGAATTTTTTGGATTACCGGCAATATACCAGACCCATGTACAAAATGCATTTAACCATACCCGGCACTCTTCTATTTTATTTGCATAAAATGCCCTGATTTTGGGATTGGCGTAAGTTAGAAATTCATTATTCTTTCTGTCATGGTCGGGGCATTTATCATTATCGCCAATTTTAGTCATTACTTTTTGTTTGGCATTAATTTCCTTCATCATTGCACTTCCCTCTTTTACATAAGCTTCAGCCCATTTTTGCAGGTAAGCCTGTAACACATTTTGCACATACACTGCCGGCATACTCATCATACTCAGGCCTTTCATGGATTCCTTCATCATCTCTTTTGCAAACTCCGTTTCGCCTTTTTCCATCAGGGCATCCACTTCAGCATTGCTTGCTTCTGTCAGGGCTTCGATTTTCTCGTTTAGTTCTTCAAACATTTTGGTGTATCCATTTTTGATTTTCATATTACTTTCAAAAGCTGAAACATTATCGGTAAGTGCCGGAATTTTTATCCAGTCTCTTGGAAAATATTCATAGATCGTTATGCTCTTCTTTATTTTTTCAAAATCGGGGCTGTATGATTTACTTTGTCCTGTATTATTTTTTATCAGCTGTTCTGTAAAAGGGTTAATTGAGTTTTCCATTGACTCTTCATAATCTTTTACCGCTTTTACCGGGTTGCCCGTTGTTTCTTCAATCACACCTTCTGTTTGTTTTGTTTCGGGATGATATGGATTCAGGCGACCGGCTATTCTAATATTAGACTTGGCACTGTCAATGGCACCAAGGCCCAGCCATGCATGGGCAAGATTATTCATTACTGTACTGTTATCGGGAAAATCATTTCTTAGTTTTTGAAGTACCGGAACAGCCTGTTCCGGATAGCCATACTGAGTGAGTAATGCAGCCATATTGTTTTGCAAATTGACGCCGGAGGGGGCAGTTTGCACTGCTTTCATGCTTAATGCCATGGCTGCCTGCGGATGTCCCTGCATCATACAAAGAATAGCTGCACTGCCTAAATCATTTGCCTTTGGCGATTGGGCTATCACTTTTTTTACAATAGCTATCTCAGCGGCATCACCTTTTGTCATTAATTTATTATACAGGTTCGTTGCGTAAGGGCCCATATCAGCCTGCGATAATTTTTTCTTTGGTATGGCATTTATTTTTGCCATATCTTTTTTGGGCACTAATTGTTTGTTGCTGGTAAATTCAGGATAATCAGCCATTTTGCTGTTTTGCTCCATCAAGGCTGGCATTACATTGCCCATCATCTTTCGCATCTCTGCTTTTTCTTCCTCGCTCATACCTTTCATAGCCTCTTTCATCATCTTTTCCATTTCAGACTGTGTAGGTGGCTTTTCTTTTGACTTTGGTTTTGGTTTTGTTTGTGCAAAGGCAGCTCCCATAACCAGCAGCAACATAGATACAAGAATGTACTTTTTCATTTTAAATATTATTTTTTATACATTTTGTTTACTTTAAATCTCCCACAATAATATTGGTAACATTGGCCACCTGTTTAATAATTCTGGTCAGCAGGGCGGTTGTTATGCTGGCTTTATATACATCAGCTCTTAGGTACACCGCATTGTCGTCGGCATTAATGCCAATTTTTACTATATCAAAGTTATTGTTTTGAAACAACAGATATTCATATTTTGTCGAATCCATTTTCCCTGGCAGTGCTTCTGTAAGGTTGGTGTAAACAATATACAGGTCGTTTATTTTTTGAACCACCACATTGTAGGAAGCAATGTTTTCTCCTTCGTAAGGGATAACAGCCACACTGTCGTTAACCATTTTATAGGGCAATCCAGTGCCGGTTATTAGCCTTGTTAATTCCGGCACGGATTGCTTTACCGTCGTTTTTGGTTTGGTTTGGGCAAAAGCTGCTCCCATTGCAAGCAGTAGGATAGGTACAAGAATACATTTTTTCATCATCAGTTATTTAGAGATAAACAATAGCCGTTTTTCTAATCGGTTTTTTAAAATACACTTAATCATTTCGTGGTTTTGATGCTTTCTGTCGTAATTCAAATCCCAGACAGAGGTGCAAAAATAATGTTATGAAAAACTCATGAGTGCGGGAATTCACCAATGAATTTTTACTCTTTTTTAGTCAAAAATCTTTATACCCGTTGCTGCAATTTGAATATCTTTCTGATACGCTTTTTTCACAGTCTTTTTTTCACGGATGAGCTTAGCGGGCTCTATACCTTCAATAATAATTCTTTTTCCCACTATATCTTTGGGAACGGTAAATCCGTAATCTTTTGTTCCAACTGCCACTGTGGTTCCGTCATCTTTTTGCACCCACATTGTTAAACAATCTTCTTCACACCAATCAACTTTTACCACTGTGCCGGTTATGTTTGATTGGCCTTTAATTTGTTTTGCATTTCTATCCAAACCAAGCAGGGGTTTGGAGTTGACATTGATGATGTCAGTTCCTTTATAGTTTCCAAACGTTTTACTTTTGCCCACATAAATATCGTCTTCTGTTTGCTGGGCATTGACTGAAAGGGCAAATAAAATGAAGGGAAGAATTTGTAATAACTTTTTCATGATTTGATTTTATTTTTAAAAAAAATGTATTTTTAAGTTATCCTTACTGTATTTGTCTATTTCCTTATTGCTGCTGTTTACTTATTACTGCTGTAAGAGGATTAAATGAACCATCGGTGATACATTCCATATAGCGATATTCATTATTCAAAAAACCATACGCATTGCTGAAAACAATAGTTTTACTTCCAAGCGTTGGATGCGGATTTCCAAATTGATTTTTAAATTCTAAAACAAGTGTAATGTTTTCTATTTTCCATGCATCTGCAAAGAAATTTGGTAAATATATTATTCTCATTATTAGTCCTGAATTTTGAAAAGCTTCCAGTTTTGACTCACCACGTAATTGCACATCACGTTCCAGTCCAAACTCAGTGTTTGAATTTATTCTCATTTCATTATCTAAATTCAATTGATAAAAAGGCGACCAATCGCTAATTGGAGTAGCTTTCGTTTTGAGTGTTACTAAAATTTTGGAAGGAAACTCTTTATTATCATTCCCCGTTCTGATATTTACCCTTGCAGAAGTTAAGGTATAAACACTGGCAGCAACTCCTGTGTTAGATATAGGATCTGATGTTTTGCTGATTGTAGGAGGTGGGGGTGGCGGTGGCGGAATCACCAGATTTAAGTTTTGCGTGTTTCGTAAAGTTTTTGATGTTTTAATTTGTGCATTCAAATTGCTTATTGCAATTGCATACAGCATAGTAATTAGCAGTAACTTTTTCATGATAAATTGTTTTAGTTATTTTAATAAATTTTTATCTTCATTTTTTTTGTAACATTATGATAGTAAAAGTCCTAATTAAATTAAAACCATACAATCCCCTAAAAACAGGATTTTTGTTATAAAACCCTCAGACTAACCATTATAATTTACGTCCCAGTGCCATCTTTTTGTGGTACAATTTTACCTTCGTCTCATAAGCTTTTTTCATTTGAGTATCCGTTACGCCCGAAATATTTTTTGAATGTTTTTCGCGTCTGGCATTTTAATGCCCATATCTTCCATCGCCTTTTTGTCTTCCGGACTCATCTCATCCAATGCCTGTTGCATTTCTTTCATCATAGCTCCCATTTCTTTTTGAGTGGGAGGTTTCTCAACAGCCTATTGTTTGGGTTTGGTTTGGGCAAAAGTGGCTTCCAATAGTAACAATAGGACAACAACAGGAATATATTTTTTCATTCAATGGATTTTTATTGTTAAAAAAACGGTTGTAAAAACGTTATTGTGTTTAAAAAGAATTTATTTTTTATATGCCATCCAGTTGCCGTTTTTATTGGCATTAGCACCCGTGCCCGACCAGGTTCCCGTGAGCTCTCCGTTAGCCGGATTGTATCCTGTTGAAATAATATTGTAGGTGTCTCCATTGGGATAGCTGTAGCTGGCAATAAAATTATTGTTCTCTATTCTGAAACCTCCCGAGGCAATACTGTTTCCATTAGCATCCTGCAGCCAAAAAGCGTTGTTGTTAACCTTGAAAAAGAAGGGGCCGCCTTTATTCGGCTCGCCATAAATTCCCATCAAGCCCTTCCATTCGGTGTACATCATTTCATTGCTCATGGTATAAGCTGGTGCCTGCGCAGGGGCTCCTTTAATAGGTCGGATGGTTTTGTTACCTATATTTTTTATTCTGGCCACATTAACCATCTGTTGTTTTACCGGTGGGTTTTGTGCAGCAGTATTTGCTGCTGCAATATCATCCGCTTCGGGGGCAAACTTAATAGCAATATTAACCGTGTACCTTCCATTACTGCTTTCTATGGCATACGTATTTTCTCCGCAGACAATTGATAATTCTTTGATTGTTTTAAAAGGGTAGGCGGTATTGGGGTAAGGATGATTTACTGGGGTTTGGTTGTACACAGCCCAAAGGATACGGGCTTCCAGTAAAATTATTTTTGGATCAAACATCAAAGGATTTCCGGCGAAAATTGTAATGCCAATTGGCCTATTGCCCTGTATATTGATAAGCGGGGATAAAATTGACGGATAGCTGTTTGGCGGAATGGAAACGTTGTAACCATTTCCATAAAAAAATATTTTTCCATCAAAAGGATCTGCCGGATTACTGCCACCAAAATTTGGAAAAGGCATCAATGCGGCCGAAGCAAGGTCTGCCGCCAGTTGGTTTTTAAATTTGTTGTAAATGATTTCATTGTTGTCGTCTCTTTCCCAAAGCGAGGGTGAAAAAATCGTATAGCCATCGCCATCAAGTTGTGTGGACATGATGACCTTGTTAACAGAAAAAGTATTGCCGTTGTTAATACCGCCGCTGGGTGAGGCAGTACCAGCCTGGGTTCTTTCATTGTGCCCTGCAGTACTTCCAAAAGTGGGTGTTTCGGTTACACCGGTATGGCTTCTTAAGTTGTTCGATTTTGGGTTGCGGGTGTGAAAACTACCGGATACAAATACTTCATTCCCCAGTCCGTCAAATTCTACCACACCATCGTAAGATTTATTCTGGCAGGTAATGCTGGTTACTTCTATTATTAAACTGCCGCCATGCTGCGCTGCAATGGCACCTGCAGATAACAATGAAATTACTGTAATGAATACTTTCTTCATAATGATTAATATTTGATAAGTTTAAATGTAACAGTGTTTCTTCCAGAGGTGTAATAAGAAGGTTGAGTGTTATCCTTTTCTCTTAGCTCAATATAATTTCCTATTATCATGCCTGTGTTAATGGTCCACTCGCCAATAAGCGTTCGGGAAAACCCCCAATAAGATTTTACTTTTTATCGTCAAAAAATTTCACGCCAGTTGCCACAAATTGAATGTCCTCCTGATTCTCTTTTTTCTGAGTATTTTTCTCACGAATAGGTTTTTCGGGCTCATAGCCTTCAACAATAATTCTTTTGCCTACAATGTCTTTTGGAATGGTAAAACTATTGTCTTTTGTTCCCACTGACAGTATATTGCCATCTTCTTTTTTTACCCAAACGGTCATACAATCATCTTCACACCAACCAACTTTTACCACGGTTCCTGTTATGATTGGAGAACTCTTAATTTGTTTGGTGTTATTGATATCGGTTCCTTTATAATTTCCAAAAGTTCTGCTTTTGCCCACATAAATATCATCTTCAGTTTGTTGTGCATAGGAAGAAATGGCAATAAATAGGACGGATAGCGTAAATAATAATTTTTTCATAATTCATTTGTTTTAATTAATAAATGAGGCTTGTTAATTTTTTTGTAACATTGTGATAGTAAAAGTCCTAATTAAATTAAAACCATACAATCCCCTAAAAACAGGATTTTTTTATACATTATTTATCTTCCTTCTCTGCATCAATCAGTACCAATACCAAGTATCATTCAGCTTTTCCTGTTACCAATTGTTTATAAAGCAATTTTCATCGGTTCTTCCAATTCTGTCAGAGTCGGAATTGTTTTTTGTTTTGGTAAGTTTGTGCCATGTCAGGATCGGGGTTATTAATATTAAAATTGTCAGTTATCAGTACTTTAGAACTTTTTTAGTGTTATTAATTTCTTGTTGATGATCAGGATGATTAATTTATACCATGTCCTTAAGTCCTTTTAATGCCAGAATCTTTATTCCCCTCCTTGCTGGTTTTTTTTTGGTAGTTTTAGTTTTAGTTTTAGTGCCTCTGCCAGTATCTGCCACCGTTTCCAGCTCCATGCCGGAAAAAAAAGTATTTATATCGGAAAGACATACTTTGTCAGTGGTTATAGCATTTATACTTATTATTTTTTTCTTCCCAATTATACAGGTAAAAGCATATACTGCTTTTATGCCATTGATTGAAGTAAATGAATAGGTTGAATAAATATTCCAATCTTCTTCTTTTTGCATTTCTATGGTTAAAGAATCATTTGTAATATTATAGACATTCTTAACATATTTTTTCCATTGTTCCCTGAAATCTTTTTCTCCATTGCCACTTGCTATTTCAGAAGGGTAGATTATTATTTTGCAGGAGTTATTTTTATAGTCTTGCTTTTGTAATGTTACCTGTTTTTCCTGTATTTGCTTTTCCCATCCTGATGGAACAGAATAATTCACAAGATCAAAATTTTGCTGCGCAAAAACAGAAAAAGAACAGGCAAGTATAAAAAATGTTTGAAATAACTTTTTCATGATGTATATTTTTAATTTTTTAATGATGATGTAAAAATGACCATTTAAATAATGATTGCCTATCCCCTAAAAACAGAATTTTTTTGCATTACAAACAACTATCTCTGTTCCACGATAATGTTATTCTGCAACCACCTTTTATGGCGGGCAATACATTCCATTTGTAATTTAAAAGTGTATGCACACCAAACATTTTTGCTTTCCAAAAACTGATTCCTTTGCTATTGTTAATTTCATTTACCGGAATTTGCATGGAAGCAGTAGCCCTGTTTTCTTCTCTAATTAAAGAATGATTTTGTACCCATAAAAATGTCTCTGTGTTATTGGTTCGGGGTATCCCAATTTGCTTCCACCAGCTAACTTTTTTGGTGTTTGTTTCACCAAGTGCAAGAGTAAACTCCACCTGGTCTGCAGCTACCACATCGTATTCAACTTTAAAAAAACATCATCACAATCATCGTTGGTACGCAGGTTACCGGCAGTATTTATTCCTTTTGGTGGAGAAGGATACCATAGCCTTGCATACTGCCCATCCATTAGTGATATCCAGTAATTGGTGGTAGCGCCACTGCCACTCAGCAATAAATCATCAGGGATAGTATAATGCATTATTGAATTCCTGTCGTAGGCAGAATAGTTGGTATTATTCTGGTTGAACTTATTAATTACATTAAAATCAACTTCTATTGAAGACCAGGTATTTTTTTCTAAAAAATACTTGTATGTTTTGTCAAGGTTCCATTGCAGTGGCGAGGCAGGCGATTGGTGTTCGTGATGAAAACCCAATGCATGCCCGAATTCGTGTGTTATAACACGGCTCATTTCCAGTTCCGTTGTATTGGCATCCAACCAACCAAAATTCATGGTATACTTATTAAACGGATTGAATAAAACATCACGGCCCATCCACGACCAACTTTGGCCGGTACTGAACAAACCAACTTTTATTTTAGCCGCTTTAAAATCAGGTATAAATTCAAATTTTATGTTGGCAAATCTTTCCCATTCTTTGGCATAAAATTGTATCCTGTTCCTTATCCAGTCGGAACCATTGTTGGGAGAGAGATAAACAGAAATTACATCACCGGGATTCCACATTTTTTCTGTAGCCCCTGTTAAAGGTTGCTGAATAACGCCTACCTGCAATATTGTACCATCGCTGTTTATTTTTGGCACTGGTGAGCCAGCACTGTTTCTGCGTGGCGGAAGATTAATATTAGCTGGCGGAGCCATATCTACACAAATTTTTACATTACTAAAGTCATACACAGGGTTGGTTAATACCGTGTTTTTTATTACTGCAGGCTGGTTATTCACCATCACCGGTTTTGCAACCGGTCGGGCAGTTTCTGTTTTTTTAATTTTTTGAAACTGGGCCGGTGCTTGAAGACTTATTAATAGTATCGGTATTAACAAGAAGAAATAATATTTTTTCATACAATTCATTTTATTTGATGTAAATATGGGTGTTTTAAAAATGGTTAGCTATCCCTTAAAAACAGGATTTATTGTTTCGTAACTGTCCATTTTCCCTGCCCGGTAGTGGCAGTATCACTACCCATTGAACAACTGATAATTTGCGTATTGCGATCATAAGTACCGATAAATGAATATGTTGAACCATCGCTGAATTGCTTAAATGATCCCGAAAAATTGCTGCCTACAATAGAATAACTTCCTTTGCAACACACTACTCCACTTTGATCGGCCCTTATAAACTCTCCGGTATTGGTAAGCTGAAATGAAAAACCCTCGGGATATAAGCCTTGATCATTTGTTTGAGTGCCGCTCCAGGTGCCACTCACGAAAGTTAGTATACGTGGAAAATTATTAGCTTTTACAGGCGGAGCCATAATGATTGTTTTAGTAGGTGCGGTCACTGACCATTTGGGGGGAGCTGCAGGAGCCGGGGGAGGTGCCGGGGCCGGGGGAGCCATGTAATCTACATGAATCATTAAATCATAATTACCATGATCTCTGGTATTACCCAAATGTGATTCGTTTAAGTAGAACCTGATATTTTCCTCATACAAACCTGTCACAGATTTCCAATTCTTTAAAATGTTTTGATTCAGTACAAACATAGATGGGTTATACCTTCCATTGAGTGCCATACCAATTGGCCTGTTACCGGGAATTCCATTAACTCCCTGAAGTATGCGTGACATCCCAGCTAAGTCAATGCAATTGGTTCCATCTGAATAAATGAATGGCCAACTCACCGGATTAAATTTTTGTGCTATCGGTGCTGTATGTACATTAATCGAATTAAAGGAGTTGAACAGAAAAGATTCAAAAAAGTTTTGTGTGTTTTTTGTATCATTGTCCCATTCCCAAAGAACCGGAACAACGGTAATTATATCAGTGGGACTAAGATCAGCTTCAAACATAAACTGACCTTTAAACCTTTCGTCTCCTATTGGCATCATTGCTTCAGTATTCGGATTAGCATAGACAACATCTCCTGCTTTTATTCCACCATTGTTACCTGCTGTACCGGCCTTATATCTGGCTGGCCTGCCATTTACATCTCCATATACAGCCGAAGTAATTTTATTTACATACCGGGTAGTGCCGTTACTGCTTGCCACTGAATAAAAGAAGGTTACAAATACTTCATTCCCTTTGCCATCAAAATCAAAAATATCATCAGCCGATTCTTTAATGCATGAAATGGTTTTCAGGTAAATTTTAACCTTGCCATTGCCGGTTTGCTGCGCATATACTGTAAGGGAGAAAAAAAGAACTTGCAGAATGAATAGCAATTCTTTCATAATTCATTTGTTTTAATTAATAAATGAGACTTGTTAATTTTTTTGTAACATTGTGATAGTAAAAGTCCTAATTAAATTAAAACCATACAATCCCCTAAAAACAGGATTTTTTTAAAAAAGATAAAATCGTGGAAAAAGGGGATTGTATGCCAGATGGAATTAGTGTTCCTTTGTTAGAAATTAATAAAAGTCTATTTTAATTTATGCAAAAATTCATCCTATCATTTCTGTTTGTTTTTGTTTTTTTACTCCCAACAATGGCACAGCAGAACCTTGTTGACAGTCTCAAAAACGAACTGACGCATCCAATGGCCGATAGCAATCGAGCAATGAGTATGATGCGATTGGCAATCTACTATGAAACAGTGGATACAATTAGGGCTTTCAAAGCATATCGAGAGGCTGTAAAATTTGCTGCCGATAAACATTTATATTACCAGCTCGGCCGCATTTATCAAAATCAGTCATTTTTATTTACCACAACCGGTAAATACATAAAAGCGCAAGATAATTTGAATTTAGCTATTCAATCGTATCAAAAATCAGATCATACTGAATCTAAATATCGGGAAGCAAGTGCATTGGGAGATCTATCAAATATATATAAAGTCCTCAACGATTATGACGAATCGGTGAGATATCAATTGAAATGCATTGCAATTTTGGAGAAATTAAATTTGCCCGAAAAAATTGTATTAAGCTATTCGAATTTATCCAATTTGATGGGCGATTTGGGTGAATATAAAAAACAAGAAGACTATGCAAGAAAAGCCGTTGAAATAGCTAAAAAATCAAAAGACAAGAATAACCTATTTATAGCGTACTTTATGCTTTCGTATGGTTTATCAAATCTGGACAAAAACACAGAAGCAAAAACATATCTTGACAGCGCAAGAATAAATCTCGACAAGAATTCAAATATTGATATTTTGTCGACATACTATCTTGTTAGTGCAGAAGTATTTAAAAAATTAAACCAACTAGATTCTGCCTTTCATTATTTTAAGAAATGCTACACTGTTTCCATTAAAAACAACTACAATTTTGGCAAAGCGGAAGCGCTTTTGCAAATGGGTGGTATTTCCATTCAGCAAAAAAAGAACTTGGAAGCCGAAAACTATTTGCTCGAAGGGATAAAGCTTGCCGAAGAAATACATTATTTTAATATGCTGGATGAAGGCTACAAATATCTGTCGGATAATTATGCACAAACCGGGCGGTATAAATTGGCCTATGAGTATTTTCAAAAATACAAAGAAATGAATGATTCTGTGGTTTCAATGGAGTCAAAAAAATATGCAACAACTCTTGAAAAAAAATATGAATCAGAAAAAAAAGACAATCAAATAAAACTTCAAAAGGCAAAATTGCAAAAACGCACTTTTTTAAATTATATGCTTATAGGGTCTGCAGCAATATTATTACTTATTTTTTCACTCTCTTATCGAAATTACAAGCACAAAAGAAAGCTTCAGGAAATGCGAATAAATGAGTTGGAAACCGATAAATTGCTAACAGCCACCGAAGCGGTTTTAAAAGGAGAAGAACAAGAAAGAAGCCGTTTGGCAAAGGATCTTCACGATGGTTTAGGAGGAATGCTTGCGGGTATTAAATACTCTTTTCAAACAATAAAAGGAAACTTGATTATGACCCCTCAAAATCAGCAATCCTTTGAACGCGGTATGGATATGTTAGATAGTTCCATTAAAGAAATGCGCAGGGTTGCACAAAATATGATGCCCGAATCACTGATTAAATTTGGATTGGACACTGCATTGAAGGACTATTGCAAGGACATTAATTTAAGCGGTGCTTTACAAGTAAGTTATCAATCAATTGGATTGGCAGGCTATAATTTTGAGCAAACAACAGCGATCATCATCTACCGTATTATTCAAGAATTGATTAGCAATACCTTAAAACATGCTTCTGCAAAAACTGCCATTGTACAGGTTACAAAATCCGGCAGTTTGTTGGCTATAACCGTAGAAGATGACGGCAAAGGGTTTGACACCAAAATTTTAGATTGGTCAAAAGGAATGGGCTGGGTAAACATCAAACACCGTGTCGATTTTTTAAAAGGTAAGCTTGATGTCAATTCGCAACTGGGTAATGGCACATCTGTTCAAATTGAAGTTGATATTTAAATGGTTATAAAAGTTTTTATTGTAGACGACCACTATATGGTGTTAGAAGGCATCCGATCTTTACTTCAAAATGAAAAAAGTATCGAGTGGATGGGGCATGCCATGAATGCAGCCTCTTGCATGGCTTTCTTGCAACAGCAACAGCCAGATGTGATATTAATGGATATAAACCTTCCCGATATGAGCGGGATTGATTTGTGTAAAGAGGTAAAAATGAAATACCCAAGTATTCATATTATCGGTCTTAGCTCATTTAATCAGCAGAGCTTTATCCAAAAAATGCTTGAAAACGGTGCCACAGGCTATTTGTTAAAAAATGCGACACGTGAAGAATTGGTATATGCCATAGAAACTGTCATTGAGGGAGAAATATTTTTAAGTGATGAAGTTGAATTAACAGTGCAAAAAAATGAAGATTCCAAAGTCCCCATTATAACAAGAAGGGAAATGGAAGTTCTTTTGCTTATTGCAGATGGTTTGACAAACAATGAGATTGCCATAAAACTTTTTATCAGCACAACAACGGTAGATACACACAGGAAAAACTTATTGGCTAAATTTGAAGTTAAAAATACCGCATCTTTAATTAGAATGGCAGCCCAAATTCAATTGATACCTTATATTAAGCCTAAAAATTAATAGGTCGTGAATTCAATAAATTAAATTGGTTTTGTAAATAACAGCATCTATTTTCTAAATTCCTTTTCCAAGCTTATATGTCAATCTATTATTTATTTTTTATAAATTGGTTTTTGATTTCGCCGTTTCAAGTCCTGACATTTATAAAAAAGCCGAAACAAATTGTTTCGGCTTTTTTGTTTTAATCAATTTTTAAAACGTTCTTTTATTTTTCCAAAAGACTTTCATCAAAATAGGCCGATTCATTTGAAATCTTGCCTTCATCATTAAAGTTGTGAATATAAAACATTGGTAAAATAATTTTCTTTTTATCAGATTTTCTGGTCAATCTAAAATTCCACCATGATTGCACTACTTTAGTATTTCCCAATTCGTAATGTAAATAGTCAGGATAGCCGCTTACATCAATACTGTTTATTTCAAACTTATCGAAAAACTTTTTATCACTTTCTTTCATTTGCGCCAGGGTTAAAGGTTTCTGGTCATTATCAGGAATGTTGCCATAGGTAAATTGCGCCTTTTCATCATAAAAACTATAACCAGTTGAATAATCCTTATTTTCAAATGCATAAATCATTCTTCGCACATTGTTAATATATTCGTGATTGTTATAGATAGTTCCATTTTTTCTGTCTGCGAAACTATTGCCAATTTCTTGATATATTCTGCTGTCATAATAATTCATCATTGTTTTAATTTTATTGTTTTTGTCAACAATAAACAACCGATGAAATGGCATGTCTAATTTCACGCCCGTTTTCTTATGAACTCCTTTTACTTGTTCCCATGTTTGAACCCAAACAACGTCATCGTTGGCGCCGTCTTTATATTCTAAAGCATCTGGGTAAGCGCCAGGAAATCTTGTGATGCTTAAATAGTCAAAATTATCTTTCCAAAATTTCACATCTTCCAGAAAACTTTGTTTGTCGGCGCCTTTTGCATCTTTATTGGTGTTGGAGGCATAAATTTGCCTAAAGTCATCGGCTAAGAAGCTAGCCACCTTGTCGGCATCGCCTTTTACAAAGGCCTGTTCCATTGATTCAACAGCGGTAATTGCAGGATGTTCTGAATAAATAGTTCCGTTTGCTTTTTTTTGTGCGTAAGAGATGAGTGTAGAAATCATCATCAAAATAAGTGTGATTTTTTTCATGGTAGTATATTTTATTAGTTAGTAGTATGATAAATCTAATAATAATATTTGATTTTTGGTGATGTAAGTGTTTTATTTTTAGGATGTTACTAAACATAAATTAATGTAGGAAGCAGTATTTTGGAAAAAAGCAACCGATTGTTTGAAAAACACAACTGCTTGAATGTTAAAACTGATTGTGAAGTTTTACGCTCATTCCCAATATTTGCCGAAAATACGTTAAATCAATCTATATTTTTTAATAAAGCAAGTAAGAATTACCTAAAATGTATTTCAAAAATAGCTTTCTACATCGTAAAACAATGAATTTTCATAATTAAACTTACGAAATATGATCAAAATATAATGTTTACCGTATGCCATAATTTAGTATTTTTAACGATATTCAATTTTATAACTATGGAATTGTCTTTTCCCTTGTTGGCAGGCATTATTGCCGCAATATTGCACGTAATCTCAGGACCCGATCATTTGGCGGCCGTAACGCCATTTGCCATTGAAAGCAAAAAGAAGGCCTGGAAAGTCGGACTTTTTTGGGGCATTGGGCATTTGCTTGGAATGATTTCCATTGGCGTATTGTTTTTAATGTTCAAAGACTTGATTCCCATTGAAAAAATATCGATGCACAGCGAAAAAATGGTCGGTGTTATTTTAATCGGACTTGCCTTGTGGATTTTCTTTAAAATATTTAGGGAAGAAAAGCAACATAGCCATACGCATATTCACGCTGATGGATATCCAATGATTCACACGCATCCACACATTCATGAGGCCGAGAAACCGACAGTTACAATACATTCCCAAAATCGCTATACAGTAAGTGAAGTCATTAGAAAATATCCTCATATTCACCAAACTGAAAAATCACACACACACAGCAATTTAAATTTAAAACAAGGAATTATCGCTTCTTTATCGGTTGGTTTTGTTCACGGATTGGCTGGTGTTGCGCACTTTTTATTGTTTCTTCCCGTCATTGGATTTTCCTCAAAACTTGATTCTGTAAAATACATTTTTGGTTTTGGAATTGGAACCCTGTTGGCGATGGTTTCTTTTGCTTTTTTGATTGGAAGTGTGGCGTCCTTTTCAAAAAAGGAACATAGCAACACTTTTTTCAAAGGCATTCGATTGGCCGGCGGATTGTTTGCTTTTGTGATTGGTATTTACTGGTTTATGGCGAATTGAAATTCGAGATTTTTTTAACCGCAAATTCCGCAAAGATTTCCGCGAAGTACGCAATGGTTTAGAAATTCTTTGTGAAACTTCGTTTTTCTCCGTGAAGCTCTGTGAAATAATAGTGACACAGAGTTACACAAAGAAAATACACAAAGATGCACAAAGCATACCGCGAAAGCCTTAAAACCATAGGAATTAATTTTCCTCGCGTTTCTTGAAGTTATATTTGCGCATTCTGCAATGATTTTATTCAGGTTTTTTAACGAAAAAATTCACCCAAATAGCGCACAGCAATGCCAAAAGAGTAAGCGCCAAGGTTAAAGCATTCACCATTACCTCATCTGGAAGCCAACCAGTAAACTTTTCTGTCAAAAAGGAAATATAGCTGCTCGGCATATTCTTTTCACCTAATTTTCTCAATACCCAATAATGCCAATCAGTTAGAAAACAGTAGCCGAAGCCTTTCCAAATACCCAAAACTCCCCAAGAAAATAAAGTGATTAGCAAACTTATCAAATGCAGTTTTTTAGTTTTTGGAAACAACCAGCCAAGCAAATTAAAAAGTATAAGTGCGGTATGAAACGAAAAGAAAAAGTAATTCAAAAACCGAAGAAAAAATGTTTCCATGGATCGTAATTGTTTTTAAAAAATATACCTTTCTTCAATCGAAAAGTTCGAAAAGCGTTTAGAAATTAATTTCCCTTGAGTTTCTTGATGTTAAGTTTTCACATTTTCTTTATGTTAAAAGTCAAAAAATCGTAAATCGTAAATCAAAAATCTGTCACCCTGAGCGGAGTCGAAGGGCGTAAATTATAAGTTTAGCAAATCCTTGGCAGTTGTTCTCCCACTAGCGGACTCACAATCCGTTTTCCGCCAATTAAACTTTCCATCACCACTTTATTGGGATGTTCATTGGTAAATTCACCAATCAAGGCTGCATTTATTCCCCTTTTATGATTTCTCATCAATGCCAAAACTTCAGTTTCAATACTTGGATCCACAACCACCAAAAATACGCCTTCATTGGCAACATACATTGGGTCTAATCCCAACATTTCACAGGCTGCCGCAACTTGTTTTTCCAGTGGAATGGCACTTTCTTTCACAAAAACGCCTTTTGAAATGTCGTTGGCAATTTCGTGCAAAACCGTTCCCAATCCGCCACGTGTTGGATCTCTGAACAGTTTTATTTTTTCGCCGAATGCATCCAATAAATCCTTCACCAAAAAGTTTAAATTGGTTGTGTCGCTTACCAAATCAGACTCAAACTCCAATCCTTCGCGCTCACTCATAATGGCCATTCCGTGTTGCGCAATGTTGCCGTTCACCAAAATTTTATCGCCTGCTTTTATGTTGTGGACAGAAATATTGGCTTTTGGGTGCACCTGACCAAAACCTGTGGTGTTTATGAAAATTTTATCTCCTTTTCCGCGTTCCACCACTTTTGTGTCGCCGGTAATAATGAGCACGCCGCTTTCATCGGCCGCTTTTTTAACGGAAGCCACAATTCGCTCAAATTCTGTCATTTTTAAGCCTTCTTCAATAATAAAAGCCAAGGACAAATATTTTGGAATGGCGCCGCACATGGCTACATCATTTACGGTTCCGTTCACCGCCAGCTCGCCAATATTTCCGCCTTTAAAAAATATGGGCGTAATTACAAAACTATCGGTTGAAATGGCAATTTTTGAGTTTATTTCAACAATGGCACCGTCGTGTTTTTGGTCTAAAAACGGATTGCTGAAGGTGTTGAAAATAACTTTGTCCAGTAAATTTCTGGTCAGTTCGCCACCGCTTCCGTGACCTAAATTAATGGTTTCAAATCCTGTATTTTCCATTTTATTCAGTTAAATGCGTTGAAAAATGATAATAGGCCGCACAGGCACCTTCCGAAGAAACCATAGGTGCGCCAAGCGGATTTGCGGGTTTGCAGGCTTTTCCAAATTGGTCGCACTGATTTGGTTTTTTGATGCCGCGCAATATTTCGCCCGCAATGCAATTCGGGTTTTCGGGCACTTTTATGTGGCTGATATTAAATTTTGCTTCCGCATCGTATTTTCTGTAGGCTTCTTTAATCACATAGCCGCTGTTTGGAATTTCGCCAATGCCACGCCATTCTCTGGCGCCAACTTCAAAAATGGTATTGATTACCTTAATTGCCGCAGTATTGCCGTGTTCTTTTACCACTCTGGCATACTGATTTTCCAATTTATAAATTCCTTCTTCCAATTGTTTTACCGCCATATAAATTCCCTGAACCAAATCCAAAGGCTCAAAACCGGTGATGACAATCGGGATTTTATATTTTTCAACTAAGGGATAATATTCCTGCATTCCCATAATAGCGCACACATGTCCGGCTCCCAAAAAAGCGTCAATGGTGCATAGTTTATCATCTAAAATAGCTTCCATTGCCGGCGGAACCAGCACGTGTGATGCCAAAATTGAATAATTGTTAAGTCCTTCCTTTTCTGCGTGCAAAACGGATAACGCATTTGCCGGAGCGGTGGTTTCAAAACCAACGGCAAAAAAAACGACTTCTTTGTCCGGATTTTCCTTGGCGATGGAAACCGCTTCCAAAGGCGAATATAAAATACGCAAATCGCCGCCAACAGCTTTTGCTTCCAGCAGACTTTTTTTGCTTCCCGGAACGCGAATCATATCGCCAAAAGAGCAAACAATCACGCCTTTTTCCAGCAATTCTATGGCTTTATCAATTAAATTGAGTGGCGTTACGCAAACCGGACAGCCAGGTCCGTGGATCATTCTGACTTTTTCGGGCAGCAATTCCAAAATGCCATTTTTAACCAAACTGTGTGTTTGTCCGCCGCAAATTTCCATAATATTCCATTCCTTCGTGGTGATTTTATGAATCTCATCGAGGTATTTTTTGGTGGCTTCAAAATTTCGGTATTCGCTTAAATGCTTCATCTGTTTACATTTTATTTTTTATTGGTAACAGCTGCAGTTCGCTATGAATCATTCCATTGTATATTAAAATTTGTTTTGCTCGTTTCATTTTTTGATATTTAAATAATACATCAATTGTCCAAAAGACACATTTTCGTCGTTGGGCGATAAATCTTTATGAAAGTACAATTTTATTTCTTTAGGTGCTAATTCTATGATGATATCTACCAAGGTTGTATTTTGAAAAACGCCTCCGCTACAAGCAACATGTTTGTAATTATTGGTTTTTGCCAGTTCAATTATTGCAGATGCCAATGTGTATAAAAAGTTTACAATGATGTTTTCTTTAGCGGTTCCGTTGTTGAGATCGGCATAGATATTTTTAATGATTTCAGTTGCCGAAATGCCATTTTTTGGATCTAATAAATAACTTCTGCAAGATTTCAGAACATAATTACTAATCTTGTTTTCCAATAAAATCGCGGCTTCACCTTCATAAGTGTTATAATCGGTGATGTTTAAAAGGGAAGCGACAGCATCGAACAACCTTCCTGCGGAAGATGTTTTCAAAGAATTTGATTTTTTTAAAGTTAGATAGGTTTTGAGTTCATTTTGGGTAAATTTATCCTTTAAAACCTCCATCATTTCATCGGAAGCCAAAGAAAGAAGTGACAATCTTGGTTCTTTTGCCATTTTATCGCCCAACAACCAGTCGAAATAGTTGATATGATTGATTCTTTCTATTTTATTGGCTTCATAATCAAAAAACTCACCGCCCCAAATGTTGCCATCATCGCCATAACCTGTTCCGTCAAAAACAACGCCCAAAATTTTTTCTGAAAACAATTGATGTTCTCCCAAAATCGCCGAAAAATGGGCTTTATGATGCTGGATTTCAACCAGTTTTAATTTGTTTTTTTGTGCCAATTCCTTCCCGAATTGCGTGCTTTGATACAAAGGATGTTTGTCAACCAAAACCACTTGAGGCTGTTGTTCAAAAATGCTGATAAAGGAATTTACTGTGGATGTAAACCTATTGTAAACATCAAAATTTTCAAGATTTCCGAGGTATTGGCTCACATACAAATATTCATTCGGATAAAATGCGATGCTGCTTTTTAAATCGGCGCCCATCGCCATGATTTTTTCGTTTGAATTTATTTGAATGTCAAAATAATTTGGGGCATAACCGCGCGCTCTTCTGAACAACACTTTTTGGTTGAATTTTGTGCTGAATTTCACCACAGAATCGTCCTGCGGATGCGAAATTACCAAATTGTGCTGCACAAAATAATCGGCCACATTTTTAAGTTTTTCAAAGGCTTCCTCATTATTTCCGATAATTGGCGAGCTGTGAATATTTCCGCTGGTGGCAATGATGGGAAAGTTTAATTGGTTGGCCAATAATTGCAAAATTCCAGAATATGTCAGCATCACACCCAACTGATTTAACTCGGGCGCAACAGCATTCAAGGCAATTTTTCCTTTATAATTTCCCAAAGGAATGATGTTAATCGGTCTTTCGGCGGAAGCAAGGGATTTTTGTTGAAGCTCGTTTATTTTCAAGTCGTTTTGCAAAAATTCCATTGAAGGAAATAAAACGGCAAAAGGTTTGTTTGGCCGGTTTTTTTTGATGCGCAATTTTTTAATGACCTCATCATTTTCGGCATTGCAGCACAACAAATAGCCGCCGGTATTTTTGATGGCAACAATATTTCCTTCGGAAAGCAATTTGGCAATTTTTTTAAAAATATTTTCAGAAATTGAAGCAATGATATTCCCAAGATTGTCCAATAAAATAAGAGAAATTCCGCAGGTATGGCAAGTGTTGGTTTGGGAATGAAAACGGCGGTCGGCCGGATTTAAATATTCCTTTTCGCATTCATTGCACATTGGAAAACCATTGATGGTGGTATGATTTCTTTCAAAAGGAAACGTTTGGGTAATTGCCCAGCGCGGACCGCAATTTACGCAGGTGGTGAAGGGATAATTATAGCGGCGATTTTCCGGATCTTGAATATCGTTATTACAGTCGTCACATAAGGCAAAATCGGGTGTTAAAGGTAAATTTAATCGGCTACTTTTTGTTGACGGAACAATGTTGAAATCGGCAAATTCCATGTTTTCGATTTCAACAATTTCACTGTTTTTTATTTTGGAAACCGGCGGCGGATTTTGCAAAAGTTTATCGTAAAAAAGTTGAGCATCATTTTTTAATCCTGAAATATAAATAATAACGCCTTCTTCATTGTTTGAAACAGTTCCCGTTAAAGAAAAGAATTTTGCCAAACCATAAACAAACGGACGAAATCCAACCCCTTGCACTTGTCCGGAAATGGTGATTTTGTAGGTTGAAGTCAAATTATATTAAATATTAGATATTAAAAGTTAAAAGTAGGGAAAGGTTGCTTCCTGTCCGTTCTGAAAATTAAAAATAAGCAATTAATGAACAACTACGTGCAAAAACTTGAAACCAGAAACCTGAAACAATAAGTAACCTTTATGCTGAGCCGAAGAAATAACTAAGATTTAAGGTGAAGCGCTTCTGCATGGGTTAATATTTGTTCAATAATTTGAGGAATGGCATTTTTTACATTTGGGCTTAATTCAATGGTCATTGGGACCAATTCTTCAATGGAAACGGTGAACAAATGAAGATCGGGCTTTTCATCCATTAAATAAACGGCTTCAATCATATCTTTCAGGCCAACATCGTGCACGCTTAATGCCGAAGGGAAATCGGAAGCAAATTTTGGCCGAATCAGTGAAATGGTTCCGGCAGGTTTTCCATCCATAGTGGCATCAACAAAAATAATGGTTTGGTACGCTTCAAAACAATTCAGCAAGAGAAATCCGCCCGTTCCACCATCTAAAATATCAACATATTCCGGCAAATTAATTTTAGCCATTTCTTGCATTACGTGAACGCCAATGCCTTCATCTCCCATTAAATAATTGCCAACGCCTAGTATTAAAATGCTGTTCGATTTGTCCTTTTCGAAAAAATAGGAATCGCTGCTGATGGCTACGGGAGTTCGTTCTTTTATGCTCATATTAACTGTTTAAAAAAGTAAATTCATTCTGCTTGAAAAAAACAGCGGCAGAATGAACTTACTCCAAAGTTTGATTTAAGGGTTATTTTTTAGGGATTAAGGGTCAGGCAAGAGCAGGTCTTACTAACCTCTCTTCACACTTTACACTTCACTTTACTTTTTTCCTGCTACTTCCTTAACTTTTTTAATTCGCTCTTCCCTCACAAATTTATAGCCACCAAACATAGAGGAAACTTCTGCACGACCTTCAAGCCAGTCGTGAAAAAATACCAAATACACATGGATGATAGTGAAGAGAATAAATCCCCACATCGCAATATGATGAATGTTGCGAACCATGAAGTCGCCGCCTAACATTGGCGTTACCCAACTAAATAATTTTGGCAAAAACCAAGTTGACGTATCGGCATACAAAGCAAAGCCTGTAAAAACTGAGATTAATGCAATAATAAACAGGATAAGGTATGAAAATGCCGCCACACTGTTATGGCCTATGCTGATATTTTTTAATTCAGGCTCCTTATCATTCATTAATATAATATCATTTTTTATAACGTGCTTAAAATTACCCCACCTTTTTTTGTCGAATGGCCATAAAACGCGCCAGCTTGCGAATTGGTTCCCCACAAACGACCAATATACACGCAAAATCATATTAAAAAAGAAAATGTACGCGGCGATAAAATGAATATAGCGAACAATTCCAAAGGAATGTAAATTTGTTGCCTCTGCATTTGAAAGCAGTGCGGGCGGATTGGCAATTAAAAATCCGGACAGCGTAAGCGCTAATACGCACAGCACATTTACCCAATGGAAAATGCGAACCGGCAATTCCCAAACATATACGCGTTGAAAGTTTCTGGTTTCCATAATTTAGAATTTAACTGTCACAACTGGCAATATTTTGAACTTGGGAAATATGGTTTCCGTGTTCATCGTATAAATGTACGGCGCAAGCCAAACATGGATCGAAGGAATGAATGGTGCGAATAATTTCTAAAGGCAATTCGGGATCTGCAACTGGAGTGCCGATTAAAGCAGCTTCATAAGCCGATCTTTGTCCTTTTGGATCACGAGGTGACGCATTCCAAGTAGACGGAACCACCATTTGATAATTTTCGGTTTTTTGGTCTTTAATGGTTATCCAATGCGCCAATGCGCCTCTTGGGGCTTCCATAAATCCAACACCTTTGGCTTCATTTGGCCAGCTGGAAGGTTCCCAACTATCCATATTTGCCATACGTTCATCGCCATTTTTAATGTTGTTCATTAAAGTGTTGTAGAATTCCAAGGTCCAATTTGCAACCAACTGCGTTTCAATTCCGCGTGCGGCTGTTCTTCCCAAGGTTGAAAACAACGCATCAACAGGAACATTTAAATGTGTCAATGCGGCGTTTACGGCAGCCTGAATTTCTTTATTTCCCCTGCCGTAACCTACCAATAAACGGGCAAGTGGGCCAACTTCCATTGGCAATCCTTTCCAACGCGGCGTTTTAATGAAGCTGTATTTTTCTTCCACATTTAAAAAGTCGTATGGTGGTTTTGGTCCGGAATATTTGATATTGGTTTCACCTTCCCAAGGATGTCTTCCTTTGTCTTTTCCTTCTGCATAATCATCGTACCACGAATTGTTTACAAATTCTTCAATTTCCTCGCTGTTTCTATGGTCTACATCAAGCACTTTTGTTAAATCTCCGTTCAAAATAATTCCTGATGGGAATTTAAAACCAGACATATCAGCATAGCCATTTGTTGGAAAATCGCCATAAGACATGTAGTTTCCAAATCCTTTTCCTATAGCGCCCCAATCTTTATAGAATGACGCTATTGCCAATAAATCCGGGATATAAACTTGATCAATAAAATCTTTACCTTCTTTTAATAATTTTCCTACGTGAGCCAATCGTTCAGCATTCAATCCTCCGGCGCCGTCAGAATTTATGGCGCAGGCCATACCGCCAACCAAATAATTAGGGTGCGGATTTTTACCGCCGAAAATGGTGTGCACTTTCACAATTTCTTTTTGCCATTCCAAGGCTTCCAAATAGTGCGCGACTGCCAATAAATTTACTTCGGCAGGCAATTTCATTTGAGAATGTCCCCAATATCCATTTGCAAAAATGCCCAACTGGCCGCTTTCCACAAATTTTTGAATTCTGTTTTGCACATCAGAAAAATAGCCCGGTGAACTTTTTGGCCAATTTGAAATGCTTTGCGCAATTTCAGAAGTTTTCTTTGGATCGGCTTTTAGTGCGTTTACAATATCTACCCAATCTAAAGCATGTAAATGATAAAAGTGAACGGTATGGTCGTGCATATACAAAGCGCCTTCCATAATATTTCGAACCATTTCGGCATTTGGTGGCACGGCAATTCCCAAAGCATCTTCAACGGCTCTTACGGAAGTTAATGCGTGTACGGTTGTACAAACACCGCAAGTACGTTGCACAAATGCCCAAACATCTCTGGGATCTCGTCCTTTTACAATGCTTTCAATGCCTCTAACCATGGTGCTGGAACTATATGCATCTACAATAACACCGTCTTTAATTTCTGCTTCTATTCTTAAATGACCTTCAATTCTGGTAATTGGGTCAACTACTATTCTATTTGCCATTGTATTTTGTTTTAGAAGTCAATATTTTTTTCATTGGTTTTAGCCCTTTTGATTCTCTCTGTGAGCTCTTTTCGTTTAGATATATTTGCGGCAACGGCGTGTAAGGCGACGCCGCCCACTAGGACGGCACCTGCTACTTTCCCAACGGTATCGGCATTGCTTTCAACCGCAAATCCAGGTATTTTTGTAGTTCTTTCATAGAATGGGCCATTGTCCCAGAAATTTTCTTCGCTGCATCCTATGCAACCGTGACCGGACTGTATTGGAAAACTAATGCCATTGTTCCATTTTATGTTTCCGCAAGAGTTGTATGTCATAGGTCCTTTGCATCCTACTTTATATAGGCAAAAACCATTTTTGGAATTTTGGTCGTCAAATGTTTCGGCAAATAAGCCAGCATCATAATAAGGTCGTCGGTAACAGGTGTCGTGAACCCGTTTTCCGTAAAATGCTTTTGGCCTTCCCAATCTGTCCAATTCCGGATATCTTCCAAAAGCAACCACATGCATAATAACGCCTGCCATCACTTCGCCAATTGGCGGACAGCCAGGCACTCTAATAATAGGTTTGTTTTTTACTATTTTATGGATAGGCGTTGCGCCTGTTGGATTTGGTTTTGCGGCCTGCACGCATCCATTAGAAGCACAGCTTCCCCAAGCAATGATTGCTTTGGCGCCTTCTGCAGCTTCCAAAAATGTTTCTTTTGCCGATTTTCCTGCGATACAACAATAATTTCCGTCGTCACCTAATGGAATGGAACCCTCAACGCAAAGAATGTACTCTCCTTTATATTTATCCATAACCGCTTTTTTTGCCGCTTCGGCCTGATGTCCGGAAGCTGCCATTAAGGTTAAGGTATAATCCAGGGAAATTTTGTCCAAAATAATATCAGCCACAATAGGGTGGTTCGACCTGATAAAAGATTCACTGCAGCAAGTGCATTCTTGGTAGTGCTCCCAAATAATCGGTATTCTTGGCGTTTTTTCCAAAGATTCGGCTATTTGTCCAACCATAGAAGATTCTAAGCCCATAAAAGCAGCCATATAGGTAGAAAATTTAAGAAAATCCCTACGGCTGTAACCTTGTTTTATGATGCTTTTGTAGTAGGTGTCCCGTTGTTCGTTTTCGGTAGGCATAAGTAAAGTTTTTAAGTAATGACAAAGACTTTTTACTCGTGTGCTTTCCGATTGAAAAAAGCACAAATCGAAAGTACAAATTTTTTTGAATAAATTTATGTTAACCCTCTAATTTAGAACGATTTAAAATAAGGTAAATAAAGCTTTAATCCTTATTTAAACCAAATAAAAATAGTGGGAGAAAAAATAGATTCACCTATTTATTTGAAGATAATTTGTAAATTTGATTTTAAACGCATTTTTTAATTATGCACGAACTATCCATAGCATTGGGAATTGTTAAGATTGCCGAAGATGAAACAGCGAAAGCAAAGGCAAACAGCGTTACAAAAATTGAGCTTGAAATAGGTGTTTTGTCGGGTATTGAACTTGATTCTTTAAACTTTATATGGGAATCGGCCATAAAGGATACTGTCCTTGAATTTGCCGAAAAAGAAATTATTGTGATTAAAGGAAAAGGAAAGTGCGTTGATTGCGATACGGAATTTGAAATGGAAAATTTATATGATCCTTGCCCCTATTGCCAAAGTTATTTTAAAAGTATTTTGCAGGGAAAAGAATTGAGGGTAAAAGCATTGGAAGTCATTTAAAACAAATTTAAATATGTGTGGAACTTGTGGTTGCGGCACCGAAAATAACGGTCCCGTTATTTTAAAACCTGGAGAAGAACATCATTCTCAAGGGAATCATCATCATCACGACGGACATTCTCATTCGCACGATGATCATCATCATGATGGTCATTCTCATGAACACGACCATCAACACAAAGTTTTGGAAATTGAGCGAGACATTCTTCAAAACAACCAGCTTTTAGCCGCAAGAAATAGGGGTTATTTTGAAGCAAAAAACATTTTCGCACTTAATCTGGTGAGTTCTCCGGGCTCTGGAAAAACAGCGCTTCTGGAACGCACTTTGGCCGATTTAAAAAATGAAATTTCATTTTATGTGATTGAAGGCGATCAGCAAACTTTAAATGATGCCAACAGAATTGCCGCGCACGATGTTCCTGTTGTTCAAATAAACACAGGAAAAGGTTGCCATTTGGAAAGCGATATGGTTTATGATGCCGTTAAAAAGTTAAAAATTGAAGACAATTCCATTTTAATGATTGAAAATGTGGGCAATTTGGTTTGTCCGTCCATGTTCGATTTGGGAGAAAATAAACGCGTAGTTATCATAAGTACCACCGAAGGTGAAGACAAACCCATCAAATATCCCGATATGTTTTATACTTCGGATGTTTGTATCATCAATAAAATAGATTTGCTGCCTTATGTAAATATAAATGTTGACAATATTAAAAAATATGCGCTGCAGGTAAATCCGAAATTGCTGTTTTTTGAAGTTTCGGCAACTACGGGTGAAGGAATGGAAGATTGGTATCAATGGTTGAAAGGCTCGTTAACACACGAAATGGGAAAAAGTTAAATATTAGATATTAAAAGTTAAAAGTTTTAAAAAGGTCACAGAGCGGAGTCGCCAGTTGAAAAATCGTAAATCATAAATCGTAAATCGTAAATCACCATGTGTTTATCAATTCCCGGAAAATTAATAGCAATTACTTCTCAGTTGGATGAAACTTTCAGAATGGGGAAAGTGTCTTTTGACGGAATCATAAAAGAAGTGAGCCTCACTTTGGTTCCTGAAGCGAATGTTGGCGATTATGTGTTGGTTCACGTTGGTGCCGCCATTTCTACCATTAATGAAGAAGAGGCAAAAAAAACTTTTGACATCCTAAAACAACTTGGGGAACTTCAGGATTTGGAGTAAGTCCATAGCCTACAAAGGGGGAATAAAAAACCTTGAAAAAATGAGTGAAAAAATTGCTGTTCCAGACGAAATAATAACGAGTAAAATTTATTTAATCAGAAATCAGAAAGTAATGCTGGACAAAGATTTAGCAGAACTTTATAATGTTGAAACTAAAAGATTAAAAGAACAGGTCAGAAGAAATATAGATCGTTTTCCGGCATTTTTTATGTTTGAACTGACAACTGAAGAATATGCTGCTTTAAGGTCGCAAAATGCGACCTTAAAGAGAGGGCGACATTCAAAATACCCTCCTTTTGTATTTACAGAGCACGGAATATTGATGCTCTCAAGTGTTTTGAATAGTGAATTGGCTATAAAAATGAGTGTGCAAATTATTGAGACCTTTATCCAACTTCGAAAATTGGCCAACAACTATGAAGAAATAATGAAAAAAATAAATCAGATGGAATCACAAAACAATGAGCAGTTTAGTGAGATTTACGAAGTGCTTCAGCAATTACTGGAAAAACCCAAAGAAGAACCGAGAACTAAAATAGGATACAAGAAAGAATGATTTGTTGTTCCCCCTTCTGGAGTTAGTGGGCTTTATTCGTAAGAATGTTTGTATCCTTGTCCGCTAACAATTTTCAACAAATCAGCTTCCACAGATTCTCTTGGATATTCAACAAAACGGCCAATTTCTTTGTTGTTTTTGTAAACGATAAAGGTAGGGACTCTTTCAATGTTTAAACCTTCCTGTAGATTATCGGGCGTTACTTTGCTTCTGTTTACCGTAATCATTTCTAACTGGTTATAGTTGAAACCGGCTTCATCCAAAATTTTATATAAAATTGGCGTTTGCTCTTTACTGTCTCCGCACCAAGTTCCCATAAATGCTTTTATGGTTACTTCTTTTAAAAGTGGTTTCAGCTTTTCAATAGCTTTTTTGTCCGTTTCATAAGCATCGTAATTTGGTGTGAACCAAGCATTGAATGGTTCCTCCAGAAAACTTTCTTTATTGGCAACACCAATTAAATTTCCCGAGGGATCTTTTATGGCGGTTGCTATGTTTTTTTGAGCTGAACAACTCATAATGCTTAATATAAAGACAGTGAAAATTAGGTTTTTCATTTTTAAAAAATTAATGTGCCGTAAAACTACAAAATTAAATTAAAGAATGGCGTGTCATCACTGCCGGTTTTTCAATTCCCATAAGTTCTAGAATGGTTGGTGCAATATCGCCTAAAACGCCGTCTTCAATTTGTTTCAAATCTTTATCCACCAAAATTACCGGAACCGGATTGGTTGTATGTGATGTGTTCGGCGAACCATCAGGATTTATCATGGTTTCGCAATTCCCGTGGTCGGCAATGATAATGGTGGTATAATTGTTTTTTAAGGCGGAAGCCACCACATCTTCCACGCATTTATCAACGGCTTCGCAAGCTTTTATCGCCGCTTCCATCACGCCTGTATGTCCAACCATATCGCCGTTGGCAAAGTTTAAACATACAAAATCGACTTCTTTTTTATCCAATTCGGGGATAATGGCATCACGAATGTCAAAAGCGCTCATTTCGGGTTTTAAATCGTAAGTGGCAACTTTTGGGGACGGACATAAAATCCGGGTTTCATTTTCGAATGTTTTTTCTCTTCCGCCGGAAAAGAAAAAAGTAACGTGCGGATATTTTTCTGATTCCGCAATTCTGATTTGTTTTTTCCCTGCTTTTTCCAACACTTCGCCCAAAGTATTTTCCAGATTGTCCGTTTCGTAAATGATGTGTACATTTTTGAAAGTATCGTCGTAACTGGTTAAGGTTACATAATATAACGGCATTGTTTTCATGCCAAAATCAGGATAATCTTTTTGGGTAAGAACCTCAGTAAGTTCACGCCCTCTATCGGTTCTGTAGTTGAAGAAAATCACCACATCATCGGCCTTGATTTGTGTTTTTGGCTGGCCGTTTTCATCGGTCATAATGATGGGTTTTATAAACTCATCAGTAACATCACTGGCATAACTTTGTTCAATACTTTTTAATGCATTTGTCGATTTTTCTCCTTCGGATTTTACAACAGCATCATAAGCCAATTTTATGCGTTCCCAGCGTTTGTCACGGTCCATTGCAAAATAACGTCCGGTAATTGTTGCCAATTCGCCAGTGGTTTCTTTCATATAATTTTGAATGGTTTCAGTAAAGTTTATGCCCGATTTAGGATCACAATCCCTTCCGTCGGTAAATGCATGTAAAAACACATTTTTAAGGTTGTGCTCGGCAGCAACATCCAGCAAACCTTTTAAATGGTCAATATGTGAATGAATCCCTCCGTCGGAAACCAATCCCAGCAGGTGAATATTTTTATTGTTTTCTTTTGCGTAAGAAATCGCGTCAAGCAATTCCTTTTCTTTCCCAAGCGTTTTGTTTTTAACCGCCAAATTCACCCGAACCAAGTTTTGGTACACAATTCTTCCGGCACCTAAATTCATATGCCCAACTTCACTGTTTCCCATTTGACCTTCCGGCAAACCCACATATTCGCCATCAGTGCGCAAACTGGCATTCGCATATTTGTGGTACAAACTGTCTATATAAGAGGTTTTTGCATTATAAATTGCAGAAACTTTCGGGTCTTGGGTAATTCCCCAGCCATCTAAAATCATTAAAATCACTTTCTTGTTCATAAGAAATAGGTGTTATTTTGAAAAACACAAAGATACGAAGTATTCATTTGAAGCGCTTTTGAATGGCTCATAAATTCTTGTGAAATTTACTAAAACGATTGCGATATTATGTAGGGACAGGTCGCGACCTGTCCGTTCAAATGTTAGAAGGATTTGACAAAAAGTTTATTTCTTATACTTTTCAATGGCTGCTTTAATTTTTTCAATCCTGTTTTCGGGATCGGGATGTGTGCTCATTCTTTCTGAAGTCTGATTTGGACCTGCGGCATCTTTTAAAATTTGCATCACGCCAATCAGTTCAATCGGATTATAGCCGGCATCAATCATAAATTTTACGCCCAATTCATCACTTTCCAATTCGTCATCTCGGCCATAGCTTAAATTGATCACATTGGCAATGGCTGCGGCACCTTGAGCGGTATTTGGGTCAATACCAACGGCAACCCCGCTTAAAATTCCTTCTGTCAATCCTTGTTTTGCCAAACGTTCTGCAGAATGTCGACCAACAACGTGACCAATTTCGTGACCCAAAACACCGGCCAACTGGTCTTCATTTTTCAATTTCGAAAACAAAGCATAAGTGATAAAAACCTGTCCGCCCGGAAGCGCAAAAGCATTCATCGTTTGTGAATCTGCCAATAAATGAAAATCGTAGGCATAAACCGTTTCTTTTGCAACGCTGCTGTGAACCAATTTTTGGCCAACTTCATCCACCAAATCCTGGGATTTTTGATTGGGATGCAAGCCACCATGTTGTTTTGCCATTTCCGGCGCACTTTGCAATCCGATGGCAATTTCCTCATCGGTGCTCAGCGAAATATGTTGTTTTTTGCCCGTAAATTCGTTAACCTCACTTCTTGAATAGTATTGAAACAAGGTAAACAAAACAATACCAACGCCAAGCAATAATTTAACTTTTGAGTTCCCTTTAAACATTTTTTTATATTTTGGCTAAATATAAGCAACTCACGTTATTTTTTAGAAATCAAATGACAGAATTTTTAAAAATTGTAAATTCACAGCGTAAATAGTATCCAATGAAAAACACCATAAAATTCAATAAAGTGACTGAACGTTTGCCAAAACACTTGCATCAGTTTATTGTGAAGCAACCTTATGAGGAATATACAGCCCAAAATCAGGCGGTTTGGCGTTATGTGATGCGTATGAACATTGATTTTTTAAGTAAAGTGGCACACGAATCATATTTGGAAGGCTTGAAAAAAACAGGGATTTCTGAAGAGGAAATTCCGAAAATGGAAGGCATGAACCGTATTTTAAAAGACATTGGATGGGCGGCAGTTTCTGTGGACGGATTTATTCCGCCCAATGCTTTTATGGAATTTCAGGCTTATAATGTGCTGGTGATTGCTTCGGATATCAGAACGATTGACCATCTTGAATATACGCCCGCTCCCGATATTATCCACGAGGCGGCAGGCCACGCACCAATTATTGCAAATCCGGAATATGCCGAATACTTGCGCCGTTTTGGGGAAATTGGCTGCAAAGCAATTTCTTCTTCGGAAGACTATGAGATGTATGAAGCCATCAGGCTGCTTTCTATTTTAAAGGAAGATCCAAATTCTTCAGAAGAATTAATCGAAAATGCGCAGCAAAAAGTGGAAACATTGCAAAATATGATGGGCGATCTTTCTGAAATGGCGGAAATACGGAATTTACATTGGTGGACGGTAGAATACGGTTTAATCGGAAGCTTGGATAATCCGAAAATATATGGCGCAGGATTGCTTTCTTCCATTGGTGAAAGCAAAAAATGTTTGACTGCTGATGTTGAAAAATTACCTTATTCCATAAAAGCCGCAACGCAAAATTTCGACATCACCAAACCGCAACCGCAACTTTTTGTGACGCCCGATTTTGCGCATTTAAGTTTTGTTCTGGAAGAATTTGCCAATAAAATGGCGTTGAGAACCGGCGGATTGAGCGGGGTTAAAAAATTGATAAAATCTAAAAATATTGGCACGGTTGAATTAAGCACAGGCCTGCAAATATCGGGGGTGTTTTCCAATGTGATTGTGGATGACAACAACAAACCGGTGTATCTCCAAACAACAGGGCCAACAGCTTTGGCTAGCAGAGACAAGGAATTGATTGGGCACGGAACCGATTATCATTTGGAAGGTTTTGGAAGTCCGCTAGGGAAATTAAAAGGCATCAATTTGGCCATTGAAGATATGTTTCCGAAAGATTTGGAGGTTTACGGAATTTATGAAGGCAAAAAAACCACTTTGATTTTTGAAGGAAATGTTAAAGTTGAAGGCGAAGTGATTACCGGAAAACGTGACTTAAAAGGGAAGATTTTACTCATTTCTTTTAAAAATTGCACGGTAACACATAACGATACAATTTTGTTTCAGCCAGCATGGGGAATTTACGATATGGCGGTGGGAAAAGACATCATTTCTGCACATGCCGGACCGGCTTCGGTGAATTCTTTTAAGAATCTGGGAGAAGTTTCTAAGACCAAAACGCACAAAATCTCTTATTCAGAAGAAGATATCAAGTTGCATAAAATGTATCTGGAAATTGCTGAAATGAGAAAGACAGGGAAAGTAGATTTTCAGAAATTGATAGCTGTTTTTGAAAAATTAAAAGCAAATTTTCCAACAGATTGGTTATTGCCTTTGGAAATATATGAACTTGTTTATCAATCAAATAAAACACCGGAAACCGAAATTTTGGCCTATTTAACGCAGCTTCAAAAAAATAAAAAACACGAACAGTTGATTGTCAATGGAATTCGTCTTATTGCAAAATAGCGTAACTATAGTTACCTAAGTACCATTTTATTGAATTATCTTTGCCAAAATTTTAAAATTAAAAAGAATGGGTTTTTTCGGATTATTTGGTGGTGGAAATGCAGGAGCTTCAATTGAAGAATATTTAAAAGAAGGCGCTGTTGTTATTGATGTAAGAACAGTTGAAGAGTTTAAAGAAGGGCACGTAAAAGGCTCAAAAAATATGGTGTTGAACGCCATTCCAACGAAAGTTGCAGAGATCAAAAAAATGAATAAAAAAGTGATTGCGGTTTGCAGAAGCGGTGCAAGAAGCGGACAAGCAACTTCCTTTTTAAAACAACAGGGAATTGACGCTATTAACGGCGGCCCTTGGCAAAATGTTGCGAAATTTGTGCAATAAAAAAGCAAAAAACATAGATAAAAAATAGAGGAAATTGCCTCTATTTTTTGTTAGAATTTAATCCTCTGTTTGTTTTCTAATGATTGTATTTTTTGTTGCAAGTCGGCCAAAAACTTCTGATGTTGTTCCGAATCCGGATTGAAAGGTTTGTGCGCCAATCCTTTTTGGACAGTTTTAACATCTTTCATCACAGAAAAAGTATTTTCATCAATCCATACGTGTTTAAATTGTTCCCAAATATAATCAATGGCAGTTTCATTGGGATGAATCATATCGCTGTTGTAAAATCGGTAATCGCGCAAATCATCCATCATTATTTCATAAGAAGGAAAATACACTTCGCCTAAGCCTGTCTTGAGCGGAGTCGAAAGACTCAGTGGACTTATTTTTTCTTTCCTCGAACCAATTAGGTTATGAATAGCGGCTATTAAATGCGCTTTGCTCACCGAATTTTCATCAAAACCATCTTTGATATGGCGCACTGGCGAAACCGTAAAAATAATGGTTGCCTTCGGATTTATTTCTGAAATTTGAAGGCAAATATTTTTTAAGGTTACCACAATTTCATCAACCGACAGCAATTCTTTTGAAAACTTTTTTTGGGAAACTTTATGGCAATTTCCAACAACGGCATCAGTTTCAATAAATTTATAAATCCAGGAAGTACCTAAAGTAATGATGATGTGAGTTGATTCGTGTAATCGTTTATTGGTTGATTTGATGGCATTATTCAAATTTTCAAGCAATTCATTTTTATCAGTCGAACTTAAATCGGAATGTGCATTGAAACAATGCCAGCGTTCATTTAACAAAAAAACATCCTTTTCAGTGTACATTTTTTCATTTAATGAATTCAAAATTAAAGTTTCAATGGCCTTTGGATTAAACAAAATACCAAACGGATTGCTGGCCACATCAAATTTATAATAAGTCAGTTTTTTGCTGATATTTTCCGAAAAACACGAACCAATCAACAGCAATTTAGAAGTATAATCCATTTGATTTTCTCCTTTTTGAAGTTGTATGTTGGTTCTGAAATTCACTTTTTTTGATTTATGATATTCGGCTTTTTCCTATCCCCAGCCCTTTCCCAAGGAAAGGGAGTTTGATATGAAATTTGAATAGTGTTTGCAACAAAAAACTTTTAATATTTAATATTTGACTTTTAACTTATTTTAAATATTCTTTTCCTTTAACGAGCGCCTCCTCAATTCCTTCCGGTTTTTTACCGCCGGCAGTTGCAAAATAAGCTTGTCCGCCGCCGCCGCCTTCAATTAATTTTCCCAGTTCACGAACCACTTTTCCCGCATCCAATTGTTTTGCTTCCACCAAATTTTTGGCGATAAAACAGGTTAAAAAAGCCTTTCCGTCGGTTTCAGTTCCAACCAATAAAAACAGATTTTCAATTTTATTTCCCAAATCAAAGGCCAAATCTTTTATGCTGTTTTGGTCCAAATCAAGTTTTACGGCCAAATAGTGAATGCCGTTAATTGTTTCAACTTGATTTATTAAATCGCCTGTCAAATTTTTGGCCTTGTCTTTTTGCAAAGCTTCAACCTGTTTTTTTAACGAGGCGTTTTCTTCCTGTAAATCGATAATGGCTTTCACCGGATTTTTGGTGTTTTTCAACACTTCTATCACTTCAGAAAAAACATGGGTATTTTCAAGAAAGAAATCTTTTGTGGCATCATTGGTAATGGCTTCAATGCGTCTAACGCCAGCTGCAATGGCTCCTTCCGACACAATTTTAAAATGCCAGATATCGCCGGTGTTTTGTACGTGAATTCCTCCACAAAGCTCTACAGATTTTCCAAATTGAATGGCGCGTACCGTATCACCGTATTTTTCACCGAACAAAGCCATCGCGCCTTTATCTAAAGCTGTTTTTATGGGGATATTCCTAAATTCTTCCAGCACAATTTTCGAAGCAATACGCGCATTCACAAAATCTTCCACGGCACGCAATTCATCAACCGTTAATTTTGCGAAGTGTGAAAAATCGAAACGCAAATATTTTGAATGCACCGCCGATCCTTTTTGTTCCACGTGCGTTCCTAAAATTTCCCGCAAAGCCTGATGAAGTAAATGAGTTGCCGAATGGTTGCAGGCAGTTCTGAATCGTTCTTTTTCATCGACCACCACTTTAAAAGTTTGGGTTGGGTTTTTAGGCAAACTTTTGGCGAAATGAATAATTAAATTGTTTTCTTTTTTGGTGTCAACAATATAAATGACATTTCCATCATCTTCTTTTAGATAGCCTTTATCGCCCACTTGTCCACCGCCTTCCGGATAAAAAGGCGTCATATTAAAAACCAATTGGTATAAATCACCTTCTTTTTTGGAGGATATTTTTCTGTATTGGGTTATATTAACATTGGCTTCTAATGTATCATATCCTATAAATTCTTTTTCACCATCATCTTGTAAAATTACCCAATCATCCGTTTCCACAACTGCAGCGGCTCTTGAACGTGTTTTTTGTTTTTCCAATTCTTTTTTAAATTCATCTTCATCTAAGGTCATTCCTTTTTCAGAAAGAATTAAAGCGGTTAAATCGATAGGAAAACCAAAGGTATCAAACAATTCAAAGGCTTTTTTACCCGAAACTTCCGTTCCTTCGGTGTTTTTAATAATGCCGTCCAATAAAACCAATCCTTGATCTAAAGTTCTTAAGAACGAATTTTCTTCTTCCTTAATAACGTTGGTCACCAATTGTTTTTGGACTTTAAGTTCAGGGAAATAGTCGCCCATTTGCTGACTTAAAGTTGTTGCCAATTTGTAAATAAAAGGTTCTTTGGTGTTTAAAAAAGTAAATCCGTAACGAATGGCACGTCGCAATATTCGTCGAATTACATAACCGGCGCCAGTGTTAGAAGGCAATTGTCCGTCGGCAATCGCAAAAGCAACTGCACGAACGTGGTCGGCAATTACGCGAATGGCGATGTCTATTTCTTCATTATTGCCATATTCGCTGTTGGTAATTGCTTCAATTTCTCTGATTAACGGCGTAAAAACATCGGTATCGTAATTGGATTGTTTATTTTGAAGCACCATACACAAACGTTCAAAACCCATTCCGGTATCTACGTGTTTTGCAGGCAATTTTTCCAAAGAACCATCGGCTTTTCGGTTAAATTCCATAAAAACCAGATTCCAAATTTCCACCACTTGCGGATGGTCATTGTTCACCAAACTTCGGCCGGAAACTTTTGCTTTTTCATCCGCAGAACGAATATCCACGTGAATTTCAGAACAAGGTCCGCACGGACCCTGAGCACCCATTTCCCAAAAATTGTCTTTTTTGTTTCCGTTGATTATTCGGTCTTCTGGAACATATTTTTTCCACAAATCGTAAGCTTCCTGGTCGTATCCCAGTCCATCGTCTTCCGCACCTTCAAAAACAGTGACATACAAACAATCTTTGTCTATTTTATAGACCTCAACCAGCAATTCCCAAGCCCAGTCAATGGCTTCTTTTTTAAAATAGTCTCCAAAACTCCAATTTCCCAACATTTCAAACATTGTGTGGTGGTAAGTGTCTTTTCCCACTTCTTCCAAATCGTTGTGTTTTCCTGAAACCCGTAAACATTTTTGCGTATCGGCAACACGTTTATCCACCGCAGTTTTTTGTCCCAAAAAATACTCTTTAAAAGGCACCATTCCCGCATTGGTAAACATAAGCGTAGGATCATTTTTCAACACCATTGGAGATGACGGTACGATTGCATGTTGTTTTGAAGCAAAAAAATCTAAAAATTGTTGACGTACAAGTTGTGATTTCATATATTTTTTTAATGTTCTTTTATTAAGTCCGTAATCTTATTTTAAGTAGTCTTAATTGCTGCAGACTGCTTTATTATTGATGTTTTTAAAATTTTTAAATGACAAATCCTCTGTTAATTATATGCTAAAAATTATCGGGTTTGCCGATTGTATAAAACATTTTGTAAATTTGTCGTTATTGCTTCAAAATATGAGCCAATACTTGACGCAAAAATAATATAATTTTTATACAATGGCGAAGGTAAAATATTATTACGATCCAGAATCATTATCCTATCAAAAGATACGTCCAAAAAAAGGGGAAAATTTAAAAAAATTGATGTTAACGTTGGCAAGCGCCACTGTTTTTATGATATTGGGTTTTGTTGTTTTTGCCAATATTTTTGAATCTCCTAAAGAAAAAGAATTAAAACGCCAGTTAGAGTTTGTAAAATTAAATGAAGAATTACACGCCAAAAAAATCATACAATTATCAGAAGTTTTAACGGATATTCAAGAAAGAGACAACAACATTTACCGATTGTATTTTGAAGTAAACCCAATTCCCGACGAACAGCGAAAGGCTGGTTTTGGCGGCGTAAACCGTTATAAAGCGCTGGAAGGTTTCGACAATTCGGATATGATAATTGACGTGACCAAAAATATGGATATTTTGGCAAAACAACTGTATGTGCAGTCAAAATCGTTAGATGAAATTGTAAAATTGGCGGCGAACAAGGAAAAATTATTGGCGGCAATCCCGGCCATTCAACCTGTTGAAAATAAAGATTTAACCCGTATGGCTTCAGGCTACGGATGGCGATCTGATCCTTTTACCAAAGCAAGAAAAAAACATTTGGGAATGGATTTTTCTGCGCCTGTTGGAACCCCGGTTTATGCTTCGGGTGATGGTTATGTGGAACGGGCCGACCAAAATTCCCCAGGCTACGGGAAACATATCAGAATAGAGCACGGCTTTGGATACGTTTCACTATATGCGCACTTAAGCAATTATAACGTTAGAAAAGGGCAAAAAATAAGAAGAGGCGATTTAATTGGCTTTGTTGGAAATACCGGGCGTTCTCAAGGTCCGCATTTACATTACGAAATTTATAAAAACCGAACAGCGATAAATCCTATTAACTTTTACTACGGAAACTTGTCGCCGGAAGAATTTGAAGCTATGCAAAAAGCAGCGCAAATTGAAGGACAATCTCTTGACTAATGCATATAGATTTACCTGAAAAACGTTATTACAAAATTGGCGAAGTAGCCAGCGCATTTGGCGTTAACACGTCACATATTCGATTTTGGGAGAATGAATTTGACATTTTAAAGCCAAAAAAAAATAAAAAGGGAAATAGGCTTTTTACCCAAGAGGACATCAAAAATCTAAAGCTAATTTACCATTTGGTCAAAGAAAAAGGGTTTACTTTAGAAGGCGCAAAAAACAAAATGAAGGAGCAGCCCAAAGCGGTAAAAAACAACCAGGAAATCATCACGCGACTCGAAGCCATCAAACAAGAACTCATCAAAATTAAAAGCCAAATTGATTAAATATTTACTTGCCTAATTTGGACTTAACGCAATAAAAACAATATTTTGGGCCTGCCGGCAGGCAGTTTACGGTTTTTATGGCTTAATCAAATGTTTACCAAAACAAAATTGCGCACTTTGCGTTTTTTCTTTGCGTTTCTTGCCGTTAAATTTGAATTGAATTGATTTTTATGATTTTTCACTTGTTTTTTATTATAGAATCGTTGTTCAATAAATAATGTAAAAAAATTCTCAATTATGAATTTGTTGTAAATTTACGTGTCACTTGTGGCTAAAAGTCATAATATTTATTAAGATTCGATTAATTTTTGAAACTATGCCGACTTTCCAAAAAAAATAAGTAGCTTTGAATTCACTTTTGCTATGAAATAACCTCAAAATGAATTCGCTATTTCCGCTTCAAAATTGTAACAACCAATCAACAAATGCGTCCTATACGCCATATTAATTTAATTAAACTAGTATTACCTATGAGAAAAATGATCTATTTAAGCTCTTTGGCGCTATTTTTAAGCGTTAACATGTTTGCCCAAAAAGTAACATTTGAAGAGTACGATTTAAGTAACGGCCTGCACGTTATTTTACACAAAGACAATTCCGCACCCATTATCAGCACCTCTGTAATGTATCATGTTGGCGCCAAAGATGAAGTGGACGGACGTACTGGATTCGCACACTTTTTCGAACATTTATTGTTTGAAGGAACCAAAAATATTCCTAAAGGCGAGTTTTTTAAAATTGTGTCTGCCAATGGCGGAACAAACAATGCAAATACCACGCAAGACCGAACTTTTTATTATGAAACTTTTCCTTCCAACAATTTGGAACTTGGTTTGTGGTTAGAGTCGGAACGTATGTTGCACCCTGTGATTAACCAAGTTGGCGTTGACACGCAAAACGAAGTAATCAAAGAAGAAAAACGCGCCAGAATCGACAATGCGCCTTATGGAAAAATTAGCTATCGCACTGGTATTAATCAGCATGTTTTTAAAAATCATCCTTATAAAAATTCGGTCATCGGAAGCATGGAAGATTTAGATGCGGCAAAATTGCAAGAGTTTTTAGATTTTCATAAAAAATTCTATGCACCTAACAATGCTGTTTTAGTGGTTGCCGGCGATTTTGAAACTGAAGCCACCAAAAAAATGATTGAAAATTATTTTGGCGATATTCCTAAAGGAGAAAAAGTTGAAAGAGTAACTGCGAAAGAAGCTTCAATCACTGAAAGCATAAAGGTTACCGAATACGATTCGAACATTCAAATTCCCGTTAAACTTTTTATTTACAGAACACCATCAAATAAAGACAAAGATTCTTATACCTTGGATATGGTTTCTTCCATTTTAACAAGCGGAAAAAGTGCCCGTTTGTACAAAAAATTGGTTGAAGAGAAAAAAGCGTTACAGGTGTTGGCATTTAATGATTCTCAAGAAGATTACGGCGTTTATATTATGGGCGCATTGCCAATGGGCGCAACTACTTTAGATGATTTAGGCGTTGAAATGGATGCCGAAATTTCCAAACTTCAAACTGAATTAATTTCAGAAAAAGAATTTCAAAAATTACAAAATAAATTTGAAAACAATTTTGTGAATTCAAATTCCGGAGTTCAAAATATTGCCAACACTTTAGCTGCAAACTATACTTTAAAAGGCAATACAAATTTAATTAATGATGAAATTAACATTTACCGCTCCATAACCAGAGAAGACATTAAACGCGTTGCAAATGAATATTTGAACAAAAACAGCCGCGTTGAAATGGATTATCTAAAAAAGGAAATTGAATAATACACAGATGAAAAATAATATGAGAACCAAAATAACCACCTTAATTGCCTTATTCCTTATTTCATTAGGAGTAACTGCACAAATAGACAGATCACAACAACCTAAAGCCGGGCCTGCACCTGTTATTAATTTAGGCAAACCACAAACTTTTGAACTTAAAAACGGGTTAAAAGTACTGGTTGTTGAAAATCATAAATTACCAAAAGTTTCAGCCACGTTAATTTTAGACAACGGACCTATTTTTGAAGGAGAAAAAGCCGGATTAACAACGATAGCCGGAGGAATGATGGGAAATGGAACTAAAACAATTTCAAAAGACGCTTTTGTTGAAGAAATTGATTTATTAGGCGCCAACTTTAATATTGGAAGCCAAAGTGCAAGTTTCAATACCCTGTCTAAATTTTTTCCTAGAATTTTGGAATTAACGGCCGATGCTGTTCAAAATCCGCTGTTTACAAAAGAAGAATTCGAAAAACAACAAGCACAATTGCTTGAAGGAATTAAATCGGGAGAAAACAGTGTTGCTGCCATTGCCGCAAAAGCCCAAAACGCTTTGGTTTATGGAAAAAACCATCCTTACGGAGAATTTGAAACTGAAACTACCGCCAAAAATGTAACATTGGCTGATGTTCAAAATTTTTATGCCACTTATTTCAAACCCAACAATGCCTATTTGGTGATTGTTGGCGATGTCGCTTTTAAAGATGTGAAGGCCCAGGTAACCAAACATTTCAACAATTGGAAAAAAGGAACGATGCCGGCTTATGAAATCCCTAAAGTTGCTGATGTTGCCAAGACTGAAATTAATTTTATTGATATGCCAAATGCGGTACAATCGGATATTGCAGTGATTAACACGGTAAATTTAAAAATGAGCAATCCCGATTATTTTGCTGCTTTATTGGCCAATAAAATTTTTGGCGGTGGCGGTGAAGGTCGTTTATTCTTAAATTTAAGAGAAGACAAAGGTTATACTTACGGCGCTTACTCAAGAATTGGAAATGACGAAAGAACTTCAGCGACTTTTAAATCGGCAGCTTCAGTAAGAAATGTGGTTACAGACAGTTCTGTGGTTGAATTTATGAAAGAAATCAAAACTTTTCGAGACACCAAAGTAACAGCCGAAGAATTAAAAAATGCTAAAGCTGCGTATATCGGAAGTTTTGTGATGGCACTTGAAAATCCTTCAACAGTAGCCAGTTACGCTTTAAACATTGTCACTAAAAAATTGCCTCAAGATTTCTACGAAACCTATCTGCAAAAAATAAATGCAGTAACGGCTGAAGATGTGCAACGCGTTGCCCAAAAATATTTTAGTGAAGACAATGCAAGAATCGTTATTGTTGGAAAAGCGTTAGACGCTTTGCCAAACCTTGAAAAATTGTCTTACGCCATCAATTATTTTGACAAAGAATCAAACGCTGCTTCAAAACCGGAAATGTCAAAACCAATTCCTGCCGGAGTAACCAAATTAACAGTTTTAGACAATTTCTTTAATGCAATCGGCGGTGTAGCTAAAGTGAAAGCGTTAAAAAGCACTTTGGCGACTTATGAAGCCAATGCTATGGGAAGCGTTATTGTATCCACCGAAAAAAGAACTTCAACAAAATATGCCAATGAAACCAGTATGGGTGGAAATGTAGTGGCTAAAATTGTGATGACTAAAGATGGCGTGTTTATGAACAAACAACCGTTGCCAGCGCCAATGGCCGGTGAAATGACTTACACCATCGGAACATTTTTAGAAATGGGATTGTTAAACAACGAAAATTCTAAACTTAAAGGTATCGAAATTGTTGACGGCAAAGACGCTTATGTAATTTCAACCAAAGGCGAAATTGTTTCATCATCGGTTTATTTTGATGTTGCCAGCGGATTAAAAGTGAAGGAATTGCAAGTGATTACGATGCAAGGCCAAACCCAAAATCAGGAAGCGACTTTTGGCAATTACCAAGAATTTAACGGAATAAAATTCCCTGGAACAAAAACTGGAAGTTTAGGTCCGCAAACAGTTGAATTTAAATTAATAGGCGCAAAAGTAAATGAAGGCGTTACGGAAGCTGATTTTCTATAAATAAATCAAAATTTAATTACAATTACTTTAAACGGCTCAAGAAATTGGGCCGTTTTTTATTTGGCTTTATTGGCAAGATACACGCCAACCAAAATTACCAAACCCGAAAAGAATTGCAGAAATGAAATTTTCTCTCCATCTAAAATTCCCCAAGTGATGGCAACAACAGGAATTAAATAAGTTACGGAAGATGAAAATACCGGCGTTGACAACTGAATTAAACGGTTGAACATAATGGTTGCGATTCCGGTGCCAACTACCGCCAATATTGAAACATAAACCAATGAAGTTGTAGTAACGGAATTTATTTCAACAGACTGAAAAAAGCCAGAAAACCACAAAACCATCAGTGCAGGAACAATTAATATTGCAAAAATCCCTACTGTGATGCTCAAAGCGTCTAAATCGTGCAAATATTTTTTGATGAGATTTACATTAAATGCATAGCCAACAGAGGCTATAATCACAAATCCCATATACAAATATTCATTTTCAGGATGAATTTGTGCGCCTTCCAAAATGAGCATTGCTGTTCCGGCAAACCCAATTAAAACGCCTATAAGCTGTCTTCTTTTAAAAGCAAATCCAAATACCGTCGCGCCAAAAAGCAAGGTGTTTAACGGCGTTAAAGCATTTAAAATTGAAGCAATGGAGCTATCGATATTTTGAAGGGCAAAAGCAAATAAGAAAACCGGAAAAAAAGAACCCAATAATGCATTTAAGATTAAGTATTTCCAATGTCTCTTTTCAATTTTAAGCAATCGGTTAAACCCAATAAGCAACAAAAAAACTGCGGTGATTATAATTCTTAATGCGCCAACCTGGATTGGCGTTAGGCCTATTAAAGCTTTTTTCATTAAAATAAAAGAACTTCCCCAAATTAAAGAAAGCGCAATTAAATAAATCCAGCGTAATTTTTTGTTTTCCATTCAAAAAAATAATTACAAAAATCGCATAAATATTCGGAATTAAATTTAAAAGTTTTAAATTTGAACAACCAATTAAAAGAAACCAGTTATGAAAACTTCAATTTCAATTTTAACAATCGCCTTTATTTTATTATCCTGCAATGAAGCCAAAAAAGAGGTTTCCAATGAAAAATTGGGAATTGAAAAACAAGAAGTGGCCGCCAATTACAAAACCATTGAAGTTGAAATAGAAGGAATGACTTGTGAAATAGGCTGCGCAAAAACAATTGAGTCGAAATTATCAAAAACCAAAGGTGTTACTTACTCCAAAGTTAACTTTGAAGCCAAAATAGGGCAATTCACTTTTGATGAAAATAAAATAAGTCAGGAAGATATTGCAAATAAGATTGCAGGAATTGGCGGAGGCGCTTTATATAAAGCCACTAAAATTACTGAAATTGAAGAAATTAAGGTAATAGATAAAAATAAATAATATTTTTTTTTATTATTAATAAATTTGTTGTTAATTTGCACCAACAATAAAAATCATATCAAAAATGAAACAATTTAAATTTTTTATAGCAATCGCACTTTTTGTAAGTGTATTTGCTGTTTCTTGTAAAGAAACACCTAAAGAAGAAGTACCTGCAGTTGAAGTAACTGTAGAAGAGGCTCCAGCTGTAGAAGTTGAAGTAGCTGTTGATACTGTAGCTGTTACAGTTGAAGAAACTCCAGCTGCTGAGTAACACTTTTTTCTTTTAAGAAACTAAAAGCTTCAGACTTCTGAAGCTTTTTTTATGCCTTATGTTTTCTTAAGGAGTCATATAAAAATAACAAACCCATAAAATACAGGAAGCCCATCAACTGGTGGCTTACGCCAAAAAACAACGGAATTTTACCTTCAACATTTAAAACGGTCAAAATTCCCAATGCAATTTGAACCCAAACTAAAATCATAGCGCTGTTTAGCCATTTTTTAGAAGCTTTTTCAGCCCTTTTCCTTAATTTAAAAAATAGATAAATTGTAGCAGCAGCCAATATATAAGCCAACATTCTGTGCGTAAATTGTATTAGTGCGGGCGCAAATAAATAAGAATCGTAATTAATCATATTATGCCAATCCCAATTTGTTGAATTTCGCAATATGCCGGGAACAAATTCCCCATTCATATCGGGCCAAGTTGGATAATACAATCCGGCGCGCATTCCAGCCATAATCCCGGCAACTATCATTTGCAAAAATGCGATGCCAATAACATAAGAAACAATTCTTTTTGAAGGAATTTGGGATTTGCTTCCCAGTAAATAAACATCCGACACCGTTTTAACCATCGCCCATACCACCAACACCGCCAAGGTGAAATGAATGGTGAGTTTATACGCGTTTACCCAAGGCCTGTTTACCAAGCCGCTTTGCACCATAATCCAACCTGCTGAAGCGGTTAATATGGTTAACAAAATAACAATGGCCAGCCGCTTAACCAGGTAAAAATCGAGCTGCTTTTTAACCGCAAAAATGATAAAAGGAATTAAAAACACAAATCCTAGCGAACGCACCCAAAGCCGGTGAAAATATTCCCAGAAATAAATAAATTTAAACTCCTGAATGGTAAATGTTGAATTAATTTTATGGAATTGCGGAGTTTCTTTATAAAGCTCAAATTCATTTACCCAATCTGTATCATTTAAAGGCGGAATAACGCCGGTAATAATATCCCATTTAGTGATAGACAATCCCGATCCCGTTAAACGCGTAATGCCTCCTATTACAACTTGGCCAATTAACATAATCAACCCAATGATTAACCAAATTCTTATGATTTTTGTGTATTTAAAATTATTTACTGTTGATTTTTCCATTCCAGTGTTTCAATTAAATGAATGATGTCTTTTTCAACATATTTTATGGCAGGCACAATGGAGTCATAGTTTGGCCGCGTATAAAAATACAAAGCTCCGGAAAGCACATGTTTCAGGCTGTCGGTTGCTCTAAACTGAATATTTGTGGCAACACTTCCTTCAATATTATACAATTTTGCGAAAACCCTTTTTTCTGAGTTTTCATAAGGAACTGCATTAATGGCGTCGGCTTTTATGGTATGTTCAAAAGTTAATTTTTCAACTTCCTTCAAAATTTCGTCTAAATCGTTATTTATGGGACGATATGTTAAATGAACAGTGGCTTTTAACTGCGGATATTCAATACTTGCCCAATTCTTATTTTTGAAGTTGATTTTGGCCTGATCTGAAATTTCAAAAGTGAAAGGTCCATTAGATTCAATTTTTTTATAAATCGCTTCAGGATACTGGAGTTTTAGATAAGGCACAGGTTTTGGCAAGGTTTCTTTTCCACAGGAAACTATCATAAATGCCAAAAAAATGATTGAAGAAAAATATCTCATGTTATTCCTTTACAAGCGCTCGGTCTATGGTCACTTTTATCTGCTTAATTCTTTTTTTATCCATAATTTCAACTTTAAATGCAAAATTGAAAAAAATAATTATTTCTTGCTTTCTTGGAAATCTTCCGTGAATTTCTAAAATAAAACCGGCCAATGTTTCAGACTCTCCTCTATTCTCCTCAAATAAATAGGAGTCTTCTATATCTAAAATTTTATAAAAATCTTTCAAATTGATTTTTCCGTCAAACAAAAAATTATTTTCATCAATCATGGAATAAGGCGCATCATCCTGGTCATATTCATCACTAATATCGCCAACAATTTCTTCAATCACATCTTCCAGCGTAACAATGCCGCTTGTACCGCCATACTCATCAACAACAACCGCTAAATGATTTTTCTTTTCCTGAAATTCTTTCAGCAAATCATCCAGTTTTTTATTTTCCGGAACAAAATAAGGTTCTCTTATTAATTTTTGCCACTCAAAATCTTTAACATCTATATAAGGCAATAAATCCTTGGCATATAAAACGCCTATAATTTCATCGATAGTTTCATCATATACAGGATTTCTTGAAAAACCCTCATTCACAATTTTAGCCACCACATTTTCATAGGTTTCATCTTTTGAAAGTGCAAAAATATCGATACGGGGCGTCATGATTTGGCCTGTTTCCGTATTTCCGAAACTTACGATTCCTCGCAATATTTTTTGGTCGTCTTTATCTGCAGACTCATTAGAAGTAAGCCCTAATGCCTGTGATAATTTTTCAACCGACAAGCTAGATTTCTGTTTGCCTAAATTATTTTCAATAATATTGGTCAAACTTAATAAAGGAAAACTAATAAATGAAAGCAGCGACACCAGCATTTTAAAAGGATATGCCATAAATGCCGCAAACTTTAATGAATTTCTTGAGGCGTACAATTTTGGCAATACTTCCCCAAACAGCAAAATTAAAAAAGTAACTAAAATAACTTCTATCACAAATTTCAATAGGCCCGACGCAATTTCAGCAAACAAAAAATTGCCTATATAAGCAAAAAGCAACACAATTAATATATTGATGAAATTATTTGAAACCAGGATTGTGGCCAATAGTTTTTTTGGCCTTTCAAGTAATGTTACCACAGCTTTTTCTTTGTTTGATTTTGATTCAGAGGCCCTGCTAAGATCTGTTTGCGAAAGTGAGAAAAAGGCAACTTCGGCACCAGAAATTAGCGCGGAAAGAATGAGCAATAAAAAAAGGGTAACAATACTTAGGACTTTTGATAAAATATCCGCTGCTAAAAAAATTGATAAAATCGTGGGTTCAGGATCCAACTTACATAAATTTAATTAAACTTTAGAATGGCAAATCATCCTCTTCTTGTTCTTGCTTTACAATTTCTTGGTTTGATGGCGTTAAAGGATTTGGATTTATGCTTTCCTTTTGCTGTGGCGCATTCAATTCCTTTTTGGTTGTTAAAAAAGTCATATCCGCCACATGAATTTCAGTGGTATATCTTTTAGCTCCGTCTTCACCTTCCCATTGTCTTGTTTTTATGCGGCCTTCAACATACACTTTATCGCCTTTAGATAAATATTTTTCGCAAATTTCGGCCAATTTATTTCTCACCACAATATTATGCCATTCCGTTGTGGTGACTTTTTCGCCGGTTTGCTTATTTGTATAGGTTTCATTTGTGGCAATTGGAAACCGCCCAATTGCGTTTCCGCCCTCAAAATAATGCATTTTCACTTCATCACCTAAATGTCCTATCAGTATCACCTTGTTTATTGTCCCAGCCATTTTTTTAAGTATCAATTAAGTAACAAAAGTACTAAAAAAATAAGTCGGATTTATACCGATTCAAAAAATTATCAATCAACGCTGGCACAGGGTATTTTTTTATCGCTTTCCAAGGAATTGAAAAATGTTCTGAAGCAGCTGTGTTTACCACCCAAAATTTAGTGTGAATATGTTGATGCGTTAATTTGTGCACAAGCACTTCATCATCAAAAAGCGTTACCTTTGCGGCTGAATCATAAAACAACTCTTTGTATATTTTATGTTCAATAAGTTGTTTTTCATCAATAATATCGCTTGTTTCTATCAGCGGAAACTCATAAAGATTTCTCCAAATTCCTGTTTCTCGCTTTACAATTTTGGTTTTTTGGTCGCTTGATTGAATCACCAAATAATTAAAATGCCTCGTTTTAATTTTGGCTTTTTTTTCTTTAACGGGAAGTTCTTTAACCTTGTTTTTTGACAAGGCAAAACAACTGCTGTTTAACGAACAAATTTCGCAATCCGGATTGCTGGGTTTACACATTAAAGCACCAAATTCCATGATGGCCTGGTTGTGCGTGCCAGGGTTTTTTTCATCAATAAGTTCTTGCGCCAATTGTTTAAATATTTTAATTCCATCGGAAGAATTTGTGGTGGTTTCAATTCCAAAATACCGCGCCAAAACCCGATAAACATTTCCGTCAACAACCGCCGTTGGTTCATTAAAACAGATTGATGCAATAGCGGAAGCGGTATAATCGCCAACGCCTTTAAGCTTTATGAGTTCTTTATAGGTTGCAGGAAATTCGCCATGCAATTCATCCACAATATATTTTGCGGAAAAGTGCAAATTTCTTGCCCTGGAATAATAGCCCAAACCCTGCCAAAGTTTTAACACCTGCTCTTCTGATGCTTCAGCCAAGTCGAATACTGTCGGAAAATTTTCAATAAACTTAAAATAATACGACATTCCCTGGTCGACGCGCGTTTGCTGCAAAATAATTTCAGACAGCCAAATGGTGTATGGATTGGTTGTGGCTCGCCAAGGCAGATTTCTTTTATTATGTAAATACCAGTATGTTAATTGTTTAGAGAAAATCATTGGGTTTTTTATAAAATACAATGATACATCTTTTAATTAATTAAATTTTAGTGAATTAACTTTTTGAATTTCATTATTATATCATATATTTGCCGTCTTAATTTTATATTAACATATAACCCATATTAAAATGACGAAAGCAGAAATCGTATCAAATATTGCAGACAAATCTGGAATAGAAAAAGCAGATGTTTTAGCAACTGTTGAAGCGTTCATGGAAGAGGTAAAAAACTCCTTAGAAAAAGGAGATAATGTTTATTTAAGAGGTTTTGGCAGTTTTATTATTAAAACAAGAGCTGAAAAAACTGGAAGAAACATTTCAAAAAACACCACCATTAAAATTCCGGCTCACAACATCCCCTCATTTAAGCCAGCAAAAGTATTTGTAGAAGGAGTTAAAAGTAAGGTAGCAGTATAATCTACATTGAAGTAGGTTAAAAATATTTATTAATTTAAAAAACAACTTTTAATTATGCCAAGTGGTAAAAAAAGAAAGAGGGCGAAAATATCGACCCATAAACGTAAAAAAAGAGCAAGAGCAAACAGACATAAAAAGAAAAAGTAAGCTTGGCTTACTTTTTTCTTTTCAATTTTAAAAGTTCATTGAAATAAATATTTGCAGTTAATGCAAATATTGTTGGGTATATACCCTGTAAAACTTAGTATAAATCGTTCTCATAATTATTTATTTGAACACAAAACAATTCAGAGTGAAAACAGAATTAATAATTAGATCAAACTTCTCTGATATTGATTTTGCCTTATTGAAAGACGGCAGATTAACAGCACTAAACAACGAATCCAACAGCAATAAATTCTCCGTAGGAGATGTTTTTTTAGCTAGAATTGGCAAAGTTCTATCTGGTTTAAATGCATCATTTGTTGATGTAGGTTATGAAAAAGACGGATTTTTGCATTATCACGATTTAGGAGCTCAAATGCTTTCCTTAAATAAATTTATAAAAGGTATCACCACAGGTAAAATTAAAGATTTCACTTTAAAGAATTTTCAACTAGAAAAGGATATCGACAAAAACGGAAGTATCGTTGATGTTCTAAAAACAGGTCAAAATTTATTAGTACAAATTGTAAAAGAGCCCATATCTACCAAAGGTCCGCGGATGAGTTCAGAGATATCCATTGCGGGTAGATATTTGGTATTGGTTCCTTTTTCTGACAGGGTTTCAGTTTCTCAAAAAATAAATGATCCCGAAGAAAAAGAACGATTAAAAAGACTGATCAAAAGCATTAAACCTAAAGGTTTTGGCGTTATTATCAGAACTGTAGCCGAAAATAAAAAAGTTGCAGAATTGGATAAAGATCTTCAAAATTCTTTAGAACGATGGGTTGCCATGTGCAAACAAATTGTTACCGTAAAATCACAACAAGCACCCGTTAAAGTTTTAAGTGAATTAAACAGAGCTTCGTCAATTTTAAGAGATTTGTTTAATGATTCGTTTACAAGTATTGTAACTAATGACGAAATTCTGTATTTAGAAATTAAAGAGTATTTACAAGAAATAGCGCCTAAAAAAGAGTCTATCGTGCAATTATACAAGTCACAAGTTCCTATTTTTGAAAAACATGGAATTGAACGCCAAATAAAAACATCATTCGGACGAACAGTTTCTATGAGCAAAGGAGCCTATTTGGTTATTGAACATACCGAAGCACTTCATGTAATCGACGTAAACAGCGGCAATCGTTCAAACAAAGCCAACACACAAGCCGACACCGCACTTGAGGTAAATTTAATTGCAGCTTCAGAGATTGCAAGACAATTACAATTGAGAGATATGGGAGGCATTATTGTTGTTGATTTTATTGACATGAACACCCCTGAGCACAGACAAAAATTATTTGACCATTTGAAGGCCGAAATGGAGTTTGACAAAACAAAACATAAAATATTGCCTCCAAGTAAATTTGGATTGATTCAAATTACAAGACAACGCGTAAGGCCAGAAATGGTTATAAAAACGCAAGAGCCTAACCCTAGCGGTGTTGGCGAAGTTGAGTCTCCAATTATTTTATTGGATAAAATTGAATCAGAACTTGAAAGACTTGTCAGCTCAAAAACACACGTAAATATTACTTTAAACACACATCCTTTTATTGTGGCTTATTTAAAAAAAGGATTTCCATCTATTCAAATGCGATGGTATTTAAAATATAAAAAGTGGATTAAAATTTTACCTAGAATTACCTACCAATATTTAAGATTTGATTTTACCGACAATGAAGGTAAAATAATTGACTAAATAAGGCATCAATATCTAAAAAGTCCTGCAAAATTTTGCAGGACTTTTTTTTAAAACCAATACCCAACGTTAAAATACCAATAATTCTCGCTGTGATCTGGCGACCAGGTATAATTAAATTCAATGGGCCCCAAAAAGGTATCCAATCCATAGCCGAACATATAACCTGACTTCGTGTTTTCAAAAATCTTACCTTCATTAAACAAATCGCTTCCTACCCTCGCATAATTTGCTGTTGCCTGAAAATAATTTTTTGGCAAAAACTCATACCTAAAAGTAATAGCAGACCGCAAAAAAGAATCTCCATTTAGCGAGGCATAATCGTAACCATTAAATGGAATAAAAGTATTTATAAAGTTTTCTCCATAGCCTCCAACATTATAATCTAAAACCCTGTTTACATTTTCACCAATAGTAATTCCTGCCTCAGAAACGAGGTGTGTCGTTAACTTGTCAAAAAAAGTATGTGCAAAACCTATTTTTCCTTTTAAGTGAGAAAAGGACACAAAATTTTTGTTATAGTCGGAAGATGCCAAATACCATCTAAAATCAACATCTAAATAAGCGCCTTCTTTTTGAAAATATTTTTTATCATAGGTGTCAATTTTTAAATACGCTATTAAATTTAAATAGTTTGACTTGTCAAAAGTGAGCTTTCCTGTATCAGCCTGGATCTCGTTTTCTAAAGAAGAAATGGTTTCGGAAAATACTTTAATTCTTTTGAATTCGCCGCCAGCACCAATAGCGAATTTTCTTTCAAACACCGTTTGCAGATAAATTTGATTGGTAAAATCCTGATAATTTAAATTTAGTTTATTGATGTTGGCCTCATCAAATTTAATGTTTGCATTAAAATTATTATACCTCGATTTTATTCCAAAACTCCAATAAAATCCATTGTCAATAAAATAATCAAAATTATACCGTAAATTGTCTCCCAATATTATATCAGCTGAAACCATATCATTATTGGCTAAAATGTGTTTTGAAGTGAGATTCAGCAAAATTGAAGTTTTATATAAATCATCATAATGCCCGCCCAGTTTTAAAAAATTTGACACGTTTTTCTCTTTCACTTTGAGGTTTAAAACACACCCATCACTTTCATGAATAATTTGATATTGCACATATTCAAAATTGCTGGTGGCCGATAAATTGTTTATGCCCGAAACCACTTTTCCATAATCTATTATTTCATCGTATTTTATATTAAGTTTTCCAACAATATAGGCGCGTGTATAGTGGTTTTTCCCCTCAATATTAATTTTCTTTATGCTAAATTCCTTAATTTGATCCAAATCAATTTTTTGATTTTCATGATGAACCTGCCTTGCTGCAATAGCTTTTAATTCGCTAAACTGTTCACGTGCGGCTAAATCACCTTCAAGCATAATTTCTTTGGCTTTATCAAAAGAAATCACATTATACGTTTTCATATTGGGTTTTATCACCAAATCCAAACTGTCATATTTGTGCTCCATTGATTGATACATTTGAAAACCAACAATTTGATTCAATATTTTTACGGCTGAATTTAATTGTTCCTTATTTTCCAATCCGCTTTGTATGTCAACACCAATAATAACGTCGGCTCCCATGGCTTTCACTTGTTCAACCGGAAAATTATTGGTAACTCCCCCATCTGTCATCAATTTTCCGTCAATCTCAACCGGAGCCAATAAAGTTGGAAATGCGCCACTTGCCAAAATGGCTTCAGGTAAAAACCCTTTATTTAAAACCTCTTCTTTACCGGTTTCCAAATTGGTGGCAATGCAAACAAATGGTATTGGCAACTTGCTAAAATCATTAATGCTATTCACATGCTGCGTTAAACTGGTTAATAAATTAAGCACATTTTGCCCATTTGACAAGGCAGTTGGCATGCCAACTTTTCCGTTTTTTATGGGTACGTTAAGTATGTATTTTTCACCATGCTCTTTATCATAAAATGGCTTTGATTTCCGTGGCAAATTATCGATCAAGATTTTAGTAAAATCTGTTGTTTTTATAATGGAATCAAGCTGGTTTGCGCTATAGCCCGAAGCATACAGTCCGCCAATAATGGCGCCCATACTTGTTCCTCCAATATAATCTATGCGCACGCCGGCTTCTTCCAAAACTTTTAAAACTGCCACATGAGCAAATCCCTTTGCCCCGCCGCCGCTAAGCACCAAACCAACTTTTATGTTTTCCCTTTCAACAACTTCCTGTGAAAAGGATAGTGTTATTGAAAATATAAAAGCAAGTAAAAAAAATCTCTTCATCAACTTTTATTTTTTTGAAAATAAATATATATAATATCGGCTTTAGATTTTCCCAAAGCCTGTTCTAAAGCATCTAATGTTGCCGATTCAGCTCTTTTTAACGATTTAAAATGTTTTAATAAAGATACAATAGTTTGTTTACCAATCCCAGAAATTTGTTCCAGTTCATTCACCAACAAACTTTTACTTCTTTTGTTTCGATGATGTGTGATTCCAAATCGGTGCGCTTCATCACGCAATTGCTGTATAATTTTTAAAGTTTCCGAAGTTTTATTTAAATATAATGGCACTGAATCATTCGGGTAATAAATCTCTTCCAGGCGCTTGGCAATGCCAATAATAGCTATTTTATGCCGAAGTCCCAAAATATCCAAGCTTTTTACGGCAGATGACAGTTGCCCTTTACCGCCATCGACAACAATTAACTGCGGTAATTCTTGTCCTTCCTCCTGCAATCTTTTATACCTTCTGAAAACAACTTCTTCCATAGAAGCAAAATCATCTGGCCCTTCAACCGTTTTAATATTAAAATGCCTGTAATCCTTTTTACTGGCTTTTCCATTTTTGAATACCACACAGGCTGCCACCGGATTTGTTCCCTGTATATTTGAATTGTCAAAACATTCAATGTATCTTGGTTCGGCACTTAATCTCAAATCTTTCTTCATTTGCGCCATAATTCGGTTCACATGCCTGTCGGGATCCACAATTTTTAATTGTTTAAACTGCTCTTGCCGGTAATACTTGGCGTTTCGCAAGCTCAAATCTACAATACGTTTCTTATCCCCAAGTTTAGGAACCGTTACCTTTATGTTTTCTCCCAAATCCACTTCAAAAGGCACATAAACTTCAGTAGATTGCGAATTAAAACGCTGCCTGATTTCAATAATTGCAAGTTCCAACAGTTCTTTGTCGGTTTCGTCCAATTTCTTTTTAATTTCAACGGTGTGAGATTGAATGATGGCGCCGTTAATTATTTTGAAAAAGTTGACATAACTATAGCTTTCATCAGAAATAATGGAAAAAACATCGACATTGGTAATTGACGGATTTACTACGGTAGATTTTGCCTGATAATTGGCCAGTACATCAATTTTTTCCTTAATTTTTTGTGCTTCTTCAAACTCCATTTCGTTTGAATAATACATCATCATGTCATAAAACTGCTGAATTGATTCTTTAAAATTTCCTTTTACAATATTTCTTATGGCATTGATGTCGGTATTGTAATTTTCTTCAGTTTGAAGATCTTCGCAAGGACCTTTGCAATTGCCGATATGAAAATCGAGACAAACGGAATATTTTTTGGTTTCAATATTTTTTACGCTTAAATCGTAGCTGCATGAACGCAATTGATACAATTCCTTGATTAAATCAAGCAAGGCTTTGGCCATTTTTACAGAAGGATAAGGTCCGTAATATTCAGATCCGTCTTTTATTACATTTCTTGTTAAAAAAATACGCGGAAAGCGTTCCTTTTTAATGCAAATCCACGGATAGGTTTTGTCATCTTTCAGCATCACATTGTAGCGCGGCTGGTATTTTTTTATCAAATTGTTTTCCAGCAACAAAGCGTCGGTTTCCGTATCTACGACAATGTGTTCAATGGTCACAATTTTCTTGACCAATACATTGGTTTTTCCGTTTTCGTGGGTTTTATTGAAGTACGATGAAACTCTTTTCTTAAGATTCTTGGCTTTTCCTACATATAAAATAGTCCCGTTTTTATCATAATACTGATAAACACCGGGAAGCGACGGCAATGTTTTTATTTGAATTTCTAGTTCCAAAAAGTGCTGTGATTTTAAAAAATAAAATTACAGATTTTTATTGAATTTGTAATTTTCTTTTATGATGTTAAATTTTATCGATTTTTAAGACGAAATAAACAATCATTCAAGGTCATTTATTCATCATAAAAACGATTATCGATTAAAGATAATCAATAAAAATCCATAAAATTTTATGCAGCTTCTTCAATATTTTCGTTAGGAAACGCTTTTTTGTTGAAGAAAATCAAAATACCGACCGCCGTGGAAATGGAGGCGTCGGCAACGTTAAAAATTGCGTTGAAAAAAGTGAAGGGTTTTCCGCCCCAAAAAGGCAGCCAACTTGGCAAATCACCGCTCCAGATAGGAAAATAAAACATATCCACCACTTTCCCGTGAAATAAGGTCCCGTAGGGTTTTTCAGCAAACATTGTGGCTACAGCGTTTCTTGGCGTATCGAAAATAACGCCGTAAAAAACAGAATCAATAATATTTCCCATTGCTCCTGCAAAAATTAAAGAAATAGCCACAATTAAAATAGATGGCGCATTTTTTTTAACAGCGCTATAAAGCCAGTATCCTATACCAACAATGGCAAATAACCTAAATATCGTTAAAAACAATTTACCGGTTCTGCCGCCAAATTCAGCGCCCCAGGCCATCCCGTTATTCTCAATAAAATGAATGCGAAACCAATCGAATACAACCACTTCTTCACCATACAAAAAATTGGTTTTTATATATATTTTGCTAATTTGATCAATTAACAATATTAAAATGATGATGATGATGGGTTTTTTCAACGGTAGTGGATTTTATTTAAGCGTAGTAAAAAGACGAAGCTTCAACGAAATGAAGCTTCGCAATAGTATATACTTTTTATTATTGTTGCATATTTTTGGCTTCAATGCTCAATGTTGCATGCGGCACTAATTTTAAACGTTCCTTTTGGATTAATTTACCGGTTACGCGGCAAATTCCGTAGGTTTTGTTTTCAATGCGCTGCAAGGCATTTTTTAAATCGCGAATAAACTTTTCCTGACGAATGGCCAATTGTACATTTGCCTCTTTTGACATAGTTTCTGAACCTTCTTCAAAAGCTTTAAATGTAGGAGAAGTATCATCGGTTCCGTTATCGCTGTCGTTTTTAAAAATGCTCTTTAAAAGAGCCAAATCTTCTTCGGCACGTGCTTTTTTTAGCAAAATTAATTCTTTAAATTCAGCCAAATCTTTATCTGAATATCTGTTATTTTCGTCCATAACTTAATTTTTCTTTATTAATATTTTTGTTTGCACATCGTCAAAGGCAATCTCTGTGCCGTTTTCTAATTCATCCACAAAAACGAGTTCTTTTGTTAATGTCTCGGTTTTAATATAATGTTCATTTGCTGCAATTGAACGCCCTAATATATCATTTTTTTCAATAACTAATATTATTTTGTCAGTAACTTCCAATCCCGAATCTTTACGCAAATTCTGCACCCTGTTCACCAACTCCCTGGCGTTGCCTTCCATTCGTAAATCATCGGTAATAGTGATGTCTAATGCCACTGTTAAACCTCCTTGGTTTGCCACTAACCAGCCTTCAATATCCTGCGAAATAATTTCTACTTCGTCAAGTTTTAAAGTTACGACTTTCTCATTTATTACCAACGATATTTCTTGCTGTTTTTCAACAATCGCTATATCATTTTGTGTTAAATTTTGAATGGCTTCAGAGATCATTTTCATATCTTTTCCAAACCTTGGCCCCAACACCTTAAAATTAGGTTTTATGCTTTTTACCACGATTCCGGAGGCATCATCAATCAATTCAATTTCTTTCACGTTCACTTCCGATTTTATCAAATCTGCCACCGCTAAAATTTCTTCCCGTTCTTCATCGTTTAAAACCGGAATCATAATTCTTTGCAATGGCTGGCGCACTTTTATCATTTCTTTTTTACGCAATGATAAAACCATAGAGGATATTTTTTGAGCCTGTTGCATTTTGTGCTCTAACTTATTGTCAACTAAACTTTTATCATACGCTGGAAAAGTTGCCAAATGTACGGATTCAAATTTTTCTTTTTCAGAAACATTTGTTAAATCTTTGTAAAGATTGTCCATAAAAAAAGGTGCAATTGGAGCGCCCAATTTTGCTACTGTTAAAAGACAGGTATAAAGTGTTTGATAGCCCGAAACTTTGTCTTTTTCGTAATCGCCTTTCCAAAAACGTCTTCTGCTTAAGCGTACAAACCAGTTGCTTAAATTTTCTGAAACAAAATCCTGAATGGCACGAGCCGCTTTTGTTGGCTCGTAATCTTCGTAAAAACTTTCTGTGTTTTTTACCAAGGTATTCAGTTCAGATAAAATCCAACGGTCAATTTCAGGTCTTTCATCCAATGCGATTTCTTCTTCGGAATAGGAAAAATTATCCAGATTTGCATACAAAGCAAAGAAGGAATACGTATTGTAAATGGTTCCGAAGAATTTTCTTCGAACCTCATCAATGCCTTCCAAATCAAATTTTAAATTGTCCCACGGATTCGCATTTACAATCATGTACCAACGTGTGGCATCGGCTCCGTATTTGTCCATCGTTTCAAAAGGATCAACAGCATTTCCCAATCGTTTCGACATTTTTTTGCCGTCTTTATCCAAAACCAATCCGTTTGATACCACATTTTTGTAGGCAACGGAATCAAAAACCATCGTTGATATGGCGTGAAGCGTATAAAACCAACCTCTTGTTTGGTCAACACCTTCCGCAATAAAATCGGCAGGAAAGAATTTATTATTGTCTATCAACTCTTTATTTTCGAACGGATAATGCCATTGTGCATAAGGCATCGAACCAGAATCGAACCAAACATCAATCAAATCCGCTTCGCGTTTCATTGGTTTTCCTGAGGCCGAAACCAAGACAATTTCATCAACCACATTTTTATGCAAGTCGATTTTATCATAGTTTTCTTCGCTCATATTCCCCACTTCAAAATCGGCAAAAATAGCAGCTTTCATTTGTCCAGCTGCTACCGATTTTTTCATTTCGGCCATCAATTCTTCCACCGAACCGATAAAAATTTCTTCAGTTCCGTCTTCCGTTCTCCAAATTGGCAATGGAATTCCCCAATAACGGGAACGCGACAAGTTCCAGTCGTTGGCGTTTTTCAGCCAGTTTCCAAAACGGCCTTCGCCGGTCGATTTTGGTTTCCAGTTAATGGTATTGTTCAAATCGAACATACGATCACGTTTGTCGGTCACTTTTATAAACCAGGAATCTAACGGATAGTATAAAACCGGTTTGTCGGTTCTCCAGCAATGCGGATAACTGTGTTTGTATTTTTCAACGTTAAACGCTTTGTTTTCTTCTTTTAATTGAATGGCAATTTCAACATCTAACGAGCGCTCTGGCGCTTCGCCATCCTCATAATATTCGTTTTTTACATATTTTCCGGCATATTCGCCCATATGTTTGGTGAATCTTCCCTGTAAATCTACCAGCGGAACCGGATTCCCATTGTCATCCAACACCAACATTGGCGGCACTTCCGGCACTGCTTGTTTTGCAACCATTGCATCATCGGACCCAAAAGTTGGCGCTGTGTGCACAATTCCTGTACCGTCTTCTGTAGTCACAAAATCACCTGCAATAACCCTAAAAGCATTTTCCGCATTTTTATACGGAAGCGCATAAGGCATCAATTGCTCATATCTTAAACCAACCAAATCGGCTCCTTTGCATTCTCCAGCAATAAAATAAGGAATCTTTCCCGCCTTGCCGGCAGGCAGGTTCTCGTTTTCGTTGTATTCCGACAGCTGAGATTCATTTTCAACCGCAAAAAATTTGCCTGAAAATTGTTTCCCAACCAAAGCTTTTGCCAAAATTACGCTGATCGGTTCAAACGTATATTGGTTGAAAGATTTCACCAAAACATAATCAATCTTTTTCCCAACCGTAAGCGCGGTGTTCGATGGCAATGTCCAAGGCGTTGTTGTCCAGGCTAACAAATAAGTATTGTCCCATCCTAAATCCTTCCCAAAGGGAAGGACTTTTAAAACTCCCTTTCCTTGGGAAAGGGCTGGGGATAGGACTTTAAATTGCGCAATAACCGTGGTATCTGTAATATCCTGATACGTTCCTGGTTGGTTTAATTCGTGTGAACTCAACCCTGTTCCCGCTTTTGGCGAATAAGGCTGAATGGTATATCCTTTATAAATCAATCCTTTTTTATACAATTGCGCCAACAACCACCAAACCGTTTCCATATATTTTGGCTTGTAAGTCACATACGGATCTTCCATATCCACCCAATAACCAATGCGTTTGGTTAAATCGTTCCAAACATCGGTATAGCGCATTACGGCATTTTTACAAGCTTCGTTATATGCTTCAACCGAAATTTTTGTGCCGATATCTTCTTTGGTAATTCCCAATTCTTTTTCTACACCCAATTCAATTGGCAAACCGTGCGTATCCCAGCCAGCTTTTCGTTTTACCTGAAATCCCTGCTGTGTTTTGTAACGGCAAAAAATATCTTTTATCGCACGGGCCATCACATGGTGAATTCCCGGCAATCCGTTTGCCGATGGTGGTCCTTCATAAAATACAAAAGATTTATTCTCGTCTCGTGTGCTAATGCTTTTTTCGAAAATATGTTCCGCGTCCCAAAACGCTAAAGTCTCTTCCGCTACTTTGGTGAGGTCCAATCCTTTATATTCTCTAAATTTTTTGCTCATTTTATGCCCTTAAATCAATTAGTGTGCGAAATTACGGATTTTATTGAAAATATCATTTCAATAATTGTAAAAAAATATCGACTAATTTTAAGCTGAAATTCGAGTGATTTTTGGTAAAATTTTGGTTTTTCAGCCATTTTGGTGGGCGTTCCCCGCCAGCTGGCGGGGCGTGCTTTCCGCTGCAATCTTTTTTTCGGCAAAAAAAAGCCTCAAAAAAGGATTTCCGCTTCAATCACTAACGCAAATTGAATAAATAATGAAATATTGATAAAAAAAGCTAACAGATTAAGTTTGGCTAAAGCCAATTTGATGTATCTGATCTGTTTATATTTCCATAGGCTGAAGCCTCTGGCAATTCAATTCTTTTTCCTAATTTATAATGTTTTTTAATTGCCGCCTGCTTTAGCTGGCGGGCAAATGTTGAATTTCAAATTGGCTTTAGCCAAATATTATATGGCAATTGTAGTTGTTATTCATTCTTCAATAATTAAAAAATATTTTTAACCATATTTTTCTCTGTGAATCTCGGTGCAATAATTATTTCACCATTTACGCTGAGATAAAAGAGAGTTATACAGAGCAATGCTCAATAGCCAATTTTAGAATTTGTTTTATGATCTTTTCCTACAAGTTGAATAAATAATCAAAATACAGTTAAAATGAAAATTATTCAGCAGTATTAAATTGAAAATCATATCTTTAAAGACGGAAAAGACAATCATCAAATTATCAAAAAATCGCTATGGAATTACAACGTATTCAAAACAAAATTTATGAAATACGCGGACAACGCGTTATGCTCGATTTCGATCTTGCTGAGATGTATGACGTGGAAACTCGTGCATTAAAACAGGCAATTAAACGAAATATTGATCGCTTTCCTAATGATTTTATGTTCGAATTAAATGAAAAAGAAATCGAAAACTTGGTATCACAATCTGTGATACCATCTAAAAGTAAACTTGGCGGCGCAAAACCTTTTGCCTTTACGGAACAAAGCCTGTCCTGAGCGGAGCCGAAGGAGTGTCGCCATGCTTTCAAGTGTCTTAAACAGCAAAAAAGCCATACAAGTAAATATTGCAGTAATAAGGGCATTTGTGGTATTGCGACAACATTTAGCTGATTACAAAGACATAAGGAACTGTAATGAAATAAATTATACATTTTGGCTTGTTCTTTTGCCCTTTTTATTCGTTGTAAACTCTTTAAATATCATAGGCTATTCGCATCGTTTACGCCTTAAAAAAGAACAAAATTACGTCGCCAATTCTGCACACTTTATTTCATTACAGTTCCTCAAAGAAAATATCGCGAAACTTGAAAACCAAATGAATCTTAATTTTAAAGATATTAACCAGGCTTTGCATTATTTATTGAACAAGGACGAGCAACAAATTTCGCAAGATGAAAGAAAACAAATTGGGTTTAAAAAATGATTTTTCGATCTCTAACTTTTTAACCTAAAAAATTAAATTTTAAAACTTCCTATTTAAGTCCATTGAGCAATTTTTTATGTAATGTTGGCAACTGTACTTTTAAATTCAGAAGGTTAAAATATATTGTTTAAATCTTGCCTTCCAATTATGGTCATTATTTCAACAATGTCATTATTTATTTTGTAATAAATACTGTCAGATCCACACACACAACGTCTATATCCTTTTATTATAAAATCAACCGATTCGAATGATAAAGGTCGTTGAGCTATAATCTCAAAGTATTCAAAAAATGAATCATAGTATTTGTCGGCTTGTACAATTCCGAATTTTTTTACACCGTAATGATGAATCCGTATTAAATCTTCTTTAGCAGCATTGCTTAACTTATATTTTGACATTAAGTAAAGCCTTTGATTGTTTTAATATTTGCTCTTTACTGTCATTCGTAAATCCACTATTTTCAGCTTGCTCTATTTTAGTTTTAATCCAGTCAATCTGAATATGCTGTTTTCTGGCTTGTCTAATTAAATCATTAACAAGTTCACTTTTACTGGCGTATTCTTTATTTTCAACTTGCTCTTTTAACCATTCATCATTCGGATCTGTGAATGAAATGCTTTGTCTTCCCATAATTTCTGATTTTTGATGTAAATTTACACCAAAAATACATCATTTACAAAAAAATTTAAGCTTCGAATATTCCATATAGTTGCTAACAAGCGTATTGAACGTTAAAAAAGCCGACGAATAAAATGGAAAACTTTTAACTTTTAACTTTTAACTTTTAACCTGCTGCCGGCAGGCAGGCTTTTAATATTAAATCCCTCTTTCTTTCTGAATTTTTTCATAAGCAATGCTCACTTGCTTAAATTTTTCTTCAGCGCCTTTTATATGTTCGTCGCCAAGATGTTGCAATTTATCGGGATGGTATTTTTTGGCCATTTTTCGGTACGCCAATTTTACTTCGTTATTATCGGCTGATTTATCGATTTCCAAAATTCGGTAAGCACTGTCGGTGCTGTTATAAAACATCGCTTTTATCGATTCAAAATCGTGCGGATTTACATACAAATAACCTGCAATGGTTTTTATGGCATTTACCTCAACTTCAAGTACGGCGCCATCAGCATTTGCAATGCCAAACAAAAAATGAATGAGCTGCAAACGTGAAGCATGCGTTAAATTTTGACGAATCTGGGTACAAATTTGTGGCGTTGAGATTTGGTTGTTTTTCATAAATACTTTAAACAACTTAAATGCATTGTTGGCGCGTTCTTCGCCGTACATTCGCTTAAAATGTTCTCTAACAAATAACAATTCCCGTTCGTTTACATTTCCGTCGGCTTTAATAACCACCGATGACAATAACAATAAACTTACTTCAAAATCCCCCGATTGCACATTTGCACTTGTTCTTCCATAAGTTTTAGCCAACTCAAGATCTTCTTTTGAGAATCCATCAATAAAACTGCCAACCGCAAAACCCAAAATACTTCCAATTGGACCGCCAAGCGTAAAACCCAATCCTGCACCTAACCATTTAACAAAATTCGCCATAATTTTTATTTAGAGCGCAAAGATACATTGAATTGTCAGTATCCAAAAAGTTAGTTATATCACAATTGTTAAAATAGTTATAAACTTTTTTTATTGAAGAGATAATTAAAATTTGTGTTTAGCCATTTCATATTTAAACGCTTATATTTGTACCTAAATTACGTTTAACTAAAAAAATATAAAAATATGTATCCACCAGAATTGGTAAAACCGATGCAAGCTGAATTAGAGAATGCAGGTTTTACGTCATTACATACCGCCCAAGAAGTTGAAGCGGCATTGAAAAAAGAAGGAACCACCTTAGTTGTCGTTAATTCAGTTTGTGGTTGTGCCGCCGGCACAGCGCGTCCTGGAGCTGTTGTTTCTTTGCAATACGACAAAGTGCCAACTAATTTAGTGACTGTTTTTGCAGGCGTTGACAGTGAAGCAACCGCAAAAGCACGTGAAAACATGATTCCATTTCCTCCATCATCACCGGCAATTGCCTTATTTAAAGATGGTGTTTTGGTTCATATGTTAGAGCGTCATCACATTGAAGGCCGACCAGCAGAAGTGATTGCTTCAAATTTAGCCGGAGCTTACGAGGAGTATTGTTAAAATAATTTCCTTCAAAATGAAACTCATTAAAAATATCTCGAAAACGATTGTCTTATTGGCAATCGTTTTTGGTTGTACAAACAATACAGAATTCACTAAAGAAGAAGATTTGGCCGAATTAACTGCTTTTCGGGAAGAAATTGAGCTGCTGGTTGATTCAGGCGTTTGTTCAGAAAATTCGGGTTGCGATTATATTGCCTTCGGAAGCAAAGCTTGCGGCGGACCAAAAACATATCTCGTTTTTAGCACTTCCATTAATGTAGAATTGCTTCAGCGAAAAGTGGAAACTTACAACGCGCTTGAAAATTCCTTTAACAAAAAGTGGGGAATTATTTCAGATTGCTCAGTACCAACACCACCAGAGAATGTTACTTGCATAGCCGGAAAATGTAGCGCTGTTTACTAATAATTATTTCAAAAAAATGATTTAAAAACTACTGATATTCTCGGTAGTTTATATATTTTTAAGCATTGTTGTCCGGTAAAAATTCATTGCAATTAAATAATCTCAATCTAAATAGGGCTTGATAAAAGGTCGCCCCGAAGGGGCTTGTTTTCGCGGAAAATCTATTATCTACTACAAACAGGTCGTCCCGCTGGGACTAAAATAGCTCCGTAGGAGCGAAATGTTTGTAGAATAATATAAATATTCAGTTATTAAAGCCCCATCGGGGCGACCTGTCTGTATTAAAAATTTAATCGGGCAACAATGATTTTTAAACATAATTATTTCAACTTATGAATACCCAGCAAATCATTAAAAATACCGAAGCATTTGTAAAAAATGCCTTAAAAGATGCAGAAGGCGGCCACGATTGGTTTCATATTTTGCGCGTTTGGAACAATGCAAAACTCATTTCAAAAAATGAAAATGTTGACGGATTTGTGGTAGAATTGGGCGCATTATTACACGATATTGCCGATTCAAAATTTTACAATGGCGACGAAACAATTGGACCCAAAATAGCCCGTGAATTTTTGGAAAGCCAGCGGGTTGATGAATCAATTATTGTCCATATTGAAAACATCATCAGCAATATTTCTTTTAAGGGAGGCAATTTTGAGCAGAAATTTAATTCGCCTGAATTGGAAGTTATCCAAGATGCCGACAGGCTGGATGCCATTGGCGCGGTTGGAATCGCCAGAACATTTAATTACGGCGGATTTAAAAACAGACCGCTTTACAATCCCGAAATTACGCCCAATTTAAATCAATCTAAAGAAGCCTATAAAAATTCAGAAGCACCAACAATCAATCATTTTTATGAAAAATTGCTGTTGCTAAAAGACAGAATGAATACGGCTACAGGCAGGGAAATCGCTGCAAACAGACATCAATATATGGAACATTTTTTAGCACAATTTTATGATGAATGGAATGGGAAATTATAATTTATAAGGGAAATAACTTACTTCAATCGATATACTAAAAAAGGTTTAATTGCGTTTATATTTCATCGCTACGCCTCAAAAAGTGTTTTGAAAATCAAAAAATAAGTGGCCGTAAGGTTATAAAGTTATGTTAAAATTTCATATCCATTGATAGTTTTTATATCTTTACTCACTTTTATAAATTCAATTACATTAATTATAGAAAATATAAGATTAAATGAATACCTACAAACTTTTTACATTCCTTACATTCCTGCTTTTACTGACCAGTTCGCTGATATATTCCCAAACCAATATCAAACATAAAATCACAAAAGGTGAAAGTATTTATGCAATCGCTAAAAAATACGATGTAAAAGAGGCCGCTATTTATGAATTAAATCCTGATATCAAAGGGAAATTATTAAAATTGAATGCTGTTTTACTAATCCCTAACAATAAATTTACTGCGGATCAAATAGCCGTAAACACTTCAAAAACAGACTTATCACAGGCACAAAACCATATTATTGCATCAGGTGAAACTTTATCTAAAATTTCAAAAAAATACGGAACTTCCATAATAGAATTGGAACGTTTAAACCCAGCTATTCCTAAAAAACTTCCAATTGGTTATTCCTTAATTATCAGAGAAGAACCGCCAACAATTGAAGCAATTACAAAAGAATTCGGTGTAAATGCCATCGTTGAAAACACTCCGGAACTTGCAACAGAAGAACCTGCCACAATTCAATTTTTAATTGAAACCGCTTCAAAAAATTTAGGAACCAGATACAGAAGCGGCGGAACCACTTTTAGCGGTTTTGATTGTTCGGGATTGATGTTCAACACCTTTAAAGAAATAGACTTTACCTTGCCAAGATCATCCAATCAACAAGCTAAAATAGGTACTAAAATTCAAAAATCGCAAGCACAAAAAGGTGATTTGATATTTTTTGCCACCAATGGCAGTCGATCCATCAACCACGTTGGGATGATTACGGAAATTATTGGAGACGAAATAAAATTTATTCACTCATCCACATCATTGGGTGTTATTGTTTCCTCTATCAAGGAAGCATATTATTCAAAAAGATTTAAGCAAATAAACAGGGTTTTAGGCTTAAAAACGGAAAAAGACTAGTTTTCAGCTTTAAGTCCTTTCTTTTTATTCTTTAAACCATTCTCTTTTTTTAATCAAAATCAGGTTTGCGTTTTTCTAAAAATGCGGTGGTGCCTTCCTTAAAATCATCAGTGCCAAAAATCAATCCGAATTGTTCTATTTCAACCCCAAATCCATTTACCAGATTTGCATAATTAGCATTGATGGCTTTGATTGCTGCAGCGATGGCAACGGAAGAATTTTGAGCCATTCTGTTGGCCAATTTTTCACATAAAGGCAATAGTTCTTCTTGTTCCACCACATAATTTATCAAGCCCCAATCTTTGGCTTCGGCTGCGGAAATCATATTGGCAGTCATAATCATTTCCATGGCTTTTCCTTTTCCAACCAATTGCGGCAATCGTTGTGTACCGCCATAACCTGGAATTACACCCAAAGAAACTTCAGGCAAACCCATTTTTGCGTTGGTGCTTGCAACCCTAAAATGTGCAGCCATCGCCAATTCCAAACCGCCTCCCAAGGCAAATCCGTTCACTGCCGCAATTACCGGCTTGCTTAGATTTTGGACAAAATCGAATAAGATTTTTTGGCCATTTCGAGCCAATTCTGTGCCTTCTTCAATATTGAAATCTGCAAACTCAGAAATATCGGCACCGGCAACAAAAGCCTTTTCGCCGCTTCCGGTTATAATAATTGCCTTTACAAATTGATTGGCTTCCAAAGCTTGAAAAGCCGAATGCAGTTCTTCAATGGTTTTTATGTTAAGCGCATTTAATTTTGTTGGCCTGTTAATGGTAATTAACGCGGTGTTTTCAAACTGTGTTACAATGATGTTCTCAAAATGCATAATATTAATTTTTAGGTAATTTTACTTTAAATACGGTTCCTATATTTACTTGTGAAGTGAACGCGACGTTACCGTCATACGCGTCAATAATATTTTTTACCATCGCCAGTCCCAACCCCATTCCGCTTGTTTTGGTGGTAAATTTTGGTTCAAAAACCCGCTCTCCGTCTGCTTCCGAAATTCCTTTGCCATTGTCGGCAATTGTGATACAAATATCCCCATTGTCTTCGTCAACAGAAACTTCCAGTTTTTTATTTTCAACATCCTCTAAAGACTGCGTGGCATTTTTTACCAAATTTGTTACAATTCTTATGACCTGGGTTTTGTCCAATTTGGCAATTATCGACTTTTGTTTTGGGAAAAAGGAGATGTAATCTTCCGTAAAAATATCCAAGGCTTGCTTCACAACTTCCACAACATCTATTTCCTCTCTATTTTGGGCAGGCATATTTGCAAAATTAGAAAATGCGGATGCAATAGTGCTCAAAGTGTCAATTTGCTGAATTAACATATTGCTGAATTCATTTATTTTATCTTTAATATTTGGATCATCGGGATCGAATTTTCGCTGAAAACTTTGCACGGTCAGACGCATGGGCGTGAGCGGATTTTTAATTTCATGAGCCACTTGTTTTGCCATTTCCCGCCAAGCCTGCTCTCGTTCGCCTTTTGCCAATTTCACGGCGCTTTCCTCCAATTTATCAATCATTTCATTGTAGGCATTTATCAAAGTTGCAATTTCTGTGCTTGAATCTCTCAGAATAATTTTTTCGTTAAGGTTGCTTAAACGTGTTTGGCTAATTTTTTCGGTAATGGCTTTCAAGGATCGCGTAATATAGCTGGATATAAAATAAGCCAATAAAATTGCCAAAACAAACATCAATGCATACACCATAGTTAAGCGATATAAAAATTCTTTAAGATCCTTATTCTGCTCAGTATTATCTTGTACATAGCGTAAATTTAAAATCCCGAACGGCTTGAATTTATTGTCGGTAATATAGGAAAAGGACGATTGATAACTGTTGTCATTTATCACTTTTTCGTTCACATAAAGATGTTGAAAGTTGTTGGCTATGGCTTCTAAAACAGTATCGGACAGTAATTCGGGCGCATCGCTTTTTACAAAGCCCGAATGCGAACTTTTAACCAAATTCCCTTCCAAATCATAAATATTAAGTTCTGCTTTCTCAATATTGGAAATTTCGTAAATTTTATCTTTAAAAATATAAGGCAAGTTTTTGGTTTCTAACGGAAAAGTGTTGCCGCTGCTCAGCCAATAATATATTGCGGCATTAATGGATTGTTCTTTTCTTTCCAGCCTCGATCTATTGTATTCATCTGTTTGTTCTTTATACTGATAAATGGTAACTGTGGCAATTAAAATTGATGCCAGCAATATTAACAATATCATTGCCAGAAATATTCTGATTCGTAAAGAAAGCCGTTTAATTATCATCTGTTTATCTTTTATTTTTTATTGGTACAGATGCTGCCTGCCTGCCGGCTGGCTGGTTCGCTAATCATCATTCAACTGTGTATCTAAATTTGTTAGGCTCGTTTCATCTGTTTATCTTTTATTTTTTATTGGTACAGATGCTGCCTGCCTGCCGGCTGGCTGGTTCGCTATTCATCATTCAACTGTGTCTCAAAATTTGTTAAGCTCGTTTCAGGCCAAAATTTGAAGTAAATATACCTAATTAATTTGTTGGATAACAACAATAAACATACCGTAAAGTTTTCTGGTTCAAAGGAATTTATTGCTTTTTTCTCTTTCTGATTTTTTTTATTGATGATGAAGTAAGGTAAAACAGAAAAAATCCTGATAAAATAGTGACAATCCCCAGTGCCGAAAAAATACGAAGCACCCAATTGGTAATATGGTCTCTGGATTGATAATCCATCGTGTGAAGCATCCATAAAAAATCGAATCGCCGCCAATTGTTGTTTCTCACACTTGTAATTTCACCCGATTCCGTAGAAACATAGATGGTTGTTTTTGATGGATGGTTCAAAGTAAAAGCAAACGCCGGAAGCGGTTTTTCCCTATATTCATGATGCATTCCTGTTGAATGTTTTGGAAGAAATTTTGCTTTTCCAATTGGAATGGGCACTAATAATTGTTGTTCTGCGATTTCCAAACATTCCTGTCCGGTAAATTCTGGTCGCAAACTTCCTGTTTCCGTTGAAATTAATTGCGATTTTAACTGTCCGTTTTCAAAAAACCTGAATTGTGCGAATGATTTTTTTAATGTTTCAACCAACTTAACGGAGTGAACAGAATCAATTATTGTGAAAGTTTTTAAGGAGTCTATTCCTTTTTGAATTTGAGAAAAATCAACCAACTCAACGTACTTTTTTTCTTGTTTCAACAATGTTTCCCCATGAACATCATCCATATTGTTCCAGCTGAAATACAATCCGCCCAATGCCCAAAAAAAGAATTGCACACCCATAAAAACACCCAAATAGCGGTGAATTTTACGCGCATTATAATTGATATTTTTCTTGAATTTCATTCTTATTTATATCGCAGTTTGAAAAAAATGAGTAACAATGCCAAAAATCCCGTGACCGCATTTGCAAAAATCATCGCCAGACTGTTTATGGAGATTCCGTAGATTAACCATAAAATAATGCCGACAAAAAACACCAAATACATGGTTAACGACAAACTTTCGGCCGATTTAGATTTCCAGGTTTTATAAACCTGGGGCACAAAAGCCGCCGTTGTTAAAACGCCGGCAATTAACCCAATTATTTCGTTGCTGTCTATCATTTATTTTTACCCTACAATATTTATAATTTTTCCCGGAACAATAATCACTTTATTAGGCACACGCCCCTGCAATTGTTCCTGAGTTTTTTCGTGGGCCATCACCGCATCTTCTATTTCTTTTACGCTTAAATCCAAGGGCAATTCAATTTTAAAACGCATTTTGCCATTGAATGAAACCGGATATTCCTTGCTGCTTTCAACCAAATATTTTGGTTCAAAAATCGGAAAATCAACTGATGAAACTGAAGTTGCATGACCCAAGTTTTTCCACAATTCTTCTGCAATATGCGGCGCATAAGGTTCCATTAAAATCGCCATCGGCTCTAAAATTGCCCGTTTGTTGCATTTTAAGGCGGTTAATTCGTTTACCGCAATCATAAAGGTGGAAACCGAAGTGTTGAAAGAAAAATTATCAATGTCTTCTTCCACTTTTTTAATGGTTTTATGCAAAATTTTAAACTCCTCTTTTGATGGATTTTCTTCTGAAACAGAAAATTTATTATCAACAATATACAATTTCCAAAGTTTCTTTAAAAAACTAAGCACGCCTGAAATTCCTGATGTTTTCCAGGGTTTCGACTGTTCCAGCGGACCTAAAAACATTTCGAACATACGCAAACTGTCGGCGCCGTATTCCTCACAAATCTGGTCCGGATTTACCACATTGTATTTGGATTTCGACATTTTTTCGACTTCGCGACCCACAATATATTTCCCCTCTTCTAAAATAAATTCAGCATCTTTATTTTCTGGCCGCCAATTTTTAAAAGCTTCAATATCCAATTCGTCGGCAGCGTTTACCAAAGATACATCAGCGTGAATTGGCGTAAAGTTTGACCATTCATTTGCTGAAGAATCCTTTACCTCACAAGCACCCAACAAATCAACTTGCTCTTTTATTAACCTCTTATTGGAATGTTTAATAGTGCTTCTTTCTGCAATAATTCTCTCCATTATAGGTTTACTGACAAAAATAGTTTTCTTCGCCATATCCGAACCGTTTCCTTTGCCAAATTCCCACCTGTAAACAAAAGCGCTCGTCCCAGTAATCATACCTTGGTTAATTAGCTTTTTCGCATATTCATCAACAGGAACAATGCCTTTGTCGAATAAGAATTTTTGCCAAAAACGGGAGTACAATAAATGTCCGGTTGCGTGTTCGCTGCCACCGATATACAAATCAACATCCTGCCAATATTCAACCGCTTCCCTGCTCACAAATTCTTCTGTATTGTGCGGATCCATATACCGGTTAAAATAAGAAGAACTTCCAGCCCAACCCGGCATTGTGTTTAATTCTAATGGAAACACCATTTTATGATCAATCAACTGATTACTGACAACTGCCGACTTTTTTGTGTCCCAAGCCCAAACTGTGGCGTTTCCCAAAGGCGGTTTTCCGTCTTCTGTTGGCAAATATTTTTCAACTTCGGGCAACACAATCGGCAAATATTTTGCGTCAATCATTTGCGGCAAACCGTTTTTGTAATACACCGGAAATGGTTCTCCCCAATAACGCTGGCGGCTAAAAACAGCATCGCGCAAGCGGAAATTCACTTTTCCGTAACCAAAACCAAGTTGTTCAGTTTCGTCAATAATGCGTTTCAATGCTTTTTTGTAAGGCAATCCGTTCAAAAAATCGGAATTTGCAATTACCGAATTTTCCTTGTCGGTATAAGCGCCTTCAGAAATATCGACACCTTCAAAAATATTCGGAATTTCAAGATTGAAATGTTTTGCAAAATCATAATCGCGCTGGTCGCCGCAAGGAACTGCCATCACAGCGCCAGTTCCGTAGCCAGCCAACACATAATCGCCAATCCAAATTGGAATCTTTTTTCCCGAAAACGGATGCAAGGCATACGCGCCGGTAAATACGCCGGAAATGGTTTTCACATCGGCCATTCGTTCCAATTCACTGCGTTTTGCGGTGGATTTTATATAAGCTTCAACTACTACTTTTTGTTCAGGCGTTGTGATCATCGGCACCAAATCATGTTCAGGTGCCAAAGTCATAAAACTTACACCGAAAATTGTGTCGGGACGTGTGGTGAAAACAGGAATGTCCCATCCTAAATCCTTCCCCAAGGGAAGGACTTCATTGTTCTCGCTGGCTCGCTTTCCTTCGGAAAGTTTACCTGCCGTGGTAGGTGCTGGGCGTTTTTCAAGTTCTACAATAATTTTTGAAACAACTCCATCAATATTCCCAATGACTTCCTCATTTGTAAATCGAATTACTTTGTATCCCTTATTTTCAAGGATTTTAGTTCTTTCAAGATCTTTTTCAATCTGAGATTCATGAATTTTTCCATCAACCTCAATAATTAACAGTTTAGTTAAACACACAAAATCAACAATAAAATCATCTATTAAATGCTGCTGCCTAAATTTTATGTCTAATTTTTTGCTTTTCAGTTGTTCCCAAAGAAATGATTCAGCTGGTGTTGGATTTGCTCGCATTTCTTTTGCTTTCTCCAACAATAAATGTGCTATATCTTGATTTCCTGTTAAGTAACCCGAATCTCTAACTCCCTTTCCTTGGGAAAGTTTACCTGCCACGGTAGGGGCTGGGGATAGGACTTTGAAAGAAACCATCGCACCTTCACTTCTGCCAATCCAATAAGTTTGTATATCTTTTAGCGGTTGTGGCCAGTCTATTTTTGCCATTCCGTCCAACAAACGTTGTGCGTATGCGGTGATTCGCATACTCCACTGCATCATTTTTTTACGAATAACCTGATGGCCGCCGCGTTCGGAAACGCCGTTCACAATTTCATCGTTTGCCAAAACCGTTCCCAATCCCGGACACCAGTTTACCTCGGTTTCCGACAAGAAAGTCAATCGGTATTGCAATAATATTTTTTGTTGTTTTTCTTCGGAAAAATTTTTCCATTCATCCGCAGAAAATGCTTCAATATTATCATCGCAAGCGGCTTTTACCTTGCTGTTTCCTTCAGAAGAAAATATGGCAATTAATGTTGAAATATCCTCCGCTTTATCAGTTGTTTTATGGTACCAGGAATTGAACAATTGAATGAAAATCCACTGGGTCCATTTGTAATAATTGGGATCGGAAGTTCGCACTTCACGCGACCAATCGAATGAAAATCCGATTTGATCCAATTGTTTTCTGTATGTTTTGATATTTTCTTCGGTGGTAATTGCAGGATGCTGACCCGTTTGAATCGCATATTGCTCGGCCGGCAATCCGAAAGAATCATAACCCTGCGGATGCAAAACGTTAAATCCTTTATGGCGTTTGTAGCGTGCATAAATATCGGAAGCGATGTAACCAAGCGGATGGCCCACGTGCAAACCGGCACCCGACGGATACGGAAACATATCCAATACGTAATATTTTGGTTTGGTTGAATTGTTTTCGGATTTAAACGTTTGGTTTTCCGCCCAATACTTTTGCCAGTCGGCTTCTATCTTTCTAAAATTATATTCCATGCTGCGATTCCATTTCTAAAGATGCGAAGTTACGTTTTATATAGAAAACTGTAAAATGTTTGTTTTGAATAAATCGCCTCGGATTTTAAATAGGATTAAATGATTAAATAGTATCAGTTTATATTCTGCAAAATATGTAAATTTCGACTTTCACTCAATAAAAACATCTTGAACAAATTCAATTACAAAGCACATTTAGCCTTGCTTGGCGCCAACATTATTTATGGGATAAACCACATTGTGGCCAAAGGTGTGATGCCCGATAAAATTGGGCCGTCAGCATTTGTTTTTTTAAGAATTTTGGGCGCCGGATTGCTGTTTTGGATGATCAAATCGTTTATCAAAGAAAAAATCGACAAAAAAGATTTTCCTTTGCTGATTCTCTGCGGATTGATGGGAGTTGCCTCCAATCAGTTATTTTTCTTTAACGGCTTAAGTTTAACATCACCCATTGATGCGTCCATTATAATCACGGCAGTTCCGGTATTGGTGTTGGTTTTTAGCGCTTTTATGCTGAAAGAAAGAATAACGCTGATTAAACTTATTGGCATTACGCTTGGTGCCATTGGCGCTGTTATTTTAATTTTATACGGAAAAAAAGCCGGTGGAACCAGTTCGGTTTTAGGAAATGTATTTGTTTTTATCAACGCATGTTCTTATGCATTTTATTTGGTTTTGGTAAAACCATTGATGAAAAAATACAACCCAATTACCATTGTGAGCTGGGCGTTTTTATTCGGATTTCTGTTTATGTTTCCCATTGGCATTAGCGATTTGTTAAGCACCAATTTTGCCGCATTTACATCGCATACTTACCTAACAATAGCATTTGTGGTGCTTGGTACCACTTTTTTAACCTACCTGTTTAACATTTATGCACTCAGCAAAGTGGCGCCATCCGTCACCGGAAGTTATATTTATTTGCAGCCCGTGGTCAGTTTTATCATGGTTGCCATTTACGCTTTTGTCTTAAATTTCGACGAATATGCCCAAGACATCGGTTTTGTCAAAATATTCAGTTGTTTGCTGGTGGTTGCGGGCGTTTATTTGATCAGCAAGAAATCTAAAATACCTTTAATTTAATAGTTTTTTTGGGCGTTCCCCGCCAGCTGGCAGGCCTGCCTGCCGGCAGGCAGGTCAGGCTTTTCACTAAATCTTTTTTCCCATTTCATTACAAAAAAGGATAAGTTTACCCTGAGCGGAGCCGAAGGGCTGCAATCCTTAACACGCATTGAATTAAAATAAATAATTGGAAGTATATTGAGAAACGTTCCAAGGGGTTTAAACCCCTTGTCAATAAATAATATTGATTTTTATTTGGCTGGAACTTCAAATATTGGTCTTTTCAACTTCGGTCTTCAGTCTTCTGACTTCGGACTTGGGACTTTTTCTCCTGCGGCAGCAAACAATGATAAATAAACGCATTAACCGGAGTCGGAATTCCCAATTCAGTACCCATTTTTACAATGGTGCCGGTTTGCGCTTCCAATTCCGATGGTTTTCCTTCCATCATATCACGTTGAAGTGAAGAAGTTGTGTTGTACGGTTGGGATTCTATAATTTTAAATTGCTGTTCAACAAGGTTATTAGATAAATGAACACCTTTTGCTTTGGCCACCGCCACTATTTCTTCGGCAGTTTGGCTCATCATTTTTTTGAGTTGCGGCGATGCAATTATTTCTCCAACAGGGGATCTGGTTAAAGCGCCGATACCGCTAATAGTTGAAATAAATAAAAACTTGGACCATATTTCTGTTTGAATATCATCTGCCAATTTGGTTGTGAAGCCGGCATTTAAAAATACTTTTTCCAGCAATATAGCGCGATCGGTTTTTGTATTGTCCAGTTCCCCAAAAACAATGGTGGGTTCAAAAGAAATATGTTTGATAATACCAAAATCTTCAATTTTACTAACCACTTTACACAATCCGCCCAAAACATGTTTTTTATCAATAATCGCAGCTAAAACTTCAGCATTATTTACGCCGTTCAACAATGAAATAACCGTCGTTCTTTTATTCAAAACCTGATTAATTTCTTTGGCTGCCGCTTCCAGTTGCCACGTTTTTACACAAACTAAAATGAGATCGATATCGGTAATTTCAGCAATATTTGCTGTTGCATTTGCGGGAAAAACCAAATAATCTCCCTTTGGACTTTTAAGCTTCAATCCGTTTTTTTGAATGGCTTCCAAATGTTTTCCGCGGGCAATAAAAGTGACCTTGTTTCCGGCCTGAGCCAATCGCGCACCGAAATAACCGCCAACACCGCCCGTTCCATAAATTACAATATGCATAAATTCAATATTTAAAATCAAAAATAAAGGTTTAAAATTTATTTTAAAGTGAAACCGAAAATTATATTTACATAAACATTTCGTTTCCGGCAATAATAAAAAAGACGGCTCCGCAATAACAAAAATGAAAAGTGATTTGGTCTCAACTCCTAAAATAAGGTTGTTGCTTTATTTCTAATGCTTAATTCTAAAATACACAGCATTTTTAATATGTTTTTGAAAGGAAAACATTGACCAATATGGCTAAATTCTATAATTTATGGTTTTCGCAAAATTTTATTAATTGCCGTTGACTTTAGTCAACGGGTTAAAATGGAATAAAAAATGGCTTTAGCCCAATATTTCTTGTTTTGACTAAAGCCAATAAAACCTATCTTTCTCATACCTTTGGTTAAAACCAAAGGCAATTGAACCAATGGTTTGCTGTTAATTTCAGTATATAGCCTTTTTTAAAAAAAGCCTTTGACTCCACAGTTTTTAATCATTAATTTTTTACTTTTTTGTAAATCTATTTATATTTTTAGGCTTGTCTAAATTATTTTATTATATTTGTCTAAATATAAATTTGATGATGTTATCCCAAACAGAAGAAAATTACTTAAAAGCCATTTACAGCTTGACATACACCAATTCCAACAATGTAAGCACAACGCTCATTTCAGAAGCCGTAAAAACAAAAGCGTCTTCCGTTACGGATATGATTCAAAAATTGGCTGAAAAAGACCTGGTTCATTATAAAAAATATCAAGGTGTTTCCTTAACAGAAATTGGCCAGAAAATTGCCGTGGAAATTGTTAGAAAACACCGATTGTGGGAAGTTTTTTTACTGAATAAACTTCATTATAATTGGGATGAAGTTCATGAATTGGCCGAACAATTGGAGCATATTAAGTCTGAAACTTTAATTGACAAATTAGAAATATTTTTGGAATTCCCCACGCACGATCCGCACGGAGACCCAGTTCCAGATAAGGAAGGTAACATTAAGCATCATAATGACACGATGCTATCATCCGTAGAAACAGGAAAGTCTTGCGTTGTTATTGGCATTAAAGATTCTTCGGATCCCTTTTTAAAATTTTTGGACAAGCTGCAAATTCAATTGGGAAACACCTTAAAAGTAATTTCAAAAGAACCGTTTGACAATTCGATGCTTGTAGAAACAACAATCGGTTCAATTTCAATATCAAATCAAATTTCAAAAAATATATTCGTAAAAAATTTATAAAATATGGTACAAATTATTGACTATTTTAAAAGTATCGATCCTATTTTAGCTGCATTTTATGCCACATTATTCACATGGGCATTAACGGCCTTAGGCGCATCGTTGGTTTTTTTATTCAAAGGAATGAACCGTGCCCTATTTGACGGAATGCTGGGATTTACAGGAGGCGTTATGGTTGCTGCCAGCTTTTGGAGCTTGTTGGCGCCGGGCATAGAAATGAGTCCGGGCGAAGGATTTGTAAAAGTGATTCCGGCAGTTGTGGGCTTTGGATTGGGCGCTTTGTTTTTGTTTGGATTGGACAAAGTTTTGCCCCATTTACACATCAACTTTAAAGAAACAGAAAAGGAAGGCGTAAAAACACCTTTGCACAAAACCACTTTATTGGTACTTGCCATCACCTTGCACAATATTCCTGAAGGATTGGCAATAGGCGTATTATTTGGCGGCGTTGCGGCCGGTTTTGATGGCGCAACCATTGGCGGGGCTGTTGCACTCGCTATTGGAATTGGATTGCAAAACTTCCCGGAAGGATTTGCGGTTTCTATGCCATTAAGGAGACAAGGCTTTAGTAAAACGAAAAGTTTTATGTACGGACAATCATCCGCAATGGTTGAACCTATTGCGGCAGTAATCGGTGCTTGGGCCGTAATGACTTTTCAGCCAATTTTACCTTACGCCTTGGCTTTTGCCGCCGGTGCCATGATATTTGTGGTGGTTGAAGAAGTAATTCCAGAAACGCAAAGAGACAAATATACCGATATCGCAACCTTAGGATTTATAGCCGGATTTATAATTATGATGACTTTGGATGTGGGATTGAGTTAAAGGCCCCCTAACCCCCAAAGGGGGAATTAATAATTGGAATGAAAAATTTGCCAATTAGAAATAAGAGAGAATTTAGACTAAACATTAGGAATTAAACTACAAATAAACAGTTAAACGCCTGAACAGTTAAAAAGTCCGAAGACGGAAGACGGAAGTCGGAAGTTGGAAAAGCCTAAAATAATAAAGCGTAGAAAAAATTAAACAATTAAACGATTTAGTATGCAGTGAGCAGTTTCAGTAGGCAGTTAAACAAATCCACAGTTAAACAATTAAACGATTTAGTATGCAGTGAGCAGTTTCAGTAGGCAGTTAAAATCCACAAATAAACAGTTAAACACCTAAACGATTCAACAACCTTAATGGCAACCGTCGCAATCTGTATCGCAATTGCCTTTCTTTTTCGACTTAAAAAAATACTTTTTTATCAAAAATGTGATGGCGAGTCCTAAAGCGATATATACCAAATAATCCTGCATCAGCTTAGAATAGTATAGGTGATTACTGAAACGATATAAGCCAAAGCGCCCATTCCCGTAAGTTGTAAAATTGGCCATTTCCAGCTTTTGGTTTCACGCTTTACAATCGCAAGCGTGCCAATACATTGCATTGCAAAGGCATAGAATAACAGCAAAGACATTCCTGTGGCAAAATTAAATCTTTTTTCGCCGGTTACCGAATCAACTTCCGCCGCCATTCGTTCTTTTATTGTTCCCGAACCTACACCATCGCTGCCTACATTGTAAATAGTGGCCAAAGCGCCAATAAAAACCTCACGTGCCGCAAACGAACTTATTAAAGCAATTCCTATTTTCCAATCGTAACCCATTGGTTTAATGACGGGTTCAATTACTTTTCCCATAGTTCCAATATAGGAGTGTTCCAATCTGTAAGAAGCTATTTTTTTGTTAAGAACATCATCATTTAAATGTTTGGCAGATTCCTGTGTTGTCACATATTCAGCTGCATTTTTGAATTTTTCAGACCCGTTTGAGGCTAAAAACCACAAAATAATGGACAAGGCCAAAATTATTTTACCGGCACCAAAAATAAAGGCCTTTGTTTTTTCAACAACTTCATAAAAAACATTTTTAAAAGAAGGCAATTTATAGTTTGGCATTTCTATGACAAACAAACTTTGCGTTTTAATTTTTAACACATTGTGCAGTAAAATAGCAGAGGAAATTGCCGCTGCGAAACCCAAAAGATACAATCCCATTAAGGTTAATCCCTGTAAATTGAAAATGCCAAAAATACGCTCATCGGGAATTATTAAAGCAATTAAAATGGCGTAAACCGGCAAACGTGCCGAACAAGTTGTAAAAGGAATCACCAATATGGTGATTAATCTTTCTTTCCAGTCGCTGATGTTTCTTGAAGCCATAATTGCCGGAATGGCACAGGCTGTTCCCGAAATTAACGGAATAATGCTTTTGCCGCTCATCCCAAACTTTCGCATAATTTTATCCATCAAAAACACAACCCTGCTCATATAACCTGTTTCTTCCAGGGTTGCGATAAACAAAAATAAAATGGCTATTTGCGGAATAAAAATGACGATGCCGCCGATGCCCGGAATGACGCCTTCGGCAATTAAATTGGTGAATGTTCCTTTTGGCAAGTTGGTTTTGGCAAGTTCGCTTACATTGGCAAATAAGCTGTCAATTAAGTCCATCGGCAAACTGGCCCATTCAAAAATGGATTGAAAAATGAGCATCAAAACCCCAAAAAATATGATATACCCATAAATTTTATGGGTTAAAATTTTATCAAGTCTGGAACGCAAATCTGTCGCTTCATTTTTATCAACAGCATAAGTTTTCTTTAGAATTTCATTGATGATCTGATACCTGTAGATGGTTTCTTTATGCTGATATTTTTTTACTTTTTCACTATCAGGATTAAACGCCGTAATTTTTTGATATAGTTCGCTTGATAAAAAAGCGCAATTTTTTTGCTGGGTAATCAACAGCCACGATTTATATAAAGAAAATTCGGGAAAAGTAGTTTTTATAGTTTCAAAAAATACAGTGTCAATTTTGTCTGAAATATTGGCAATGGGCTCTGTATTCCAGTTTTCATAATTTTCAATTTCTCTTTTTAAGTCATCAATCCCCAAATTTTTTCTGGCGCTGATTAAAATTATTTCCGATTTTAATTCCCGCTTTAAGGCTTCAATATCAATAGTGATTCCTTTTCTAATCATTTGATCCGACATATTGATGACCAAAATGGAAGGAAATTGTAAATCTTTTATTTGAGAAAATAAAAACAGGTTTCGTTTGAGGTTTTCAACTTCAGCAACCACAATAACCAAATCGGGATATGAATTATTGCTTTCATTAAGCAAGGTTTCCAGCACAATGGTTTCATCTAAAGTGGTTGGATTTATGCTGTAAGTTCCAGGTAAATCGGTGATTTCAGCAGTTAAATACTCGGAAATTTTACATCTTCCCTGCTTTTTATCAACGGTAATTCCAGGGTAATTTCCAACTTTCTGATTTAAACCCGTAAGTTGGTTGAATAAAGAAGTTTTACCTGTATTGGGGTTTCCAACCAAGGCTATATTTAAAAGCGAATTGCTTTTCATTAGCGCAACTTGGTAATGTTAATTTGTTTTGCCGTTTCTATTCTTATGGCTAAATGGCTTCCGTTTACTTTGATGTATAAAGGATCTTTTAAAGGAGCAATTTGTAACAATCTAACTTCTTTCCCAGGCAAGCAGCCCATTTCCAAAAGATTTAATGGAATAGCATCTAGGCAAAAATCTTGAATAATTCCTATTTCACCAATCTTCAAATTTGCTATAGTATCTCCCATTATTAAGAATAATTATAAATAATAGGCAAATATACTAAATTAGAATGATTCTAAACAATGATAATTATCACTTATTTAGATTCATTCTGCAATATTTTTATATCCAGAATTAATCGTTCAATGTCTTCACTGTCTGTACCATCATAGAAACCTCGTATCTGACGTTTTTTATCGACCAATATAAAATTTTCAGTATGGATAAAATCCTGCAATCCGCCATCACCTTCATCCAAAACGGCAAAATAGCTTTTGCGCGCCAGCTCATAAATGTGTTTTTTGTCGCCTGTGGTGATATTCCATTTGGCATCAATCACTCCTTTATTAACGGCGTATTCTTTTAAAACAGGAATGCTGTCCATTTCTGGCGTTACAGAAAGCGACAAAAATTTAATGTCATCATCATTTTTAAAAACTTCCTGCAATTTTCCCATATTATTGGTCATCACCGGGCAAATGGTCATGCAACGCGTAAAGAAAAAGTCAGCCACATATATTTTGTCTTTATAATCTTCATGTGTCACAATTTCCCCATTTTGGTTGATCAAATTAAAATCGGCAACTTTATGGTTTCTTCTGATATGAACCACGCTTTCATCAACCAATTTAGGATTTACGTCGGCAGGATTGAAAATCGGCAATTTTTTTTCGGGCGTTAAAAGCGAGTATATGGCATAAACCATCCCAACTGAAAAAACAGCCATAATAATAAGTGTTGGAACAGATTTTTGGAAAAATTTTAGATTCATTTTTTTTAAAATTAAACCACAAATTTAGTGCAAATGAATATTATAGTTACTAAACAAGTTTAAAACTTTGGTAAAACCTTAAATAATCTCGAAGACTTGGATTTTTAATCCTTGTTACTACTGCAATTTATTAAGTGTAAACAAATTTATAATTGCTATACTCCAATGCAATTAGAGTGGGAGAAACGTATCCATCCCACTAACCCCATCTTTCAAATAAGTTTGTGATTGATGATCTTTGCGTCAAAAAAGAAAAAACAAATCAACAAATCAACGAAAATCTTGGTGTTTATTTCGTCAGAACTAACCTCCAACCAAAAGATGAGCAGACGCTTTGGAGCATTTACAACACCATTCGAGAGATAGAAAGCACTTTTAGAACGCTAAAAACAGATTTAGATCTACGCCCAATTTATTATAAAAATGACGAATCAACCATGGCGCATTTGCACTTGGGATTGTTGGCATATTGGTTGGTAAACAGCATTCGATATCAGCTAAAACAAAAAAAATCTACCATGATTGGCAAGAAATTGTACGCATTGGAAATACTCAAAAAATCGTAACTACAACAGGTATTAACTTTGAAAATGAAACAATTGCTACCAGAAGATGTTCCGAACCAGACGAAGCTATCCAAAATATTTATACAGCTCTAAAATACAAATTTTATCCTTTTGTAAAACGAAAATCCGTAGTACACAGCTCGGAACTCAAAAAAAATAAAACAACACTATTACAGCACTTAACGCCTATTTAGCTGCAATGTGGGTTAAACAAAAAAACCACCCGATTTGGGTGGTTTTTATGCTTGTGTTTTATAAAAATCTAGAAGCTATATTTAAGAGAGAAATTCCAAGTTCTTCCATAACCGAAGAAAACTTGATTGGCAGTAGCCACACCATCATAGATTGCACCCGCCTGTTCATAAGTAATCGCAGGAGTTGTAGGTGTAGCAGCGGTTTTGATATCATCTGCAAAAATATTAGTTCTTGATTCAGAAATATAAACCTCATCTAAAACGTTGTTCACATTCAATCTGAAGTTAAGCGATTTGCTTTTATCAGCTCCAAGCATCATTTTATAAGAAATACCTGCATCCATCAATCCATAAGAAGGCAACTCTAAAGAGCCTTTGTTTGCTTCAGAAGAAAATCTGGCTGGGTCAATTGAAGCATATAATTTATCTGCAACTCTGTAATTTGCATCTACATTAAGGCCTGAGATGATTTCATATCTTGCACCAAGACTTGCTGTAATTTGGGCAGCATCCCCAACTTTTACTTTGTCCAAGTATAAAGTGGTACCAGTGCCAATTTGTGTGTTGCTGGCATCATATCTATTACTGGTTACATTTCCGTCATAATTCCAATCACCTATGGAAACCATTCCGTTTAGACTTAACTGTGGAATTGGCTTGGCACTCACTTCAAGTTCAATACCTGAGTGTATCTCTGTAATACCTGCAAAATCAAAGTATCCGCCAACATTGTCCACACTAGAGTCCGTAGATCTTTGGTATCTGTCTTTCCAGGAAGTATAATATAAGTTTAGGTTAGCACTAAATATTGCTGAACGGAAACCATATCCTGCTTCTATGCCTAAAACTTTCTCATTCGTTAAATTTTCATTGAGAATTGATTTGTTGTTTGGATAAACTGAACTAAAATTAGGTTGTTTTGAATAAAATCCTGAGTTTACAAAAACGTTATTACTTTCATCGATGTTGTAATTCACCCCACCTTTAATGTTTCCTCCTAAAATATTTTCGAAATCAGTTTCGTATAATGGATTAGACTCCAAATAAATGAAAGTATCTTCTCTTTTAAATCCTTGTTGAGAAACAGCACCTTGAATAAAAGCGGAAAGTTTTTCAGTGGCATACTCCAATTGCGTAAACGCGCCTAACCATCTTACATATCCATTGTTATTATACTCAATTTTTTCTTGATCTTTAATATCAGTAAAAGGATTAAGGCTTGGCGAAGCAGAATAAGTTTCGTACAAATATCTGCCCGTTGGTTGGTAATTTACATTAACATTGTCATAATACACGTCAGCACCCAAACGGTCATTGATGTTTCTGAAATGGTAACCAGTGTAAGTTCTGGCATCAATACCAAAATCAAGTTTTAAATTTTCAGTTAATTCTGTATTTAAATTGATAACCGCTCCGTACCAGTCATGAGAGTTGATAGATGCCCTTCGGGTGAAACCAGTAGATCTGTTTGTTACATACTCCCCAACATGGCCAACTGCTGCACTTGGCGCAAGAGGTGTGCCTAAAGTTGTTGTGCTATTTCCGCTTGGAAAAGTATAGGTGCCCGTATTGTATGCCACAAAGTCATCAAAAGGAACCAATCCATCTACGGTTTTAAAACCGAATGGGCTTTTTCCAATGTTGCCTGTTCCGCCACCTCTACCCCAAGAACCGTATAATACTGAAGATAATTTGGTTTTTTCAGAAATTTTGAAATCATAATTAAGGGAAGCTACGGGTTTATGATAAAAATTCCTTGTCCATGCATATTCCTTACCGTTTAAATATCCCCAATCTGAACTATATTTTATATCAGGTTCGTTAGCAACTGGATCGCCATATTTAATGTAATCTTCTAATCTATTGGCAAAACTTCTTTGGTTATGCCATTGAGGAGCACCAGTAAAAGTAAATTGAATGTCGTGTCTGTCATTAAATTCATACCCTAAAGCGATGAAATAATTTTTTCCTTCAAATTTAGTTCCGTCCACATAACCGTCTCCAGTGGTAGAGCTTAATAAAACAGATGCCGAAAGGCCATTTTGCATTTTGCCTGTGGAATAAGAAGCTTGAAATTTCATGTAAGCATCATTGCCGAAAGTAGAACCAAGAGATCCGCCTTCTTTCATGCTAGAAGTTCTTGTAACCACATTAATCGTACCTCCAACAGAAGATATCGCCAATTTTGAAGACCCTAAACCACGTTGTACTTGCATTGCTGAGGTAACATCTGATAAACCAGCCCAGTTACTCCAGTATACAGCGCTATTTTCCATATCATTAACGGGAACTCCATTAATCATTACCGCAATATTTCTTTGGTCGAATCCACGAATGTTTACTCTGGAATCTCCAAATCCTCCACCGCCTTTTGTTGCATAAACAGAAGGTGTGTTGGCTAAAATTTCTGGAAATTCCTGAGATCCTAATTTTTCTTGAATTTCTGAAGCTTTAATAGTAGAAACAGCAACAGGAGTGTATCGCTCTTTAGCGACATCTATAACACCTGTAATTACTACTTCTTCCAATGATTCAGCAGAAGGTTTTAACGTAATTGTACCTAAATTGGCATTTCCGTTAAATGACACAGAAGTTGTTAAATAACCAACAAATGAAACTTGCAAAGTACCGCTAGCAACCGCAGTTTCTAGGGTAAAATTTCCGTTAAAATCTGAAGAAGCTCCAGCTTTTGTTCCTTTAACAACTAAAGAAGCGCCTGGTAATGGTTGATTTGTTTCATCAACAACCTTACCTGTAAGTTTGGTTTGAGCGAAAATGGCAGAAGAACTAATTAATAGTACTACCATTAACAAATTTTTAAATTTTCTCATTGTTTAAATTAAATTTGAATTAAATGTTTGTGCAAAATTGGTCATTTTTACCAAATGAATCTTTAATAAATTGTTAAGTTTTTAACAAAAATTTAAGACAAATAAATGTAGTAAAAAACACCTTTAAAACTGACTTTCCTTATTTTATATATTAACAGTTTATTAACAGATGTAAATATTGTGTATAAGTTGCTTAAAGTCTAAAAAGAATAAGTGGCCAAATAACGGAATAAATACTTGTTGATTGATTAACAGTAAGTTATGCGGAAATAATAAAAACGTATTTCTAATAAAAAAACGGCATCATTTATAAAAAATCAGCCGTTTTTGTGAGAAGGTTTATTAAGAAGCATTTTAGGTCTCAGTTTAAAATGAGAATTACTTCATTATAGTGTTTTATTTGCTCCAAAATTTCAATAATTGACTAAAGGCAAATAACTATTTTTGTAGATATTTATTGGCCAATTCTTTCCCCAATTCAACGCCGAACTGGTCAAAACTGAAAATATTCCATATAATTCCCTGAACAAATATTTTGTGTTCATAAAAGGCAATTAAACTTCCCAAAGTTTTAGGCGTTAGTTTTGTGATTAAAATAGAGGTGCTTGGTTTGTTACCTTCAAAAACTTTGTAAGGCAACAAGGTTTCTATTTCATCCATTTTACCTTGCATTTTTAAATCCAAATGCGCTTCTTCTTTTGTTTTTCCTTCGGCCAATGCTTGGGTTTGCGCAAAAAAGTTGGCCATTAATTTGGTGTGATGTTCGGTGTTTCCGTAAAGTGATTCTTTAAATCCGATAAAATCGGCCGGAATTAATTTGGTTCCCTGATGCAATAATTGGATAAAAGCATGTTGGGCGTTTGTGCCTGTGCTTCCCCAAATAATATTTCCGGTTTGGTAGGTTACCCGTTTTCCGTTTCTGTCGGCGCTTTTGCCATTGCTTTCCATAATGGCTTGTTGCAGGTAAGGCGCAAATTTACTTAGATATTGCGTGTAAGGTAAAATGACTTCGGTTTCCGCATTAAAAAAGTTGGTGTACCAAACACCTATCAAACTTAAAACTACCGGCGCATTGTTTTCAAAAGGCGTATTTTTAAAATGTTCATCCATTTCATAAGCGCCAATAAGCAATTCCTTGAAATTATTGAAGCCAACAGCCAAACTTATGGTTAAGCCAACGGTGCTCCACAATGAAAATCGGCCGCCAACCCAATCCCACATAGTAAAAACATTTTCTGCGGCAATGCCAAAGCCATTCGCTGCTTTTAAATTGGTGGAAACTGCCACAAAATGTTTTGTGACATCGCTTTCTGAAGCAGTTTTCAAAAACCATTTTTTTATGGTAGTTGAGTTGGTAAGGGTTTCTTGAGTGGTAAATGTTTTTGAAACAATGACAAACAAAGTGGTTTCCGGATTCAAGGTTTTAATCACTTCCTGAACGTGGTCACCGTCAACATTTGACACAAAATGAACGTTTAAATGGTTTTTATAATATTTTAAAGATTCCACCACCATGTCAGGTCCCAAATCCGATCCGCCAATACCAATATTTACCACATCGGTAATCGATTTATTGGTGTAACCTTTCCAATCTCCAGAAACAATTTTATCGGTAAAAGACTCCATTTTACTCAAGGCATCTTTTACGTCAACCATAATATTATTTCCTTCAAATAAAACGGCTTCATTTGATTGGTTTCTTAAAGCAGTGTGCAATACCGCCCTGTTTTCGGTTTTATTAATTTTTTCACCCGAAAAATAAGCTTCTATGGCACTTTCCAAATCAACTTCATGGGCCAAATCCAATAAATGTTTCAGTGTTTCTTCAGTAATTCTGTTTTTTGAATAATCAAATTCAAAATCATTGAAATTGATGGTGAATTTATTTTTTCGATCAAGGTCATTGCTAAACATTGATTTTAAATGAACTGACTCTAAGGTTTTATAGTGTGATGTTAGCTTTTGCCAAGCTTTTGTTTCGGTTGGGTTGATGTTCTTCATGGTCTTGCTCTGAGAATTAATTGCTGTTTATTTCTATTAAAATAAAATATTATTTTCTGGATATTCTATGGAATCCAATTGAATTTTAAGTGGCCCAATATATTTGTTGTAAGCAGGCACTTTGTCTTTTTTCATAGGTTCTGAATTTGGAAACTTTTGTTTTAACGGATCAACTTGCTCCCCATTTTTCCAGAAACGATAGCATACATGTGGCCCGGCCGTATTCCCTGTCATCCCAATATAGCCAATAGTTTGCCCTTGTTTTACATAATCCCCAACTTTAACCGCTCGTTTGCTCATATGCAAATATTGTGTGCTGTAAGTTCCGTTATGTTTAATTTTAACATAATTTCCATTGCCGCCAGCATACTTTGATTCTGTTACCTTGCCATTTGCGGTAGCTTCAATTGGTGTCCCAATTGGAGCGGCATAATCTGTCCCTTTGTGCGCTTTAATTTTATTCCCGTAATAGGCAATGCGTCGTTGTAAATTGTATTTTGAAGAAATTCTACTGAATTTTACAGGCATTTTTAAAAATTGCCGACGTAAAATATTGGCTTTTTCATCGTAGTACTCTGAAACTTTATGGGTAGAATCGGTTTTATAATTAAAGGCATAAAATGGTTTGTCGTTATGCTCAAAATAGGCGGCTTTTATTTTTCCTATTCCAACAGGAATGGTGTCTTCAATGTAAAATTGCTCGTATACCAATTTGAATTTATCATTTTTTTGAAGCTTGGAAAAATCGATGGCCCAGGCAAAAACTTCATCGGCCATTTTGTAGGTTAAATCCGGACTTAATCCTTGACTTTTGATAGCGTGCGAAAGATGTGTGGTAATTAATCCAGATGCTGTTGTGATTTTAGTTTTAATAGGTCTTTTTCCGTTAACCACAAAAATTGTCGAATCCTTAAAATCTATAATGGTGTAAAGAATTTTTGACTGCCTGTAAATAAATACTTGTGCTTGTTGGGTTGAATCTTCTTTAGCCAGTATGGTGTAAGGCACTCCCGCTTTAAGGCTTCTAATGTTAAAAGAATCCCTTATCTTGGTGACAATTTCATGTATTTTGGAGCTGCTAATGTTATTTCTTGATAAAATCTCCCCAAAGTTTTCTCCTGATTTTAAGGTGTCATTAATAACTTTATAATCATTTAATCTATAACCAAATTCATAAACAATTTTTTCAGGGATTAATACGGTTTCAGGTTTTTCATTTTTACAGGCAATACTTAGAACAACGAATAAAAGGGCAAGTAATTTTTTCAAGGTATGCTATTTTAACAATTAAATTTGAATCAACAAATGAATTGCGAAAATACAATTTTATTTCAAAAAATTATGTTAAAAGGGTGTGCTAAACCTTTATATTGGTCTAAATCTGCTCGCAGAGAGCCCACGGTAAGCGAAGCTTTAATAAGCAACGGAATTTTGTTTTCATCATCACTTATCCAAATAGTGAGGCTTTCTTGCTCTTTAAAAACGCGGCCAGTTTGCACCATCGGTCTAAATTTCAAAGATTTAACTTTGCCAAATTTGGTTTTCACCACCTCTTTTCCCAAAAAATGAAATTTAAAACTGGTGGTTTCTTTATCAAGAAACATTTTTATTTCAATTTCATCGCCAGCTTTCAAATTGGTTAAATTTTGATTTCTCAGATAGTATAAAGTTGATAATAAGTCCTGAATATCGTCACCTATTGGGTGTTTGTCTACGGTGTTGCGTTTGTGGTTTTTTACAATGGCTTCTTTTTTGTCGTGATTGAACAAGATTTCTTCGTCTTTGGTATAACCGCCTTCATCAATTTTTCTGATGAAACGATACGGCAATAAAGATTCTTTATACATAAAAGTTTGATAATCGTCTGTCACATTAAAAAACAAACTCACAATTCCGGTAGATTTTCCCTTCCCGAGGATATGAAACGCTTCTTTTTGGTTATTTGTAGTTTCTCTCACTTCCATTGTTGAAAAACCTGCATTTAAAAAATTGCTGTAGCTCATTTTAAACTTTAGCCATTCTCCTTTTTGGAAGGCAAAAACTTGCGGAGAATCTTTAGTTTTTGAAACGGATTCAAATGATTTTCCACTCGTTTTTTGAACGGACTGCCCAACGGAAGAAAATGCAATTAATAAAATAAAAATAGGTATAATGTTTTTCATCTGTTTATGATTTATTATTTTAAGTGCTGATTATCAGTATTTTAATTTTTATTATTTATTTTTAAGTCAATAAAAAGCTACCCCTAAAAATAAGGATTTTTGTAATTTTAATATTTTAGTTGCTCAACGCTAA